>JAVEWX010000021.1:0-28294 GCA_034004335.1 Bacteroidales bacterium | reverse complement strand
TATTGTCTTTCATGTTTTCATTTTTTGTATTTGGCGTAATCATCCCTCCACCCCGCCCTGTGAATTGATTTTCTATATTTGTAAATCTTATTTTTCTATGACCTCCGGCGGAGACTCACCGAGTCGAGGCCGGAGGCAGGGAGTACAAAGTTAAATCATGATGGTGTCAAAAATTGTCAGTGGGCAAAAAAAGTCTCACTTACAAGCAAGCTTTTTCTGTCAGATGGAGAAGCCGGTGACCCCGATCAATTGGCGCCGGTTTGAATTGACTATCTGACTCCGAAGTTAATACATTGAAAAATATACAAATACTAAATTGTTTGAATCGCTTTAAGGTTATCAGCCCCAATCTTCTATCACAATCAATATCTCGATTTTTACTATATTGCCGTAAAATATGCTCATACCTGACCAAATCCTGCCACCATGAAAACAACCCGTACATTCGATCTCCTGGAACGATACAGGTCGTTCCCCGATAAAGATGATGCCCTCTGCCACAAACATAATGGACAATGGAAAAAGTACAGTTCACGCGAATATTGCGAACTGGCTGAGAGTTTCTGCCACGGACTATATAATATGGGATTCCGCAAGGGAGACATGATAGTGACCGTCTCATCCAACCGTCCGGAGTGGAACTTCGCCGATCTCGGCATGGCCATGCTGGGGGTGATACACGTACCTGTTTTCACCTCACTCACAACCCCTGAATATGAATACATTATTAAGAGCTGCAAGGCAAAGGCGGTTTTTGTCTCTGATGCCAGGCTGCTGAAGACTGTCAAGCCCGCTGCCACCGCCGCCGACAGATCAATAAAGATATTCACCTTCGATCAGGTTGAGGGTACTGCTCACTGGCTCGAGGTGGCCGAAGACGGCCGGAAGAGCACGGAAGAGACCCGCACCGCCGTGCGTACCATCAGCAACAGCATCACACCCGACGACTGCGCGGTTCTTATTTATACTTCAGGAACCACGGGCAACCCGAAAGGGGTGATGCTTTCCCACCGTAACCTGGTAAGCAACTTCCTGTCTGCAGCTGAAGTCTTCGACCTTAAACCGGAAGACAAGTATCTTAGCATACTACCCCTATGCCATGTGGGCGGGCGCCTGGGTAACTACCAGACCCAGTACAGCAACACCAGCATCTATTACGCCGAAAATATGGGTACGATTGCTGCTAACATGCAGGAGATCAAGCCCAATGGATTCGATGCCGTACCCCGCATTCTCGAAAAATTCTACGATGTCATAATCTCAAAGGGCAAGAAGCTCACGGGCATTAAGAAGAGTCTCTTCTTCTGGGCCGTGAAGCTCGGCAACCGGTACAAGCCCTTCGCTGAGAATGGCTGGCTCTATGAACGCAAGCTGGCCCTCGCCGACAAACTGATATTCAGCAAGTGGAGGGCCGCCCTTGGCAATAATGTAAGACTGGTAGGCTGCGGGGGAGCAAGCCTGCCTCCGCGACTTGAAAGGGTATTCTGGGCTGCAGGTATAAAAATCATCAACATGTACGGCCTTACCGAAACTTCACCCATAATAACCATCAACCGGCAGCACAAGGGTGAAGTCAAGCTTGGATCGGTAGGCTATACAATTGAAGGTGTTGAGGTTAAAATTGCCGACGACGGCGAAATTCTCTGCAAGGGTCCCAATGTGATGATCGGTTACTTCAACGACCCCCAGCTGACAAAAGCCGCATTTGACGGGGAGGGATGGTTCCGCACCGGAGATATTGGATATCTCGAAGATGGAAAATTCCTGATGGTTACCGATCGCAAGAAGGAGATATTCAAACTCTCAAGCGGAAAATTCATTGCACCCCAGCTTATCGAGAATATCTTCAAGGAGTCGCCAATGATAGACCAGATAATGGTTGTGGGAGAACACGAGAAATTTGCCAGTGCCCTCATTTCCCCAAATACTAAATATTTTGAGGAGCTGGAAGCACAGAAAAGCCCTGAAACAAGAATAAAAGGCAACCTGATAGAATCGGAGGAGGTGCTTGCAGCCATCTCTGCCGAAGTCGATAAATACAACAAGGTAGTCAGTCCGCACGAAAGGATACTGCGCTTCAGGCTGGTACCCGATGAATGGGGTCCGGCCACGGGTGAACTCTCCCCTACCCTTAAGCTGAAAAGACAGGTAATAACCGGGAAATACCGCGAACTGCTCGCAGAAGTCTACAGGAGGTAAAGGCGAAAGAATAAACCGGTATGTTCCCCGGCAGAAGAAGCAGGGGATAGCCAAAGGACATATCAAAAATGCAGGGCATGAAAATAACCAGGGTTGCCGACCGCAGAACCAGGAAGAAATTCCACGACACGGCAAGGAGTATCTACAGGGATGATCCGGTTTGGGTCTGTCCTCTGGACAAGGACATAGAATCGATATTCGATCCGGCCATAAATCCCTATTTCAAGCATGGCGAAGCTGACAGGTGGATACTCGAGGATGAAAAGGGAAATCTTATCGGAAGAGTCGCCGCCTTCATCGACCACAACCTGGCACATACCCACGACCAGCCTACCGGGGGTATGGGCTTCTTTGAATGTATAAACGACAACACCGCGGCCACGGTGTTATTCGATACCGCCCGCAACTGGCTGGCAGAGAGAGGCATGGAGGCAATGGACGGCCCCATCAATTTCGGCGAAACGGACAAATACTGGGGACTGCTGGTTGACGGTTTCACTCATCCCTCCTTCGACGTACCATATAATCATCCATATTATAAGGAGCTGTTTGAGGCATACGGATTCCAAACCTATTACAAAATGGAGGGATTCCATCTCGACATTACCCGGCCTCTCTCCGACAGGTTCCAGAAAATAGCCGAATGGGTGGCAGCAAAACCCGGATATACATTTTCCCATTTCAGCTGGAAGGAAGAGGAACGCTATACCCGCGATTTCGCCGGGGTATTCAATGAGGCCTGGGCTTCATTCAAGACTCACTTCGAACCCCTCAAGCCGGAGTACATAAGAGAAGTCCTCAAAAAAGCAAGGGCCATTGTCGACGAAGAGTTTATATGGATTGCCTATTTCGAGGGTAAGCCCATAGCGATCTATCTTATGTTTCCCGATGTGAACCAGATATTCAAACACCTCAACGGCAAGATGCACCTGCTTAACATGATCAGGTTCCTTTGGCTGAAGAAGCGGAAAACCATGACCCGTGCAAAAGGTCTTCTTATGGGCGTCATACCGAAATACCAGAACCATGGCATCGAATCGGCGTTCATACTTCACGTCAGGAGAGCCTTCGAGAAGAAACCCCACTACACCGAAGTAGAATTCTCGTGGGTAGCCGATTTCAATCCGAGAATGAGAAAGATATTCATATCTGTAGGGAGTGTGCCGGTAAAAAACTATATCACCTGCCGCTACCTGTTTGATCGCAATAAGGAGTTTAAAAGGTACCCCATACCTGAGATTAAATAGCAATAATATGGATTATGACGTAATTGTTGTGGGAGGCGGACTGGGCGGACTGACAGCCGGTGCCAAGCTGGCCCGTGAAGGCAGAAAGGTACTGCTGATAGAACAGCATTCGCAGCCCGGGGGATGTGCAACCACCTTTAAAAGAGGCGACTACACCCTTGAGGTGGGCCTGCATGAGATGGACGGTCCATCGCCGCGCGACATGAAAAACCGCATATTCAGCGAACTCGGAGTGACTGACAAGGTAAAGCTGGTGAAGGTTCCCGAGTTTTACCGATTCCTGTGCCGGAATGTTGACATCACCGTTCCACACGACCCTGCAGAGGCTGCAACGGTCCTTAAGGGAAGATTCCCTTCCGAAACAGCCGGCATTGACAACTACTTCGACCAGATACTCAATCCGAAAAGAAAGGGAGCAGGTGGCGAGCCTCTACCCGAAATGAGCGTGGGTGACTGGCTCGACTCGATAATAAACGATGAAGACCTGAAGCTGGTGCTTCTGGGGAACCTGGGCTATTTCCATGACGATCCCTATTCGTTGTCGATGACCTACTACAACATTGCCCAGGGAAGTTACTACGGAGGCGGAGGAGCAAGCTTCATAAAAGGCGGTTCGCAGATGCTGTCAGACCATCTGGCCCGTTTTATCAGCGACCACGGCGGAGAGGTGCTGCTAAGCCATAAGGTAAAGGGACTAACCACCGATAACGGAGTCGTAACAGGTGTCACTTTTAGCAGTAAGAGAGGCTCACGGGAAGAGTTGTTAACGGCAACTGCATCAGAAATTGTAATGAACAACGCACCCTTACACTTTGCTGAATGGCTGCCGGAGGAGTACCGCACAAAGCTGACCAATGAACTGGCTAAACAGAAGACCGGGGCATCACTGCTGACTGTATATTTTGGATTCAACAATAATCTCTCTGTCATCGGCAGCCGTCATTACTCAACATTTGTCTTTGACGACTCAATTGAACGGCAGTCAGACATTATCAAAAACAACCATGCCGGATTTGACAGGCGCAGCTTCACCTTCGTCGACTACGGCCGGATTGATTCGGCCCTGGCGCCGGAGGGCAGTAGTGTCGGTGCAATCTGCTGCACCGATTACCTGGCCGACTGGGAGGGCCTGACGAAGAATGACTATCGCCGGAAGAAGGAAGAGGTGGCTGAGATATTCATTGCCAGGATGGAGAAGATACTGCCTGGATTCCGGAAGAAGGTTGATTACTGCGAGGTCGGCACTGCAGCTACTGTTAATCGCTACACCCTTGCTCCGGGTGGAGCCGTTTATGGCTTTGCCCAAGTTCCGGCAAAACCTTCAGTTGATGCTTCGGCCCTGCCCGGCAACGTGCATATTGCTTCGGCCTGGGGTAAAACCGGCGGAGGCTTCTCGGGAGCCATCTTCGGAGGCTACCTCTGCGCCTACAACATCCTGAGAAAGAAATGATTGACGGAATACCGGCCAGCAACGGCAGGATTTGCAGGTTTTCCTTTCGCTTACAGATCAAGTATTCTCTTGAGGTCAGACGGTGAAACCGTCAGCAGCCCAGGTCCGGGCAACCGGCGGGTCATCTCCTTCCAGTTCGGGTCGGCCCTGAAAATCTCCCTGAAGAGCGGGAGAGCTTCAGACACCTGCTTATTATTAGCCATCGCCACCGCCTTCCAGTATTTCATCTCGAGGTTGTCGGGAAACATGGCAGCAGCAGCCTCATATTCCCGCATGGCTATAGCCATATCATTATGTTCAATTGCAAGGTCGCCCGCGTTCATGTGTTCGTATGCCCTGTGCACCCTCAGAAGCCGCTCAAGTTCGGTGACAGGATCGCCGTGATCGTCGACCCTGATGTCAACCTTCTTGTCGAGCCATGGTCCTGCTGCAGGCTCACCACCAACCACAATCAGCGCTGCCGATTGTTTGCCCCTGATGTCGCCTCCGGCAGCCTGTGCTGCCTGCAGCACCTTAACTATCCTCTCGGCAAGAGGCAGATCACTGTTTTCCTCAAACGCCCCGGCCATTGCAGGTACAACCCTGTCATTCAGCATCATATTGGCCTGTACCGAATAGTTGTCACCTGTCTGATGGCCAGCCGATTCCAGGCACTTTTCACCTGTCCAGGCCGAAACTTCACCCCTGTTGTCGAGAAATGCCACCTGGCGGAAGTCACGGCCCTCATCAGCTGCTATCAGTATCTTCAAAGCCTCCCGTGCACTCTTCCCCTCCTCCATCAGCTTTAATCCATCAGGACCGAGGGCAGGATTGACAAACGACTGTGTGGCGACGACGCCAACACCCGATTCACCCCATGATACGAGGGTGCCTACTGAAAACCAGTGGCTCTGGACTCCCACAGCCATCTCGCCGGTATTGGCATCACGGGCCACAATAGAAAAGGTATGTGCAAAATTGGCCCGGGGAATTTCCTGGGCAATAATATTCCCTGAAAAAAGAAGCAACAGAGATACTATTCTTAATACTTTACCTTTCATTGTCAATTATTTTTCTTGTCGTGGATCACTTCCTTCTCCCCGCCGCCGCGTTACCCGCCTGTCAGATATGCAGATCTCACTGCGGCGGCGGAATTAATTCAGGGTACGCCAGCGCTATGGACATCCAACCCCTACGGGATTATTACTCTCCCAACGGGCAACCCCCCGAAACCCGGAACCTTGTACCTTGTACCTTGTACCTTGTACCTATTTATTATACTCGTCAAAAAAGTCGTTACCCTTGTCATCGGTAAGGATGAAAGCAGGGAAATTCTCGACAACGATCTTCCTCACTGCTTCCATGCCGAGCTCCTCGAAGGCGACCAGTTCGACCGACCTGATACTCTCCTTTCCAAGTATCGCGGCAGGACCACCTACGGAACCAAGGTAGAAACCACCATGCTTCTTGCATGAGTCTATCACCTGTCTTGAGCGGTTGCCCTTGGCCAGCATAACCATCGATCCTCCAAGGCTCTGGAACAGCGGCACATATGAATCCATCCTGCCTGCTGTCGTCGGTCCGAAGCTACCCGAAGCCATTCCCTCGGGTGTCTTGGCCGGACCGGCATAGTAGACCGGGTGGTTTTTGAAGTAATCAGGCATGGGTTTGCCTTCGTCGATAAGCTGCTTGATGCGGGCATGTGCTATGTCGCGTGCCACTATGAGCGTCCCGCGCAGGTTGAGGCGGGTTTTGACCGGGTACTTCGTAAGCTCGGCCAGTACCTCCTTCATCGGCCTGTCGAGATCAATCTCTACCGGTTTCTCAAGTTCGGGGGCCTTTGCAGGCATGAAGCGGGCGGGATTCTTCTCCAGTTCCTCGAGGAATACCCCGTCAGCACTTATATATCCCTTGATATTCCTGTCGGCGCTGCAGCTTACACCCATGCCGACCGGACAGGAGGCAGCATGCCTTGGCAACCTTATAACCCTCACATCATGCACGAAGTACTTGCCTCCGAACTGGGCACCAACGCCGTAATCCTGGCATATCTTCTCCACCTTTGCTTCCCATTCCGGGTCACGGAATGCCCTCCCCGATTCATTGCCGGTGGTGGGCAGATCATCGAGGAATCCTGCCGATGCCTCTTTCACCGTCTTGAGGCAGTTCTCCGCCGAGGTTCCCCCGATAACCAGCGCAAGATGATATGGCGGACAGGCGGATGTTCCAAGATCCTCTATTTTCTGCCTTACGAATTTCTTCAGCGACTCTTCGTTGAGCAGCGACTTTGACTGCTGGAAGAGGAAGGTCTTGTTGGCAGAGCCTCCGCCCTTGGCCACGAACAGAAACTCATAACGGTTCCCTTCAGTGGCATAGATATCAATCTGGGCCGGCAGGTTGCAGCCGCTGTTCTTTTCGGCAAACATCGTTGTGGGCACTATCTGTGAATAGCGCAGGTTTTTATCGTTGTAGGTGCGATAGACGCCCTTCGAGATATATAACTGGTCATCGGTTCCGGTGAAAACATTTTCACCCTTGCGGCCCATGACGATGGCAGTACCGGTATCCTGGCACCAGGGAAGCTTTCCCTCGGCAGAGATGACGGTATTCTTGAGCATTATGTAAGCCACGAATCGGTCATTATCTGTAGCCTCGGGGTCATCCATTATCTTTTTAAGTTTTTCGAGATGACTGGTGCGTAAAAAGAAATTGACATCATCAAAGGCCTGACGGGCAATGAATTCAAGAGCCTCAGGCTCAATCCTGACGATCTCACGACCATCAACCTTGATCTTCTTAACATAATCTTTTGTCAGCAGCTTGTACTTTGTGGTGTCCTTGCCGTGCTGCATCGGCTTTTCATAGAAAAATGCTGCCATTATGGTAGGTATTGGTTAGAATTAAGAGGTTAACGGATTAAAGATAGTAAAGAGTTCATTAAGTTCATAGAGTTTATAGGGTTCATAGTGTTCATAGTGTTTAATAGTGAACTTAAAAGTGGTAAACGGTATACGGTATACGAAAAGCCACATCCTATATCCCCAGCTCTCCGCCCTTAGCCCTGAGCCTCCTGTCTGCCCTGATCCCCTTCTGTGTCCTTGCCACCGTACAGCACTCAGTTTCCAGATCGTGCTGGAACATAAGCACATAGTTGTTCTTCACAGCCTCCCCGAGCAGTACTCTCTTCTCCTCAATGGTCTTCAGCTGGTCGATATCGTAGCTCATGTTCCACAGAAGGGGTATATGAGCCGTGGTCGGTATCAGGTCGGCGGCAAACACCAGCTTGCGGTCTCCCAGGTCGACCACCGGGATGATCTGTCCCGGTGTATGTCCGTCGGCAATCCGTAGATCAACGCCTTCGCACAGTTGCATCGGCCCGTCTATAAGCCTCAGCCTGCCGCTCTCCTTCATCGGGAAAAGATTCTCAGGAAGATAGGAATCGCCCTCCCGCAGGTTCGGTTTGATGGCCCATTCCCACTGCCTGCGGCTCACAATATAATCGGCATTGGGAAACACAAGCTCATAGCCGCTATCATCAGCGGTCCGCCTCACCCCTCCCCCGCAATGATCGGAGTGCAGGTGTGTCAGCAGCATAGCGGTGACATCCCCAGGTCGGTACCCCGCCTTCTCCAGTCCGCCAATAAGGCCGTCACCTCCGTTGAGATGCACATGTCTGAAGTACTTTTCATCCTGTTTGTCGCCATAACCGTTATCGACAAGAATCACCCTGCTGCCGGTATCGATCAGCAGCGACCGTATTGCCCAGTTGCACAGGTTATTCTCATCGGCCGTTACCACCCGTCCCCACAGCGCCTTCGGAACCACGCCAAACATGGCGCCGCCGTCAATCCTGAAATTCGTGATATGAATGGAATGAATCTTCATAATTATCTTCGTATTTTTGATCTCTTTCCTGTAAACAAGGAAACTGAAATCAGGTTTAATAAACAAAACTATTAAATTTTGGCCGGAACCGGAACCAGTAAGGAAAGAGTGCATTTCATTGCCATTGGAGGAGCGGTAATGCACAACCTGGCTATAGCCCTGCACCAGAAAGGTTGCCTGGTAACCGGTTCCGACGACGAGATATTTGAACCCGCAGCATCACGACTGGCCTCATACGGTTTGTTACCCCCTCAGAAAGGCTGGTTCCCCGAAAAGATAACTCCCGAAACCGGCCGCGTAATACTTGGCATGCATGCCAGGGAAGACAATGCCGAACTTCAGCGGGCCCGCGAACTGGGCATAACAATTAACTCATTCCCCGAATATCTCTACGAGCAAACCCGCAACAAGAGGCGTATCGTAGTTGGTGGAAGTCACGGCAAGACAACCACCACCGCCATGATAATGCACGTGCTGAAATATAACGGCATTAAATTCGACTACATGGTTGGCTCGGCAATTGGAGGCTACAACACCATGGTATCACTCGACAGCGACTCTGAGATAGCCGTCTTCGAGGGAGATGAATACCTCTCCTCTGCTCTCGACCGCCGTCCCAAATTCCATCTCTACCACCCCGACATCGCTATCATCAACGGCATAGCCTGGGACCATATGAACGTCTTCCCCACCCGGGAGGATTACCTCAGCCAGTTCAGCACCTTCGCCGGCCTGATTACCAGGGGAGGCTCACTGGCCTGCTATGACGGCGACCCCAATGCCGTTGCTATAGCCGAAAACGCACGTCGCGACATAACGAAAATACTCTACGGAGTTCATCCCTACATAATCAGGAGCGATGGCTGGTATGCCCTATATGGCGACAGTACCGTGAAGGTGCCTTTCTTCGGCAACCACAACTTCCAGAATCTCAGTGCAGCACGGGAGGCATGCCTGGCGGCCGGACTCGCCCCTGATCAGTTCTACGCTGCCATACCCACATTCCCGGGAACGGCACGCAGGCTTCAGAAGCTGTGTTCCGATGAGAACAGTGTGGTTTTCCTCGATTTTGCCCATGCACCATCCAAGGTGAGGGCAACCATCGAAGCGGTGGCCGCGGCCTACAGCGGGTGGAACATTGCTGCAGTCCTCGAACTCCATACCTACAGCAGCCTGAACGCCGGCTTCATCGGACAGTATGACGGAACCATGGATGCTGCCGGAAAAGCCTATGTCTATTTCAATCCCCATGCCCTGGAAATAAAGAAACTGCCGGCCATCACCTGCAATGACGTAGTGTTGGCATTCAATCACAATAATTTGTTCGTAACCAGCAATTCCGGCGAGTTGAAGAAAGCTCTCGCAGCGGCATCGGCCGGCGCAAAAAAAACTGTCTGGCTATTCATGAGTTCGGGCGATTTTGATTGCCTTGATATTAAAAACCTGATCAAAACCTAATAAAAGATAGAAATGGAATTAAACAACTATCTGTATGCTTTTCTGCTGACATTGTTCGCCGGACTGGCTACCGGCATCGGGAGTACCCTGGCCTTCTTCGCGAAGAGTACCAATACCAGGTTCCTTTCCTTCAGCCTCGGGTTCTCTGCCGGAGTTATGATATATGTTTCATTCGTCGAAATTTTCTTCAAGGCCCAGGCCTCCCTTTCGGCAACACTGGGTGATAACAGGGGATGGCTTGTAACAGTGCTCGCCTTCTTTGGCGGTATTGCCCTGATAGCCGTAATTGACCGATTCATTCCCTCCGAAGAGAACCCCCATGAAATCAAAAAGATTGAAGAGGGCCAGAAAGGCCAGTACAAACATCGGCTTATACGAATGGGTGTCTTCACTGCGCTTGCCATTGGCATTCACAACTTTCCCGAGGGACTGGCTACCTTCGTTGCTGCGCTCGATGATGTCGAGATAGGAGTAGCCATTGCAATAGCCGTAGCCATCCATAACATACCCGAGGGCATAGCTATATCGGTACCAGTTTATTATGCCACCGGAAATAAAAGAAAGGCCTTCATGCTTTCATTCCTGAGCGGACTGGCCGAACCGGTTGGCGCGATTGTCGGTTACCTGGTACTCCTGCCATTTATGAGTGACACCACATTCGGAATACTCTTCGCCGGAGTAGCAGGAATAATGGTTTTCATCTCGCTCGACGAGCTGCTGCCCGGCGCAGAAAAATATGGAGAACACCACCTGTCAATATACGGACTCATTGCCGGCATGGCACTGATGGCAATAAGCCTGCTCCTGCTGCGTTAAAAGGATATTATTCAATGTAGACATTTAGAAAAGGAAATTTTATTAAGTTTGCACCCCTTCTGAAGAGGTGCAGGGTGCAGGGTGCAGGGTGCAGGGTGCAGGGTGCAGGGTGCAGGGTACAAGGTACAAGGTGCAGGGTGCAGGGTGCAGGGTGCAGGGTGCAGGGTGCAAGGTGCAGGGTGCAAGGTAGAAGGTACTGGGTGATGGGAACAAGAGACATTAAAACAACGAACAATTTAACTTGATATTTATGAAAAAGACACTATTCATCACTGTTCTTGCCCTCGGAATGGCGGTTGCTGCCAGCGGCCAGGACTATCAAACAGCCCTTGGACTCAGGGCAGGGATTCCCTACGGTGTAACTGTCAAACACTTTGTCAGCAAGGCCAATGCCTTCGAGGGAATACTTGCCAGCAGCTACGGCGGGTTTGTCATTACGGGGTTCTATGAAAATGTCCACTGGACTGGAAAATATCCCGGACTTAACTGGTATTTCGGATTTGGCGCACACGCCGGGTTCTGGGACAATAGTCCCTACTATACGGCTGCTGACGCCGGTTTCGTTATCGGAGCCGATTTCGTGGTAGGACTCGAATATACCTTCGATGAGATACCGCTTAACCTTGCTCTCGACATCCTGCCAAGCTTCAATCTTATCGGTCATACAGGCTGGAACGGTATTAACGGGGGGCTTTCAATAAGGTATGTCTTCTAGTACTTTATGAACAGATGCGGACATAAATACCACTCTTCGATTTTTGCGAAAAAGTGTTGCAGAATTGAAAAAATAGTCATTTCTTTGCGTCCGCATTTAAAAGTTCTTTGATGGTCCGTTCGTCTAGGGGTTAGGACGTCAGGTTTTCATCCTGGTAACAGGGGTTCGATTCCCCTACGGACTACAACCCGGAAGGAATAACTCAGTATAGATCTGAGTTATTTTTTTCGGAATAAATTAATAAGTAATAACACAGAAATGGCAAACCACAAGTCATCAGAAAAGAGAATCAGGCAGACAGAAGCCAGGAAGGCAGAAAACAAGTATCATGCAAAGACCATGCGCAATGCCCTCAAGAAGCTTCGCGGCACAACCGACAAGAAAGAGGCCGGTGAAATGCTTCCAAAGGTTTCGTCAATGCTCGACAAGCTCGCCAAAAAGAATGTCATTCACGCAAACAAGGCAGCAAACCTCAAGTCCTCCCTCACAAAGCACGTACAGGGTCTCGAGTAGTAACGAAACCAAAATACAGGCAGGACCGTTTCAGGAATGAGACGGTCTTTTTTTTGTTCCAGGTTGCAGGGTACAGGGTTCAGGGTTGCTCCCTTCGGTCGCGAGCTCGCCCCGACAAGTCGGGGCTCGGTTCAGGTGCAGGGTGCAGGGTTTACCTTCGGCTACGGCTCCGGTGAGCTCGCCTGCGGCTCGGTTCTCCCTTCGGTTGTGAGTTCGACCGGCTGTTGCCGGTCTCGGTTCAGGTTACAGGTTTCCTTAGGGCGCAGGGTGTTGGGAAAATGGTATGGCGGCCTCATATTTTTCGGGAAAAAGAATCGGAGTGAAGGTCAATGGACCGGTAATGATTCTCATTTTGATGCAAGGGAGCATTACTGTTTGAGCCCGACGTTTTGAAGAAATGTCGGGAGAGTTGTAATGCGATTATTGACTAAAGCGACGATTCCCCGAAAAATATGAAGCCTTGACTTTTTGGTTCTTTATTGTCAAGAAAAAAGAACAGAAAAAATTAAGTTTGAGCCGCAAACGAGTTGTAACGCGGTGCACCTGACGAACTGACGTATCCCTAAAAAATCTGGAGTCTTGACTTTTTTGTTACTTTTTGTGTCAAGACAAAAAGTAATTATTCATAAATTAGAATCGGAATAACATCTCGCTTCATGGGAATCAAAATCACCGAGTGGGCCCCCTCCGACCGACCGAGGGAGAAGCTCATTGAGAAGGGCGCGGCCACCCTCAGCGACGCCGAACTGCTGGCGATACTTATCTCCTCCGGAACGAAAAGCAAATCGGCCGTGGACCTGGGCCGTGAATTGCTCGCACTCGCGGGCAACAACCTTAACTCGCTGGGCCGCCTGGGAATTCCCGAGCTAAGAGCATTACAAGGCATTGGCGAAGCCAAGGCGGTTACCATAGCTGCTGCCCTCGAGCTGGGCCGGCGCCGCAAGCTGGCTGAAGCCCCCGAAAACGGACAGATAAAATCATCGGCTGACGTGTTCAACATCTTCCATCCCCTGCTGGCCGACCTCACCCATGAGGAGTTCTGGATACTCTTCCTCAACAGGTCTAACAAACCCATCAACCGCATGAAGATAAGCCAGGGAGGCATCAGCGGTACGGTAACCGACGTCCGCATCATAATGAAAAAGGCCGTCGAGAACCTCGCATCGGGACTTGTTGTCTGCCACAACCATCCGTCGGGCAACAACAATCCCAGCGAATCAGACATACAGATAACCCAGAAGATCCGCGATGCGGGAAGCCTCCTCGATGTTCAGCTCCTCGACCATATAATCATAGCCGGCTCAGCCTACTACAGCTTCGCCGACAATGGTCTTATCTGACCCGGGAACGCCCTCAGCAGTCCGGGGAAATTTTATATCTTCGTGCACCCAACCCGATAATAATGGGAGTATATGAACAGAACTATCACATTAACCGGTATCATTGTCATGATACTCATCTCAGTAGGATGCAGAGAAAAAAAATCAAACAGGTACAGTGATGTTCCGGTAATCAACCTCGACCTGGACAAAATAAGCAGGTACAGCATTGATTCCATTGCGACATGTGTAAGGTTCGTCCCCCTTGAGACCTCCAGAGATTGCCTGATTGAAAGATATGACGACGTAAGGATCGTGGATGGGAAAATATATGTCCTGTCCAATAAAGGCAACCAACAGGCGGTCTTCGTGTTTGATCTCAGTGGCAAATATCTCTTTAAAATCGATTCTCATGGAAGGGGACCCGGTGAATACCTCCATGCCAGTTCATTTTTTGTAAAACATGAAACGGGCCAGATTGGCATTCTCGACCAGATGAAGGTTGTTATGTTTGATTCATGCGGAACGTATACCGGAAGCCATACCTTTACTGACATCTATCCCGGCGAGAGTACAGTCTGGTTCTCCGGGAAATACTACACCTACGCCCTCGAATATAATGCCATTGTTGAGTCGCCTGCTGACCCGGAGGAAGAGTTCAACACGATTGGTATATATGACGGGGAATGGAATCTTTTATCACACTCGTATCCTGTAAAAAAATTAATCATCCAGTCAATGTTTTCAAACAATTCCGGCAAGATGTTTTCCCAGTCGGGCGATACCCTGTTTTTTCTTCATACTGAATCGAATGTTGTCTACCATATCGACGACAATACGTTCAGACCGGAATATATACTGGATCTTGGCGATCATGGCATCTCTGAAAAAGAACTTGCATTACTTTACAGTACTCACCCTGATGCCGGCAGTATCCTGGAACACTTTATTACCAATGAACTTCGGCTTCCGGGAACCACACAAATCTTTGCTTCAGGAAGTTACATACTGATTGAATCAACTATCGGGAACAGACTCCGCCAGTTCATCTTTAACCGGCAAACAGGAAAGTCAGCATATATAATGAGGGAAGGACAACCAAGCGGCCGGGTGATTCTCGGCCCTGGGATCAGATCGCATGAGGACCATTTCTATTCCGTTATTGAATCATCGAAGATAATAACCACAAGAAACCTTATCGCCTCAGGTTCTTACAGGGAGGAACAGATTTTCTCGGGTCCCTTCACTCCTGCCTTATTCGGCAGGTTCAATGAAGTATCACCCGATGACAATGCCGTCATTGCATTTTTCGATATCAGAAGTGATTTCCTGAAATGACAATGCCCGGTATGAATCATGTTGAGGGAGCCTTTCAGGGAGTCCGGCCCCCTTCTATTCGTCATCACACGAGCTTACCTGCCGGAGTAACTGACAGTTCATCATCGCAATCGCCGAGCAACTCTGAGATGGTCCTGCCAAAGACAGGGTGAACCCTGCGGGGTGCTATCTCTGACAGAGGAACCAGCACAAACCTCCTCTCGTGCAGGCGGGGATGCGGAACAACCAGGTGGCCGGTATCGATTATCCATTCACCAAAAAACAGGATGTCAATATCTATCGGCCTCGACTCATAGCGGGCCCCTGACGCCTTCCTTTGCCGGCCCATTAAGCGCTCCACCCTCCCTATCTCCGCCAGGAATTCGTCGGGACCCAATGTGGTGGCCGCTGTGGCAACCATATTGAAGAAATTGTTCTCTGTTACAAAGCCCCACGGGGCAGTCTCATATATACCTGATAATGCCAATATTTCTATGCCCGGACACTTAAGCAGTTCGAGTGCCCTGAGCAGGTTGGCCTTCCTGTCTCCCATATTCGACCCCAGTGATAAGAATACCTCGTCCATCATTCAGTCATCATTGTTCAAAGGTAGCAATATCAGCTTTATTTCAGCAGGCAAACGGATGAGGAGCCGGCCATGCGTATATCACTGGCGGTGAATGACGATAAGGATTAATTAGCTGGAAGACTGTCGGGTTTACCTCCCTTTTTTATATCTTTGGAACCCAAAACAACTAAAACCTTCTCAAATGAAAAACTTCATCAAAATCGTGCTGGCAGTTATCACCGGGATAATTTTGTCATCCATCATTTTCTTCTTTTTCATGATATTGATGATTGGCGTTATGATCTCCTCAGGCAGCAAGCCTGTAACAGTAAGTGATAATTCCCTGCTGGTACTCAAAACGGGAGTGCAGATCCCCGACAGGGGCAATCCGAATCCTACCTTCACCTTCGATCTGACTAATATGTCAATCACCACCCTTACCGGCCTCAATGACATACTTTCCAGCCTCAGGAAGGCAGCCGACGACCCTAAAATAAAAGGAGTTATAATCGAACCGGGGACCATGCCATCGGGATGGGCTACCGCCTCTGAAATAAGAGAAGGTCTTCTGAAATTCAGGGAGAGTGGCAAATTTGTCATCGCCTATGCCGATTACATTCTGACGCAGGAATCTTACTATATCTCCTCGGCGGCCGACAGGATATACACAAATCCTGAGGCAACAATGGAGCTGCAGGGCCTCAGCGCTGAAGTAATCTTCTTCAAAAAGGCTCTCGACAAGCTGGGCGTTGATGTCCAGGTTATACGACATGGTAAATTCAAGGGCGCCGTTGAACCCTTCATGCTCGACCGGCTCAGTCCGGAGAACAGGGAACAGATATCCTCCTACACCGGATCGATATGGAACAGTGTTGTTGAAGGCATCTCCTCCGGCCGTGGCCTGGAACCTGCTGAAATAAACAGGATTGCCGACAATCTGTTGGCCATGGACCCGGCAAAAGCCCTTGAACTGAACCTGATCGACGGATTACTCTACAAGGACTCCCTGCTTGACACCCTCAGATCTCTTTGCGGTCTGGAACCGGAGGCTAAGGTGAACACCATACAGATGGCAAAATATGCCAAGGTTCCCGAGCCAAAAACAAAAGGCAAACTGAAAGACAAGATAGCCGTTATATATGCCGCAGGCTCGATTGTGGACGGTAAGGGAACTGACGCCAACATCGGGGGCAGCAGTCTTGCAGAGACAATCAGGGAAGCCCGGCTCGACAGTACCATCAGGGCAATTGTACTTCGTGTCAACAGTCCGGGCGGCAGTGCCATAGCGTCTGAACTGATATGGAGGGAAGCCGCCCTTGCAGGCGAGGTAAAACCACTGGTGGTATCGATGGGCAATGTTGCTGCTTCGGGAGGATATTATATTTCATCACCGGCAACAACCATTATCTGCAATCCGACAACCATTACCGGATCGATAGGAGTTTTCGGGCTCATCCCCAATGCCGGCAGGCTTATGCATGAAAAGATAGGCCTTTCGTCGGAGGTGGTGAAAACCAATGCCCATGCCGATGCACCTTCGCTCACAAGGCCTCTTACATCGTTTGAGGAGCAGACAATCCTGAACCTTATCGAAAGAACCTATTCCACCTTCGTGGGCCATGTCTCGGAAGGACGCAGCATGACTCGCGAGGCCGTTGATGAAATCGGGCAGGGAAGGGTATGGAGTGGCGCGGAGGCCCTGGTTAACGGCCTTGCCGACCAGGCGGGAGGTTTGACATTCGCAATTGAGGAGGCAGCCCGTCTGGCAGAGATTGAGAAATACAGTATCATGGAACTTCCTGAACTTACCGACCCCTACACGAAGCTCTTGAAGGATATTACTGGAGAGGCACGCATCAGGTTCATTGAAAGGGAACTGGTAATACTGTCAGAATATATCGATCAGTTGCAGGAGCTGTCACAGTTGTCGGGGATACAGGCAAGGCTGCCCTATATTTTAAATATCAGATAGTTGCGGCCTTACCCCAAATATTATCTTCTCTACCCCCTGTCGTTGCTCTACGGTGCCTTTGTGTTCCTGCGCAACATACTCTATGACAGAGGTGTACTTCCATCGCGCGAGCATGATATCCCGGTTATATGTGTCGGGAACCTGGCCGCGGGAGGAACCGGGAAGACCATACACGTTGACTATCTTGTCAGATTACTGAAGGCCGAGTACAGGGTTGCCGTTCTCAGCAGAGGCTACAGGCGCAGGAGCAGGGGCTTCAGGATAGTAATGGCTGACGATACCGTGTCGCTGGCAGGCGATGAACCACTTCAGATAGCAGCCAGGCACCCCGACATAACCATTGCCGTCGACCGTAACCGTAATCACGGCATAGAACAATTGCTGAAACTGAAGCCCGAAACCGGGGTGATTATTCTTGATGACGGCTTCCAGCACCGCTCACTTACTCCCGGCAGATCGATAGTGCTGTCGGAGTATTCAAACCTTTACACCGACGATTGCCTGCTGCCCTGCGGTAGGCTCCGTGAACACAGGTACAACATTCGCAGGGCCGACATAATTCTGATAACGAAGACACCACCAGCGCTCAATGCCATGGACAGAAGGATAATGTTCAGGAACCTGGGCAAATTTCCTTACCAGAACCTCTATTTCACCGCACTGAAGTATGGTTCTCCCCTGCCGGTATTTCACGGTTCCGCAATGACAATTGAAAACATGGAGACTGTGCGGGGAAACAGGGTCATGCTCATTACGGGAATAGCTAATCCACTGCCGCTGAAGGAGCACCTGGAGTCGCTGACGGCAGGTGTTGTTCACAGGGCATACCCCGATCACCATAATTTCACCAGGGAAGATATGGCGAACATTTCAAGAGACAGGCTTTTTGTCGGAGAGGGGCCATTTTATATCTTCACCACCGAAAAGGATGCCGTAAGGTTAAGGATGCACACAGACCTTCCGGAAATTATAAAGGGGAACCTGTACTTCATACCCGTTGAAGCAGAGTTCCTTAATGATGATGCCTTAGAATTCAATAACCATATAATAAACTATGTACGAAAGAATAAGGGAAACCGCAGAATTCCTGGTTAAAAAGGGTTTTTTCAATCCCGAGGCAGGAATCGTTCTCGGAACCGGTCTCGGAGGCTTTACAGCAGCCATGACCAACTGCATTGAGATAAGTTACCAGGATATCCCCCATTTCAGCACTTCAACGGTTGAAGGCCACGAAGGTAAACTGATCTTCGGTGATTTCGCCGGCAGGAAGGTTGTTGCCATGAAGGGACGCTTCCATTACTATGAGGGATACAGCTCCGAGCAGGTCACCTTTCCGATCAGAGTGCTTAAGTTCCTTGGTATCAAGTACCTCTGCCTCTCAAATGCTGCAGGTGGTGTCAACCCCGAGTATGAAGTCGGAGACATAATGATAATTACCGATCATATTAATCTGCTTCCCAATCCACTGGTTGGGCCCAACGACAAGCGTATCGGCCCCAGGTTCCCCGATATGGGAGAGCCCTATGACCTTATTCTTGCTGACAAGGCCTGGGCCATTGCCAAGAATCTCGGCCTCAGGATCCACAAGGGTGTTTACCTGGGAACATCGGGACCTACCTTTGAGACTCCGGCTGAATACCGGTTCATGAGAATTATAGGCGCCGATGCCGTGGGCATGTCAACGGTTCCGGAGGTAATCACTGCCAGGCATATGGGACTCCCCTGTTTCGCGGTAAGTGTTATTACCGATCTGGGTGTACCGGGCAAAATGACCTACATCACTCACGAAATGGTACAGAAGGCTGCCGAGAAATCAGAAGGTCACATGACCCACCTGATGGTTGAGCTTATCTCGGGGATGTAAAGCCGGTTGAGTTGCCTCTGACCAGGAAAAATAAGAAAGATAACGGCTTTCAGACCGGTAACGTGACACTGATATCAGTGGCTCATTTTCTGCATGATGCCTACTCAACATACCTGCCGCCCCTGTTGCCGCTGCTTATCGAAAAGTTCGGAATCAGTCTCTTTCTTTCTGGTCTGCTGGGAATGATACAACGCCTTCCCAACCTCCTTAATCCGTTCATCGGTATTCTGGCTGAAAGGGTTAAGGTACGATACTTCGTGATTTTTGCTCCTGCCGTTACAACCGTCGCCATGAGCCTTATAGGCATAGCCCCTGCCTACACTGTAGTGGCAGTACTGCTGTTTGTATGCGGTCTCAGTTCCGCACTTTTTCACGTTCCTGCACCCGTCATGGTGGGCAAGTTGTCGGGTACCAGAAAGGGAAAAGGCATGAGCTTCTTTATGGCTGCCGGAGAGCTGGCAAGTGCCGTGGGCCCGCTGATACTCGTTGCTGTTGTTGAGATATGGGGACTGGCAGGAACACTGAGACTGATCCCCTTCGGCCTTGCGGCGTCAGTGGTTCTGTGGTGGCGGCTCCACAGGATAAGTATTCAGCAGGAGGTATACAGTAGTACAATGAAAATCGACTACATGTCGGTATTCAGGCAATTCAGGCCGGTTTTTATGACCCTCGGAGGTATTATTATCTTCAACGGGACTCTGAGGGCTACCCTGATACTTTTTATTCCTGTTTATCTCGTTCAGGCGGGGGAACATCTGTGGTTTGCCGGAGTGTCACTGGCAGTGCTGCAGTTTAGCGGTGCCTTCGGCACTTTTGTTTTCGGATCACTTTCCGATTCTCTTGGCAGAAGGACTACCCTGGTGTTACTTACCATATCGGCTCCTTTGCTGATGTTACTTTTTCTTAATTCGTCGGGCATTATCCTTATCCTTTCAATTGTACTTCTGGGTATTGTGCTAATGCCGCTGCAATCTATAATGCTTGCAACAGTTCAGGAATTCGACACCAGGCATCTCGCCTTTGTCAATAGTATTTATATGACCATGAGCTTCTTTATCACTGCACTGATGGCGATGGTGGCAGGAGCGGTAGCCGACCATTTAGGCCTTACCCGTACCTATGCACTGTTCTCTGTACTCTCGCTTGCCGCCATTTTCTTTGCCCTGAAAGTTCCGGGGAAAAAAACCTCCGGAAACTAAGCCGGTGTCAGGCATCCCTTCTACGCCTCCTAAGCCTCCTACGCCTTCTACGCCTTTTACGCCTTTACGCCTTATACGCCTCCTACGCCTTTTAAGCCTTATACGCCTCCTACCTTTTACGCCTTTTACGCCTTTTACGCCTCCTACGCCTTCTACGCCTTCTACGCCTTCTACGCCTTCTACCTTTTACGCCTTTTACGCCTTTTACGCCTCCTACGCCTTCTACGCCCCTTCCCCTGTACCCTGCACCCTGAACCCTGCACCCTGAACCCTGCACCCTGTACCCTGCACCCTGCACCCTGCACCTCAATATTGATTTCGATAATTTTTGCAAATTCCACGATATTAAACCATACATATTCCTGCTGTTCAAGAATTTTGTCTTAAATTCACTAGGTTAATATAACAGGAGGATTGAAAATGAAAAACCGGAAAATCAGAACAGCCTTTGCTATTTTAATTACGGCATTTATTGCCGTTGCCGCAACATTACCCGCAAAGAAGGTAATGATAAAAGATGGAAAACAACGGCTTGCAGCTTTTGCCATGCATCAGGAAATGGAAAAGCTCTCACCGTTCAATAATCTGAAGTGGCAATTTTTAGGGCCCACCAACACGAGTGGACGAATTACTGCGGCCGCCGTTTCACCCGACAGGGACTTCATTCTTGCAGCCAGCGCTTCAGGTGGGGTATGGAAAACCACTGACAAAGGTGATTCATGGTACCCGATATTCGAAAAGGAAATTTCCTCTTCAATAGGCAACATAGCCATTGCACCCTCAAACAAGAACATAATTTGGGTGGGAACAGGCGAAGCAAATATATTCAGGAGTTCCCATGCCGGGTGCGGAATTTATAAATCTGTCAACGGAGGCAGGACTTTCATCCACATGGGACTGGAGAACTCCAACACGATATCGAGGATTGTTGTCCACCCGACAAACCCTGAAATAGTGTATGTAGGTGTATCGGGAAACGAATGGACCCCGAACCCCGACAGGGGATTCTACATGACCACCGATGGAGGTCGCACATGGGTTCCCACCCTTCAGATAGATGACATGACAGGGGTAATTGATGTTGCAATGGATCCCTCCGACCCGAATGTCATTTACGCCTCCACATGGCAAAGGATGAGGAAGAAATGGAATGATCCCCGAACCGAGCCCGACTATACGGGTTGCTCAATATACAAGTCGACCGATGGTGGAAAGAGCTGGAAGGAGATCAGCAACGGGCTTATGCCACCCCACCAGCGGGGCCGCATCGGGCTGTCTGTCGCCAGGTCAAATCCGAAGATAATATACGCATATATCGATGATTATGAGGTAGTACGTGAACCCACAGAAGCTGAAAGGAATGATACTTACGGCTTGCCTTCATGTGGCTTTATCAGGGGTGCACAGTTGTTCAGGTCGGATAACGCCGGTCAGTCATGGTCGAGAGTCTCTCCTACTGACAATCAGATATTGCAGAGGCTCAGCAATACTTACGGATGGGTTTTCGGACAGGTAACCGCCGACCCGACGGATGAAAATACCGTATATATCCAGGGAGTCAGCGTGGCTGTTACCAGGGACGGTGGTAAAACCTGGGCCCGTTTTTCGAATCCGGGGGGAGATAATCATGGAATCTGGATAGACTACCGTGACAACAAATTCATGATCGTAAATAATGACCAGGGAATACACATAACATACGATGGAGCAACTACCTGGAAGAGCAGCTACAACGTGTTGCCGGCAGTACAATTCTTCAACGTAAACTATGATATGGCAACTCCTTTCAAGGTTTACGGGTCAGTTCAGGATCACGGTAGCCGGCGGGGAGAGGTTATTCTGACCAATGGCCGCGACAAGATACCTGCCGTTGCCTGGGGTAATGCCCCTGGAGGAGAGGGAAGCAATCATGCCATCGATCCTGAAAATCCAAACATTGTATACTCTGCAGGATTCTATGGAACCCTTTCGAGAACCACCTACAACGACAGTGATACGACAACCCGGCTCGACAGGGAAGGCAACAGGGTGAGGGCAGCAACATCAACTAGCAGAAGCATTGTCCCGAAAGCCGAACCCGGGGAACCTCCCCTGAGGGGTGAATGGCTAGCCGGTTTCATTCTTTCGCCACATGATTCAAAGACCATATACCATGGCATGCAGTACCTCTTCAAATCAACCGACCAGGGTGAAACATGGAAGAGAATCAGTCCAGATCTGTCGCACAATGACCCTGCACGCATGGGCGATGTCAAACACCAGACAATATTCACCATTTCAGAGTCACCTCTGAAGAGGGGCCTCCTGTATGTCGGAACCGATGACGGCAGGGTATGGGTTACAAAGGATGACGGGGGCAGCTGGACTGAGGTGGTCAAGGGCATTATACCCGACAGGTGGATATCGAGGGTGGTAGCATCAAAATTTACGGAAGGAACTGTCTACATGACCCAGAACGGAAAACGTGACGATGATTTCACTCCCTACGTATGGAAATCTGTCAACTACGGGAAGACATGGAAGAGCATTTCCGGCAACATACCGCTGGGAACGGTCAATGTGATTAGGGAAGACCCTGTCGATCCTGCCATTCTTTATGTTGGTACCGATGTGGGAGTCTACGTAACAAGGAACGGGGGTAAGAAATGGGATGTCCTGGGCGGCAACCTCCCCTCCTGCTTTGTCCATGATCTTATCATTCATCCACGTGACAATATAATTGTTATCGCTACCCACGGCAGGGGAATGTATGCGATGGATGCAGATAGAGTAAATGGGGGGATTAAATAGTTACTGGTTTACCTTCGCCAATTCATCGGTGGAAGCTGAAGGATGAATCGCAATGGTTTTGAGAGACAGGCCATAGGCCGTTAAGACTTCAAAGACAGCCCGAAGGGCGTTAAGACAGGGTGAAGCCCGTAAGGACAACACCGATTACCGAACACCGGAAGCCGGATGCCGGCCGCCTTTTACCTTATTACTGCTACGGCCTCCTTGCGGCGGGTAGTGTTGCCGTTGCTGTCAAATGCCGAGATCCACAACACATAGATTCCCGTTGGCACCACCCTCCCTGAGTCATCTGTGCCATCCCATGCAAACAGAGCCTCATAACCGGAATATAGATTGTCGGCAAGGGTTCTCACCGGGTAACCGTTTTCGGTGAAGACCATCACCCGCAGCACATTCTCGGGCCATGATGCTGTGTAAGTAATCAGGATAAGGTCATCAATTCCGTCGGAATCGGGTGTGATCCGCCGGCCGGAAAGGGTGACACGGGCTCCGGCAACCTCCGTGGCTGCAAACACTGAGTTCACCGCTCCGGGAGTAGCCCAACCCGATGAACCCGAGGCCGAATGCCAGTTCTGACGGTTCCCGGAATCAGCTGCCGGGGTTACCTTTTCAAGAGATACTCCTTCCACCACCGACAGAAGTGAAAAATGCATCGCCCTGTCGTAGTTCATGAGGTCGATGATATCGAGCTCGCGGTTGTAAAGTACTACCTCTGCCCTGTCATCAGGAAGTGATGGCAGGTTCCGAACGGAAAAAATATTCCTGCCGTCGGAGGAGGGGAACCGTTTGATCAAGAGATCCTTATCAATGGTAACGGTGAAATAGCCGCCAGGCAGTATGCACCGGGGATCTTCAGAGAGGGGGATTGCCGCGGAGCCGGAGCCGGCAACCGGGTTGCGCGACTGCAGCAACAGCCGTGAAGCATCCACGGTCTGGTCCGAAATGTTGACAATTTCAATAAAATCGTATTCATCGGGCCAGGGGTCGAAAAGGATCTCATTAAATTTCAGATCTCCCGGACAGGCGGTTCCAGTCAGGGAATAAAGAAAAGCAGAGCCGGCGGGACCATTGCCGCTGAAGTCGCGTAACCCTTCGGGAACGGTGAAGGAGTATATGCGTCTTCTCTCAAGAGGGAATTCCGTAAAGAGTATGCATTTTCGCTGAAGGGGATCGATGAACTCAACGCGGATAATGGTTATTCCGTCGTGGCTGTAATTAAGGAGTGTTTCTGAGAGGTTGGCAACACTCTTGCTGAAGGAGACTATCAGTGTCAGGCTGTCTGCAGGGAAGACGTTAGTCAGCTCTACCGGCCTGATATCAGGATTAAGACCACTGACAGAATTTTCAGCACCGGGAGTTCCGCCCTTTCTAGCCACTGATGCTTTCCAGTTCATTTGTCCGGAAAAGGGATGGCCGGTATCTGTCATTTCAAGAGACCATCCTCCCTCCCGTTTCAGCAAATTGCCATACCAGGTGTCAGAATACTCGACACCATGGATCATTTTATCCTCATTGTCGCTCAGAACAACCAGGGCTCCCACATCGTTGAGTACCGGCAGGGATTTCAATCCCAGGACCCTGACAGAGCTGTCAAAATGATCAGAAGCCGTCGTGCTGCAGAGGAGCAGGTAGGTGCCAGGTTCGATACAGAACACAGGCAGCCTGACGGTTGACGTATTGCAGGTGAGGCCCCAGCCGCCGATATCGATAAGGGAATCGCTCCGGTTAAACAATTCAACATACTCGAATGACGGCAATCCCACTTCAGGAGAGGGGTCAGCCATTATTTCGGTAATGATTACATCTCCGGGGAGAGCCTTTGCCGTTATATCCGTATTACCTGTCCAGGTGCCATCGATGAGGAGGTCATCGAACCAGAAGAGCCTGTCGCGTGTGGAGCTGTATTTATAGTATATGCCAAACCACTGCCCCCGGGGGGTCCAGGTATCGTTCCCCGAACGGGTCACCACTATCTCCTCACTGTCGTTCATCAGCATCAGGGACCACGCTCCGGCCGGACTGCGGACAACCCGAATAATAGCAGCGCTATCGGTTCCCACAGAGTTTTGCCAGTTGACTCCCGAATTTACGATTTCCGTTGCTGATCCGTTGTTGATCCTGAGCAGCCTCAGAGTATCATCATACCCTGAGAAATTAACTGCAACCGCAAAGCCATTGACGATGCCACCCGGCTTCATCGATCCCGGAGGGGCATCACAGGAAAGAAAAACAGCCCAGTTGTTAGACGATGAGGGGTCGTAGCCATGGCGGACACGAAACTGCCAGACAGTGTTTCCTGCCGCCATATCAAGCCGTCCGGTTTCCAGTCCCGCCTGATCAGCACCTGCATCAGGATTGTCAAAAACATGTTTAAGTGAGTAGCTGCCTCCTATCGGTTCAACGGGCGATGCTTCCCAGCGTCCGGGTTCTGACATCTGCCAGGAACCCGAGGTTCCCGACTCAAAATTTTCGGAGACCTGGGAAAGGGCATACAATGGCAGCAATGCCATAATGGTTAGCAGATATTTCATACAGCGCGACAATTAGTGGAAAAAAGAGTATTTTTAAACTCTTTTTCCGGATTATAAAATTAGCACACAATACTTAAAGGAGCAAAAAAAAATGAAGGTAGCGGTAGTCGGAGCAACAGGAATGGTAGGCAGGTCAATGCTCAGGGTGCTGGAGGAGAGGAATTTCCCCGTTACGGATCTGATTGTTGCAGCCTCATCGCGGTCGGTAGGAAAGGAGATCATCTTCAGGGGCAAGCCGTGCAAAGTGTTGAGTGTCATGGAAGCTGTTGAGGAGAGGCCGGCTTTCGCGATTTTCTCGGCGGGTGCCGCGGTATCAAAAGAATGGGCCCCTGTTTTTGCGGCCGTGGGCACAGTGGTGATCGACAACTCATCTGCCTGGAGGATGGAGGAGGGAATACCCCTTGTGGTTCCTGAAATCAACGCGGGTGTCATAAGGGCTGAAGACAGAATAATTGCCAATCCCAACTGCAGCACGATACAGATGCTTATGGCGCTGGCGCCGCTTCACAAAGCATATCGAATAAAACGTGTTGTAGTATCGACATATCAGTCGGTAACCGGAACAGGTATCAGGGCTGTTACCCAGCTTGAAAACGAAAGCAAGGGCATTGAAGGGGAAAGGGCATATCCTCATCCCATCCACCGCAACTGCCTGCCTCACTGCGACCTGTTCCTCGAAAACGGCTACACGAAGGAGGAGATGAAACTGGTAAATGAGACTAAAAAGATACTCGACGACAATTCCGTACAGGTCACTGCCACAGCCGTAAGGGTTCCGGTAGTGGGCGGCCATTCAGAAGCGGTCAATGTCGAATTCGAAAATGAATTTGAACTTGGTGAGGTGAGAAGGTTACTGGATGAATTCCCGGGTGTTGTAGTCCACGACAGCCCTGAACAGAATCTGTACCCGATGCCTGTGACAGCACACAACCATGATGAGGTTTTTGTGGGACGCATCAGGCGTGACTTCACCAGGGAAAAATGCCTGAACATTTGGGTTGTGGCTGACAACATCAGGAAAGGAGCGGCAACAAACGCCATTCAGATTGCCGAGTATATGCTCAGGGCCGGACATGTAAAATAGAGAGCATCCTTCAGCTTGGCTCCTCATAAAGAAAATCATTGTAGGGGTAACGTTTTACATGCAGTTTCCGGACCTCCTCATAAAGGAGTTTCCGGAAATCTTCTATGTTGGTCTTCATTCTGGCCGAAATGAATATGGTTCGGTTTGCCGGATTCGCACCCATCCATGTCCTGGCCAGTTCATCGAGTGAGAAATTCTTTCTTGTTGCCGGAAGCAGGTCGTCAGCCTCCTTCTCAACATACCTGTAGGCATCTATCTTGTTGAAGACAATAATAATAGTTTTGCCAAGGGAGTCAAGCTCCTTCAGGGTATCGTTCACCACCTCTATCTGCTCCTCAAACCGGGGATGAGAAATATCAACGATATGCAGGAGAATGTCGGCTTCCCTCACTTCATCAAGGGTCGACTTAAATGATTCGACCAGGCTGTGCGGCAGTTTCCTGATAAATCCGACCGTATCTGAAAGCAGGAAGGCAAGGTTGCCGACAACAACCTTTCTTACTGTAGTGTCGAGCGTTGCGAATAGTTTATTTTCAGCGAAAACATCTGATTTACTAAGCATGTTCATTATTGTCGACTTGCCCACATTTGTGTAGCCGACCAGTGCCACACGGATCATCCTGGCCCTGTTCTTCCTCTGGGTGGACATCTGCCTGTCAATCTTTTCAAGCTGCTCCTTCAGCCTTGCAATCTTTTCGCGTATTATTCGTCTGTCGGTCTCAATTTCCGTTTCACCCGGGCCACGGAGGCCGATACCACCCCTTTGCCGTTCCAGGTGGGTCCACATTCTGGTAAGGCGTGGGAGAAGGTACTGGTACTGTGCAAGTTCAACCTGTGTTTTGGCATAGGCGGTATTGGCACGCGACGCAAAAATATCGAGTATAAGGTTGGTACGGTCGAGGACCCGACACCCGAATAACCTTTCAATGTTCCTCAACTGGCTGGGTGACAGGTCATCGTCAAATATGGCTATGTCAATGCCGTTGTCCCTGATGAACATGCCTATCTCCTCTGCCTTTCCGGTGCCAACAAAGGTCCTGGGGTTCGGTACATCAATATTCTGGCTAAAGCGTTTCACCACCACCGCACCAGCAGTATAGGCAAGAAATTCGAGCTCATCGAGATACTCCCTGGTTACTGAATCGTCCTGCCCTTTGAGGTTGATACCGATAAGCACAACCCTCTCCCCTGTTTTAGCAGATTTCTGCATTTAGAAAATTCTGAATAATGCGGGCAAAGGTAAAAAATAATGACGTAGTGGCGTAATGGCCTTTAGATTTACACCCTAAACAATCTTTCAATATTATGATGTTGAAAAAGGGGGGTCTGGGGGGAGTTAATAACTTTGGAAATTGTTAATAACCAAAACCGGAAGGGACCATGGGTGA
>JAVEWX010000166.1:0-5856 GCA_034004335.1 Bacteroidales bacterium | reverse complement strand
CAGCGATACCAGTCTGAAAAAGTCGGGTTTGCCGGCAACGGTGACGGCAGAATCGGCGGCTGTTGCATCAGGCTGACCAAGCTTCTCAATCAGTAACCACTGAATGGCTTCAGTGTTTACGACAGGCAGGTCGGTCTCAAGCCTTATCAGAGGCAGAAGCCATGAAAGCAGAACGGAGGATAAAAGGTAAATCCTGTTTCTGATGTATGCAGTGTCGCGGCTGAGAAAAAGGTAGTAAACCAGGTAGAAGATGGCCATGAAGCAGCCGGCCTTGACTGAATGTATGAAAAATCCGCTCATTTTGTGTCTTCTTTCTGTTTCTCAATCTCTTCTGACATCATCTTCATAATCTCCTCCATCTCCTTAATGCTGATAGCCTTTTCACGGGCAAAGAAGCTTACCATCTGGTGATAGGAGTTTGAGAAGTAGCTGCTTATGAAATTACCCATCTGCTGTTTGCTGTAGGCCCTCTTCGTAACCACCGGGTAGTATTCATGCGTACGTCCGAAAGCCTTGTGTTTCACAAAACCCTTCTCCTGCAGTATCCTTACTATGGTACTTACCGTGTTGTAAGCCGGTTTTGGGTCTCCAAGGTGTTCAAGGATATCTTTCACGAACCCCTTCTTTATCTTCCACAGAACCATCATTATCTGTTCCTCTGCTCTTGTAAGCTCTCTCATGATCACAGGTTGTTTTCACAAATGTATAACGAAACAATTAGTTATGCAACTAAATGTTTAATTATTTTAAAAAAATCTGATGTCACATAGGGGGTGAAAGGATAAAAAATGTATTTTTATATCCTGAATTGTTTGGAATGCTTGCTTTTAGACCTGTGCCGGTTTGTGGGCAGAGAGATACAGATTCGGCATGGGAATTGTTCATTGAACGTTAAACATTAAAATACATGGATGCAATTGTAATTCAGGAACCGCTTAAGAATGTACCCGGGATCTTGTATTTCCCGGACAGAAAGGTGCTCGAGGTTTCAGGCAGGTCCATTCCCGAGAACCCCGAGTCGATTTTTCGTCGTCTCGATGAATGGGTGACTGAGTATTTTGTCAGTGAGAATAGCTTAACCGTGAGCATATTCCTGGAGTATATCAACAGTGGTTCCTCCAAGTACCTTCACGAGATACTGAGGAAGCTTACCGGGTACAAGCTTTCCGGCAAGGAATTGAAGCTGATATGGAAATATGAGGAGGATGATGAGGCGATGCTTGACCTTGGTGAACATTACCGCGATTCAGCGGGTATTCCGCTTGAGATAGAAATGGTTCTGTAGAACCTGCAGAGCAGTATCAATATAAAAGAGGCTGTCACGATATTGGAGTGACAGCCTCTTTCAGTTCTTTAATACCTTAATTTATATCAGTTTCCCGATAAGATCTACCACCCGTGCCGAGTAGCCCCATTCGTTGTCGTACCATGCCAGTACCTTTATCATTTTACCGTTGACCATGGTGCTTAGTGAATCGAACACTGACGATGCAGGGTTATGTATGACGTCAACCGATACTATTTCATCTTCGGTGTATTCAAGTATACCCTTCATAGGTCCTTCAGCAGCCTTCTTCATGGCAGCGTTTATCTCCTCCGCGGTGGCCTCCTTTTTCAGAACAGCAACCAGGTCGACGAGTGATCCGGTGGGGGTGGGGACTCTCACTGATATACCGTCGAGTTTACCTTTTAGTTCGGGGATGACCTTGCCCACTGCCTTGGCTGCCCCGGTGGTTGTCGGTATCTGGCTTAAGGCAGCTGAGCGTGCCCTTCTGAGATCAGAATGGGGAAGATCCAGTATCCTCTGGTCATTGGTATATGAGTGGATGGTTGTCATAAAACCTGACTCAATTCCCCAGTTGTCGTTCAGTATTTTGGCGACAGGAGCGAGGCAGTTGGTTGTGCAGGAGGCATTTGAAACGCACTGGTGCTCAGGTTTCAGGTCACCTTCGTTGACCCCGATCACTATTGTTGCATCAATTGCATCCTTCGATGGTACAGTAAGAATAACCTTTTTAGCCCCGGTCTTAAGGTGATCGCCATATCCTCCCTTTGGGCTTTCCTTCGACCGGAAGATACCTGTGGCCTCAACAACCACGTCGGGTTTAACGGCCCATGGTATCAGCGCAGGGCTCTTTTCTGCCGTAACCGGATATTTCTTCCCGTCAACTATTATATTCTTTTCATCGAAGCTTACGCCATGGAACCTGCCCTGGGTGGAGTCATATTTAAGGAGGTGAGCCAGGGTCTTTGTATCGGTAAGGTCATTGATTCCCACAATTTCGATCTCCGGGCGTTCGAGGGCCAGTTTGAACACGTTCCTTCCAATTCTGCCGAATCCGTTGATAGCGACTTTAATCTTTGCCATAGAACTATATATTATAGGTTATTTATTAAGTTGACAAAATTACCAATTATTTGTTAACCTGCAAGCCGGGCATCCTATAACAGCGTTACCTGTTCCTTATAAATATTGTTGAGATGCGATTTGATTGCGGGTCAAAGGGATCGATTATCAACCCCATCCTGTAGGAAACAAAGAGTGAAAAGAAAATTGCCCTGTTGTCATCACTGGCCATAATGGTGATCTTTTTGGGGAAGAGGTTAAGGGCTGTGCCCAGTTCGATGGCGTGAATAACCTTATCCTGACGGCTGTATTCGAAATTGAATCCTCCTTTTGCGTAGACACCGGGGATTATCGATATTTCCTTAATTCCCTTCAGGAAGGATGCCTTGCTGTAAATATCTCCCGGGTGATGAATCGATTCCTCGAATTTCTCCTCCTTTATCTCAAAATAATATTGAGACACCGGATAGAGAACCTTGTAGTAGATTGGTTTGAGAACCGATATTTCCGGTCCTGCTGAGAAGAAATACCTGATAGCTACGCCCCCCAGGTCCTCCTTTGTGAATATTTCGTGCTGTCTGCCCAGACCACCCCTGAGGAAGAATACCGAGTTGAGCTTGCCGAAGACAAAAGTCGAGCCGCTCTGATACCAGGGATTTGAGAGTTTGACTTCGCGGGGGTGTCTGAACAGCCCTAGGTCGATCTCATAAAGCTTCTTGTTCCTGAAATCAATCCTCAAGCCCTCCCTGTAGCTAAGGCCAAAACCGTCAGTATTCAGCAGCAGACCGAAGGTCCGTTCATTTCTGTAAAACGTGGTCTTCTGATCATCGATTTCACCCTGGGCGAATAGCGATGAAACGGAAATAAAAAACAAAACCGCTCCTGGCAGCAGCTTTTTCATGATACTGACTCGGATGTGATAGGGGATCGGACTGTTTTAGCCGATATGCTCCGTTGCTTGCGAACCGGCGCTGGTGTATGCAGGGCAGGTTTCACGATTGCAGGAGCCAGCCAGCAAAGCTGTCAGAAATACCAGGATTATAACAACAGCGTACTTCTTCATAGTCTATTTTTTTACAACACAAATTTAATCTTTTCAACTTAAAAACAATCCTTATGCCAAAAATAAAGATTGAATAATTAATGCCGAAAAGCAGCAGGTATAATCTACCGGCTGCTTTTCGTGCATTTATTCAGTAAACAAATCAGATCCCGGATTGTTCATTTCCCTGAATCCGGGGTATACCTGCCTGTATTACTTGATGAGCCTGAGAGCAGGAAACTCCTGCAGTCTGAACAGCTCCCTGTCAAGTCCTTTGATCCTGAATCCTACAGGGCCTGCAAGCATCTCCAGCTTATCGCCGGTTTTCTTCTCCACCCTTACAAAGTACTGTCCCTCAGGAGCCGTTCTGCCACCACCGCCACGGAAAGCCTGCTGGCCGCCCCGGGCATCCTGCTGGCCGCCCTGGCCTGCCTGCTGTTCAGTCTGCGGGGGCTGTATGCGCATGTTCCAGTTGAAGGAGCCGATGCCGGTTTCAAATGGTCTTTCAGTTACCGTAACCGGTTCACCGGCAGCGTCTGTGATGGTGAAGACCAGAACAGGCTTTTCCTGTTCGGCAGGCTGCTGACCCCTCTTAACGGGTACAGCAGGGACATTACCAATATGGTATTTGATGCTCACTGCAACCTGGGGGTTGGGAGTCCTGAAATAGACCTCACCCTGTGAGGGCATGTTGGAGGCCATCGAGAACTGCCATGTATCCCTTATGCTGAATATGTGAGCCGGTTTGTTAATATTGGCCTGGTTCAGTTCCCTGAGGTAGCTGTAGTCATCAATTATCCAGAAGCCTCTTCCGAAGGTAGCTATGACAATGTCGTTTTCCCTTCTCTGGATGTCAATTTCAGGAACCTGTATTGTCGGCAGTCCATTTTTAAGCTGAACCCACTTCCTGCCTCCGTCGATGGTAACGAAGATACCGTATTCGGTTCCGACGAAAAGAAGGTCAGGGTTGATATGATCTTCCTGGACCGTGTAGACAGTTCCGAGAGGAAGGTTGGAAGCTATGGATGTCCAGGTCTCCCCCTTGTTGGTACTTTTAAGAATGTAGGGAGTCCAGTTGCTTGCATCCTTCTTACCGTCAAAAGTGGCAAAAACGGTGTTCACATCATGCATGGAGGGCATAACCGTTGTGACATAGGTCATATCGGGGACACCGGGAAATTTGTCGAATTTCTTCCAGTTGGCGCCGTCATCCTCTGTCAGCCATACAAGGCCGTCATCGGTGCCTGCCCAAAGCATGCCAGGGCGCAATGCAGACTCCTTGAGAGATGACATATTGCCGAATGGTGCCGTTGATGAGTGCAGGGCAACTGCCGTATTGCGGTCCCATACTTTACCCATCATGGGCATTGTGTCAACATTGATCTGTCGGGTGAGATCAGGACTGATCTTTGTCCAGGTGTCGCCGCGGTTGGTGCTCTTGTACACAAACTGCGAACCGATGTATAGGGTTGTGTTGTTGTGGATACTGACAAGGTAGGGGGTGTCCCAGTTGAACCTGGCGGCAGGTTCGCCCTGAACCCTCGGGGTACGTATGCTTGTCGACCTTTGCAGCAGGTGGTCAACCCTTGCAATACCGCCATTCTGCGACTCGTGGTACGAGATGGTGGGATCGATGGGGTCGGGTATTGAAAGGAAACCGTCGCCTCCCAGCATGTACCTCCAGTCATCATTGGTCATGTACTGCCTTATGGTCCTGGAAGGGCCCATCCATGATCCGTTGTCCTGGGTTCCCCCGTAGATTCTGTAAAATGGATAGTTGTTGTCTACCCTGACCCTGTAGAACTGACCAATGGGTAGCTGCGGGTGGAACTTCCAGTTGACACCCCAGTCCCAGCTCTCGTACAAACCACCGTCGCAGGCTGCGATATAGTGTTTGTTGTTTGTGGGATCAATCCACAGTGCGTGGTTGTCGACATGCTTGTTACGTTCGCCAATCTGTCTGAATGTAGCACCTCCGTCGAGCGACCTCATGTTGTTTACATCGACGTAGATAACCATATTCTCATCGACGGGGTCAGTTACCAGCTTCTGGTAGTACTGCGGGCTGCTTGAACTGGCATTGCTCATAACCTCCCATGTCTCACCTTTGTCCTTCGACCTCAGGAAACTCGACCTGCCGGCGGCGGGTGACAGTTCAACCATAGCATAGAGGATGTCAGGATTGGCTTTTGACAGAGCAATGCCTATTCTTCCGATGTTACCCTCCGATGGGAAACCGTTGGTAATCTTCTTCCATGTCTTACCGGCATCTGTCGACTTGTAAAGACATGATTCGGGGCCTCCGTTTATCTTTGAATAGGCCCTTCTTTCCCTCTGATGTGCTGAGGCATAGAGGATGTCAGGATTTCTCGGGTCCATTTCGACATCATTGAGGGCAGTATATTCCCCGATGTAAAGTATCCGTTCCCAGTTCTTACCGCCATCAGTGGTTTTATATAAACCCCTG
>JAVEWX010000165.1:0-5881 GCA_034004335.1 Bacteroidales bacterium | reverse complement strand
GGCCTCGGCACACTACCGAGATATCTTCGACCACCTGTCAAATTTCCTAGAGATGACGGAGAGCCACCGCGATAACGTCACAAGCCTGATGGAACTCTATGCCTCAATGCTGAATAACCAGATGGCGCGCGACTCAAACCAGACGAACGCCACCGTAAGAAGACTAACACTGATAACAACCATCTTCATGCCTCTCACCCTGCTGGCCGGAATCTTCGGCATGAGCGAATGGACGGTGATGACCGGCGGCGAATCCAACATCCGGCACTCTTACCCCATCTTTGCCGCAATAATGGTTGTCATCGGACTGGCCAATTTCTTGTTTATCAGGTGGCTTGAGCGAAATGACAGGAAGAAATTTCTTTGATTCCCGGTTTTTGGCCGACGCATAGCGATTTATTCATGATCCACTGAGCGATCCTGGCAAGTATCCGGGAATCGATGTTGCCGGTTGTCTTATCCATAATTGTCACCTTGATGCCATGAACGTGATGAAGTGAATGACTTGAAGACATCTCCGGGAACTTATGCCTCTTATACTGATTTTTGAACAAATCGGGCGAAATGGCCTTATTTTTGTACTACCTCAATCAGTAAAACATTGCCTTTAACTTTAAATTCATGCGGACTATGAAAAGAAAATTTTTCTTGCAGCTTACTGCGATTATCCTGAGCAGTGTAATCCTTCTTTCCGGTTGTGCTTCAACAACCATCATCAACTCCTCTCCCAACGGTGCAAAGTTATATGTTGACGGAGAGCCGGTCGGAACTACGCCTTACACTTACACTGACACCAAGATTGTCGGCAGTGCAACGCCATTTCGTATTGTCATGGATGGTTATGAGGACTTCAACGGTGTCCTGAAAAGAAACGAAGAGGCAAATGTGGGTGCAATTATCGGGGGCATATTCTTTCTCTTCCCATTCCTCTGGACAATGGATTACAAGGCAACACACACCTACGAACTGATACCTCAGAACAGATAACCGGGTATTATTTCCCCTTTAATTTCTGGTTGGCGCGGAAGAGGTCCATCTCAACCTTCTCGCGGGCAATCCTGGATGACTGTCGGTAGGCTTCGAACTCCTCCTTGAGCTCTTTCAGATCCTTCTCGGTTCTGAGGAGCACTACCAGGTTTCTCTTGAAGATAAGAAATCCAACCGCCATGATGAACAGTAACCCTCCGAGCAATGTCCACATGATGGCGTTGTAGGCTTTCTTTTTTATCTCCAGTCCGAGGACACTTATTTTTTCCTTTGTGGCTGTAACCTGGGCAAGATCATTTCTTGTCGACTCAAGCAAAACATTCAGGGAGTCTCTCTTGCCGTTCAGGGCTGCAGTAAGGTTTGTCAATTCAGTGACCTTCCCCTTTTCCGCTGAAAGGGTATCCAGGATATTACGGTTGAGCTTCCGGAACATATCTTCCCTGATAGCCCGGAAGTCTTCGTAAATCCTTGTTTTGTTCTCTATGTAATTGATCTGCTCCCGGATTGTGCCGGTTGTGAGCTCCTCCGGCATTTGCCCCTGACCTGCTGCAATAGTTGTCGCAACGCAGAACAGAGAAAACAGCAGTGCACTTTTAAGTTTTGCGTGAATCATTTTCCCCCTGTTTGGATTATTAAAAACATTGCCTCAAATAATCAACGTACAGACGGGGCAAAAATTATACAGATAGCAACTTCGGCTTTACTAAATAAGCATCAGAGGTCAGGCTGCTCTGCCAGAACCCTCGACCTGCCATCGCAGGCTCTTTGTCAGACTTCTCCCAGAGCCGGCCTGCTATCCCTGTATTCATCTATCAAAGCCTGGAAGACCTCCTTCACAGATGATATTTTGGTTGCTCTGAATGCGTTGCTGCCGGCAAAAGCAAAGCCATTCTCGAAGTTTCCCTTGAGTGCATTTACCAGTGCTATAATAATACAATAAGGACTTTTTGAAATGTCACAGGTCCGGATACATTTAAACGGGCACTTCAGGGGTTGCTTTTTCCCCTCTTTTACCTTCTGGATAAAAGCCGAAAGAATAGCTCTTCCCGGCATGCCAACAGGGCTCTTTATGATCTCAATATCCTTTTCGGAGGCATCAATGTATGCCTGTTTAAATCCTTGCGAGGCATCACATTCATCAGTGGTTACGAACCTGGTTCCCATCTGTACGCCGGAGGCTCCCAGTTTCATTATATTACTGATATCCTCTCCCGTATAAATACCCCCGGCCGCAATAAGCGGTATCGGTTTATTGTATTTTACCTCAAATGTTTTCAGCTCATCAATAATTTCCGGCACCAGCTTTTCCAGGGAATAATTATTGTCCCCTATCTGTTCCTCCTTAAACCCCAGGTGCCCGCCGGCCTTTGGCCCTTCAACGATAACGGCATCGGGCAGGTAATCATAGTTTGCCTTCCACTTTTCACATATGATCCTGGTCGCCCTGGCTGATGAGACAATAGGTATGAGCCTGGTAATGCTGTCTTTCTTTAGAAAGGATGGCAGATCAAGCGGTAACCCTGCTCCTGCTATTATGATATCGACCTTTTCAGCGATGGAGGTCTTGATCATATCCACGAAATTTGTCATGGCCACCATTACGTTAACGCCGATGATCCCTTTCGTCTTCTCCCTTGCTTTACGTATCTCCTCTTTAAGTCCGTAGATACTGGCCTCGAACAGGTTCCCGGAAAAGTTCTTATATAAAAGTCCCAGTCCCGCACTCGAAATAACGCCAACTCCGCCTTCATTTGCAACCGCTGCCGCAAGCCCTGAAAGTGAAATACCCACACCCATGCCTCCCTGTATAATCGGAACAGCAACTGTCAGATTCCCAATTCGTAATTCATTCATCTCTATTTCCCCTCCTGTTATAATTGAGGCCAAAGGTAACCTATTGAATGAGGGAACTACAGGTATTGTGATATTTTACCAATACAATAAATGTTAAATCCCGCAAATCATTGATCATGAGGTCGTTGAAAGCAAATATCAGACAGCGGTTGTGGAAAGAAACAGATGGTGAGGGCCCCTGGCCGGCATTCCCATAATGGGTGCCTGCCATAAACAGATCCTACTTTGCCTGCATTTACCCCAAAAAACAGTACAGAAGAAAATATTATCATTCGGGTTTGTTTTTGCACATACATGTTATTTCCTTTACATTGATTTGATATTAATCCTGAATACATACGCCAGATGTACAAGAGATTGCTACTTATAAGTCCGTGGCTGTTCATCATGATTTCCACAGCAGCGCAGAGGGCAGAAGATTTTGTAACAGTTGCTGAAGACGGAGCATGGTGCTGGTTCTCTGATCCGAGAGCCGTTTACTGTAAGGGGATCCATGAACGTACATATACCGGATTTGTCACTTCCCGGGGAGATATTATGGTTGCCTGTAAAGACCACCTGACAGGTGATGTAGGAAAGATATTGATTTACCCCAACCTCCAGCCAGATGACCATGTAAATCCATCATTACTGGTTTTGCCTGACGGACGGCTGATGCTGTTTTTTACCAGGCACGGAGGTAAGCTTTATTACACTACCTCCGAAAAACCCGAAGAGATAGACCGGTTTTCTGATGTTGATTCGCTCGATCTGGGGGAAATGGCCTGTTATACCAACCCTGTTCTACTCAAAAATGAAAAGAACCGGATCTACCTCTTCTTCAGAGGAGGATACGACTGGAAACCTTCCTTTGTCACCTCTGATGATTACGGCAAAACATGGTCTGAACCAAAGACTATTGTGTCGAAGAAAATCAACAATATCCATAACCGTCCCTATACCAAGATCATCTCTGACGGTAATTCAGTCATTCATTTTGCCTTTACCGACGGACACCCGAGGGAGGAAAACCACAACTCAATATATTATTTGAAATATGAGAGGGGTACCTTCTTCGACGCTGCCGGCAATAAAATGGGTGACATGAAGAACCTGCCGATTGAACAGGAAAAGGTACCGAAGGCATATGACGGCGAATCCGCAAACCAGAGGGCTTGGATCTGGGATATCGCCCTTACCGGTGATGGAAGACCTGTAATTGCCTATACTACCCTTCCCGAAGAAACTCAGCATTACTACAACTGGGGCACCTGGACGGGGACAGAATGGAAAAACAGCCGAATCTGCAAGGCGGGAAGCGCCTTCCCCAGATTCACCAGACAAAAGCAGGAGAGAGATCCTGAACCCCATTACTCCGGGGGTATTGTGCTTGATCATAATGATCCCTGCAGGGTCTACCTGTCAAGGCCAGTGAATGACCGGTATGAAATCGAGGAATGGGTTACCAAAGACGGAGGCGACAGTTTTTCAGGAAGTGCCGTTACATCAAAATCACTGAAGGACAATGTGCGTCCTTTCGTGGTAAGAAATTCTCCTGGCTCACTCTCTCCTCGCGTCATATGGATGCATATAGATCATTATGAGCACTATACAAATTACAGCACTGCCATCAAAGGAAATGAGGCAGCAGGGAAGTTCTCAGCGGATCTGAATCAGGGGAATATTATGAAAGTGATGAGTGCCGTGGCCGACTGGCAGATTGACAATTTTGCATCTGTGCCGCACCATCAGCTCGACTGGACCAACGGTGCGCTCTATGCCGGCATGATGGCGTTTGCGAAGATCAGCCCGGACAGTAGATATATGGACTGGCTTTACAGGATCGGGAGAAGTCATTCATGGCAGCCCCATAAGAACATGTATCATGCTGATGACATAGCCGTCTGCCAGATGTATCTCGATATGTACAGGCACAAGAAAACAGATAAGAACAGGTACCTTATTCTCGCACCCACGCAGGCCAGACTTGATTACGTGATTTTGCATCCTTCCGCGGCCGGTTTACTGCTTGATTACAGCGACCCGCAAACCACTGAAAGATGGTCGTGGTGCGATGCCCTCTTCATGGCGCCACCGGTCTATGCAAAACTGTCAGCAATTACCGGGGATGATAAGTATCTGGAATTCATGGATAGTGAGTATAAGTCCACCTGGGATTTCCTTTATGATAAGGATGAACACCTGTTTTACCGCGATCATCGCTATTTCCCGGAAAAGGTGCTGGAATCAAACGGCCGAAAAGTATTCTGGGGACGTGGAAACGGCTGGGTGATGGGTGGACTTGTTGCTCTGCTGAATGAATTGCCAGTTAACAGTGTTTACCGGTCTTTCTATGAAAAACTATTTGCTGAAATGGCAGAAAAGGTGGCCTCGTGCCAGGACAGAGAAGGTTTCTGGCACGCCAGCATGTTAGACCATCAGAGTTTTCCAAATCCGGAGACCAGCTCCTCGTCATTCTTCTGCTATGCTCTGGCTTACGGGGTAAATTCGGGCCTGCTTGATTCAGAGATCTACACTCCTGTGGTAACCCGTGCCTGGAAGGCACTTGTCAGTGCTGTTTATGCAGACGGCAAACTCGGCTGGGTGCAACCTGTCGGCCAGGATCCGAAGATTGTTACATCTGATATGACTGAAGTATACGGTGTCGGAGCATTCCTTCTTGCAGGAACGGAGATGATGATGCTCTCGCAAAACAACGATTGAAATGCATAAGCCAGTGGCATTAAGATTTACAGCAAATTCAAAGAATTTGTCACCAATTCCGTCGCCACCCATTAACCAAAATCCCGCAGATCATTGATCATGCGGGATTTGAAAATACTGATTTCAGTAAGTGTGAGTGTGAGTGTGAGATTGAGACCACTTAAAAAGAGTGAGAGTGCTCGCTCACGCTCTCACTCTCACTCTTTTTAAGTGGTACCACCAGGAATCGAACCGGGGACACACGGATTTTCAGTCCGTTGCTCTACCAACTGAGCTATGGTACCATTTCGGTCGGCAAATATACTTCATTTTTAATTTTCATGCAAGACCCCCCAAC
>JAVEWX010000164.1:0-5895 GCA_034004335.1 Bacteroidales bacterium | reverse complement strand
GATAACCCCGGGCCTCCATTCCCTGATCTTTCGTCTGCTCTCTGACTTCTGAAGGAAAACCTGAAGGTTACGGTTGATCTGGAAGAGGACGTTGGCAAAGAGGGACTCAAGGCCGGTTCTGCTCTTATGGTAGTGATTTATATACGAATACAGTATGACAATAAGTACCGTTGCGGTGAGTGCATAGAGGGTGTTTATCCGGAACATTACCAGGACTGCCACCGCAAATCCCGTGAGCGAAAGGTACCATTTTGACCTGAATGATGGCCGGTAAGAGGGAGAGGATCCGAAGTGGTTCAGGAATGAGATCAGGCAGAGGGACCCATAGGTTACAAGGAAGAACATTGAGATTATTTCTGCAACGGCGTTGACATTGCCAAGGGCGACGAAGACAAACGCGATCGTCAGGGTGACAAGAGTTGCGTTCACCGGCTCCCCGTCACTGTTCCTTGATGCCGAAAGCCACCTGTTCATCCTCGCTGAGGGGAAGGAGGTGTCTTTCGCCAGGGCCTGAAGTGTCCGCGGGGCGACAAGCATGGAGCCTAGTGCCGAGGAGAGGGTTGATGCTGCCAGTCCCAGCGGAACAATGACAGCGCCACCTATCGCAATTCTGCCCATTATCAGCTGATTTTCAAGCATCTCCTCCGGCGATGCGGAAACAGCAAGTTTCCAGATGACAAAAATATATACAACTATACCCGTCAGGGTGGCCAGTATTGTTCCCCGGGGAATGGCCCTGGCCGGATTGCGCAGGTCGCCTGACAGGCCCACCCCGGCTGTCATGCCTGTAAACGCCGGGAAACAGATTGCAAAGACAATGAAGAAATCACCCAGGTTGCGTATATCCCCGACAGGAAGTTGTCCTGGTGCCAGGCTGCCTTCAGCAGGCCTGCCCAGTAAAAACAGCAGCAGGGTTATGAAAAGCACCGCAACCACAATATAAAGCATCCTTACGCCGGTACCGGATCCCTTACGGAGGATCATCAGTCCAAGAATAAAAGTCACAGGCAGGCTTATAACCTGCCTCGGCACCACCACAGACAGACGCGTAACCATAAAATCGAAGAAAAATTCAAATGCCTCGGTAAAGGCAATGATATAAAAGGCGAAGCTTATAGCCTGTGAAAGAAACAGGGCTATGCCTATGGTGGCCCCGATATTAAGCCCGAATGACCTGGAAATGAGGAAGTATTCGCCGCCGCCTTCAACCCTCTTATTGGTGGCAAGTTCTGAAATTGCCAGTGCCGTTGGAATTGTAACAGCGTGCCCCATCAGGATAAGCAACAGGGTGCCCCAGAATCCGAGCGTGCCTACCGCAAACCCGAATCGGAGGAATAAAATGGCCCCCAGGATGGTTGAAACAGCAGTAAAGTAGACAGGGGCCGTTCCGAATTTCCTTATTGCTTCAGCTTTTTCCATCCTGACAGGTGATTTGCGCTGTTTTTTGTAATATTTAAAGATAAAGATGTGAAAAAAAATCCATGATACCCGGAATTTGATATCTTTATAGGGGTACAGGAACTTATATGAACCAGAAGAGGGTAGCGGGGTCGGATCCGTCGGAGATTGAGGAGTTCCTCGGCAGTCTGGGAATTGATGAGCGTTATTCCCTCAGACTGCTCTACTGGATTTACAGGAGAGGTATACACTCCTTCGAAGAAATCAACGATATCCCGTTAAAAATCCTTCATATTTTATCGGAAAGGGCGGTTACGGGGCTCTCCGACCCAATTGCCTCGGAGTCATCTTCGGACGGTTCGGTCAAGTATCTTTTCACTACTCCCGGCAGCCTTACCCATGAAACAGTATATCTGCCGGATGGCAGGCGTCATACAGTGTGTGTGTCCGTTCAGTCGGGTTGCCGCATGGGCTGCCGATTCTGTGCCACAGGAAGAAACGGATGGGGAGGAGACCTGACGGCAGGCGAGATAGTAAACCAGGTAATCAGTTTACCCCATAAGGTAACTCATATAGTATTGATGGGTATGGGCGAACCGGGTGACAATATCAATGAGGTTATACGCGCCTGCCGGATACTCACTGCAGGGTGGGGCCTGGCTGCGGGAAGAAGCAGGGTGACTGTTTCTACGGTAGGGGTGACCCCTTCTGTAATGAGACTGCTTGAGGAGACGGAATGCAACATCACCCTGAGTCTCCATTCTCCCTTTCCCGAAGAAAGGCGCGAAGTGATACCTGCCGAGGCACGCTGGCCCTTTTCTGAAACCCTGAGCCTCCTGAAGCAATATGACAACCGCCGGAAGAGAAGATTTACGGTAGCTTATGTAATGATAAGCGGTAAAAATGATTCTGACAGACACCTCGGGGAACTGAAGCGACTGCTTGCAGGAACCGGCATCAGGGTGAATCTTCTTCCTTACCATCCGCTGCCAGGGGACGAGGCACACAGTTCGGGGACGGATTTGATGATGCGGTTCAAGCATGAGCTTGTAACTTCAGGTATCGGGGCTTCAGTCAGGAAATCAAGAGGATCAGATATTGATGCCGCGTGCGGAATGCTTGCGGCAAAGAGAAGGGAGCGTAACGTGAAAAATGATAAAATCAACGATATATGACAAGATTGACGATGGCAGCGCTGATGGTTATAATGACGGTAACCGGCTGCAGCAAAAAGGAGGTGAATATGCCTGAAAAATATTCAATTATCCCGAAACCGGCTGAACTGGTCATGGCCAAGGGGAGCTTTATCATTGACGGGAAGACTGAGCTGACAGTCTCTCCACTCAGTGACGGGACAAACCTTGCCGCAGGTTTCCTTTCAGAAATGCTTCGAAAGAGCGCCTCAGTGCCACTGCCGGTGGTAGAGGGGTCAGGTGAAGGAAGGAACAGGATAGTCATGGTTATTGACACGACCGCTTCTGACAATACTGAGGGATATACACTGTGGGTGACTCCTAAGAATATCGTCCTGAAATCGCCTTCAGCAGCGGGGCTGTTCCGGGGTGTGCAGACGCTGAGACAGTTGCTTCCGCCGCAGGTTGAGGTTGAGGGAGGACTGGCCGGCGAGGATGCCGCTTCAGTGCCTGCCTGCCATATAACAGATGCACCCCGTTTCAGCTACCGCGGGATGCACCTCGATGTCTGCCGTCACTTTTTTACTGTGGATGAGGTGAAGAGGTACCTTGATATCATGGCACTCCATAAATTCAATGTCTTTCACTGGCATCTTACGGATGACCAGGGCTGGAGGATAGAAATAAAGAAGTACCCTGAACTTGCGAAGGTGGGTTCGCAGAGGAAGGAGACACTGGTCGGCCATGGCGGACGGCCGCCATTCACCTATGACGGAATACCCCACGGGGGATTTTACACCCAGGAGCAGGCAAGGGAGATAGTGAAATATGCAGCTGACAGATTCATTACAGTCATACCGGAGATTGAGATGCCCGGTCACGCTGTGGCAGCAATTGCGTCATATCCCTGGCTGTCGTGCACTGGGAACAAGCTTGACGTACAGACCCGGTGGGGTGTCTTTGACGATGTCTTTTGCGCCGGTAAAGACACAGTATTTGCATTCCTGGAAGGTGTACTTGATGAGGTGGCTGAGATATTCCCCTCAGAGTACATACATATTGGCGGTGACGAGTGTCCGAAGGTGAGATGGGAGAACTGCCCCGCATGCCAGAAGAGGATAAAGGAGGAGGGGCTGAAGGATGAGCATGAGCTTCAGAGCTGGTTTGTCACCCGGATGGAAAAGTATCTGAGTGCAAAGGGAAAAAAGATAATAGGTTGGGATGAGATCCTTGAGGGTGGCCTGGCACCGGGGGCGACAGTGATGTCATGGCGCGGCATCAAGGGCGGCATCGAGGCTGCTAAGATGAAGCATGACGTGATAATGACACCCACATCCCATATGTATCTTGATTACTACCAGAGCGAACCCCAGGGAGAACCGCTGGGTATTGGAGGTTACCTGCCACTTGAGCGGGTATATTCATTTGAACCTTTACCCGAAGACCTCACTCCTGAGGAGCAGAAATATATACTGGGACTGCAGGGTAATGTATGGACCGAGTACATATCCACCATGTCTCATCTTGAATACATGGCTTTCCCGCGCGCCTTTGCAGTGGCCGAGACGGGATGGACACCCGCAATGAAGAAGGATTTTGAGGAGTTCCTTGCCAGGTTTGAAGTGCAGAAGCAGCGGTATGACCTCATGAAAATAAGTTATTTCAGGGGCGAATACCGGAACATGAGGGATAATAAATAAGCCGGAATATTGAGTTTTATGGAAACAGGAAAATCAGATTGACATGAAAGATTCTGAATACCAGGATAACTATCCATCCGCTGCCGTTCCATGGGTGAACCTGCTGAGGAATAGTTTCGGGAGTTCATCAAGGCCGCCGTTCACGGGAGAGATTACCCCAGATGAACAGACCCTGGAGCTTATGGATATCTCCAACCAGTTTTTTGCATTTGCGGACTTTTCAACCCAGAGAATATTGTACATGAGTCCCAATGTAAAGAATGTGCTTGGATATGATCCCGAAGAGTTTGACCTGAACAAGATCTATGAGATAATCCATCCGGATGACAGAAAAGCAGTCTTTGAGATAGGAAAGACGGTGCTTAACAGGGAGATGAATTATATTGCGGGGGAATCACACAGTCACTTTACCTATTACCTTACTTACAGGGCAAAGATGAAGAACGGGCGGTATACACGGATTTCGAGGACGATATCCAGGCATATTCATCCGGTTGGCGGAATATATGAACTTGTTGTGATACGGGATATATCCCATGTCCACTGTGGAACAAAAGTGACATTTTCGCTGCTTGGATTAAGACCTTTCAGGGAAATGCCGGGAGTTGCAGGCGGCAGTCCTGTAATTTCCAAAAGGGAACAGGAGATTATCTATCATATTTCGAGGGGGTTGACAAGCAGAAGAATTGCTTATGAGTTAAATATCAGTGAGTTTACGGTCAATACCCACCGGAAGAACATTATGAGGAAGACCGGTACCAACAACCTGGTGGATATGCTGATATTTGCTGCTTCAAATGGGATCATATAAAAATACCCATTAAAGGGTATTGCACAAAAAGCGGGGTCAGGATAGTTTTGTATCGCAAGCGGAACAACAGAGGAGTTTAAGGATTAGTGTTTTTTAGATTCCCCGTTTCCTCTCTCCGGCTGACAATGGTACTTCTTTCTTAAGCCGGCGAGAAAAATAATACTGCCCAACCCCCTGGGCAGTATTTATTTTTTGCGGTTGATAAGCTGGAGGAGGTGTTCGGTTTCATAGCCGCCGCTCATCCTGACCCTTTCCTTGCGGCTGCCGCAGATTACAAAACCGTGGTTTGTGAACAGCTTCAGGCTTTCCGGGTTGTTTTCCAGGATGTTGCACCACAGCTGATGAAGACCTATGGTTTCAAAGGCGTAGCTGACAAGACATTCAAGGGCGGCAGAAGCGTATCCCTTTTTCCTGTCGGCCGGATCGGCGATAAGGATACCGACGCCCGCCCGGTTATGATAGTGGTCGAACTCGTAAAGGTCTATGGTCCCGACGGTCCGTTCATCAGGCAGAACGTCAACCATCAGCCTGAGCTGGCCTGTCTCATAGATGCTTTTGCGTGATCCTGCAATATATTTTTTAAGGATGTACCTGGAATAGGGAACAAGGGTATTGCTCTGTTTCCAGTTGGTTTCGTCATTTTCCCAGCGGTAAAGCAGTTCCAGGTCTTCGGGCTCAACTGCCCGGAGCCTGATACCGTCATTTTCCAGAATCATTCCTGTAGACTTTCTTCACGAAAATGTCATCGGGGTACCCGAGTCTCAGCAGCCTCTCCTTTTCTTCGTAGGCGCTGGCTTTGGTATTGAATTTGCCTGTTGTATACCGGTAGAAGCGGTCATCCGGGTTGAAGAAT
>JAVEWX010000163.1:0-5945 GCA_034004335.1 Bacteroidales bacterium | reverse complement strand
GAAAGAGCCCGTGCCGGCGGCACACAGGTTGTTCATTGCAAAATCGGTAAGAGATGAACTATCAGTTCCCCCTGACTGTCCCATGAATATCAGCTTTGAATCTTCGCCTCCCATCTCAATGATAGTCTTTACCCCGGGGTATAAATAAGACGCAGAGGCCGATTGGGCTATTATCTCATTTACGAAGACGCCTCCGGTCAGCTCCGAGGCAAGCTTGCCTCCAGTACCAGTATAGGCTATTATTCCTTTACTTTCCGGCGGATAGAGAGTGAAAATTTCGCTCAGTGATTCCCTTAGGGTATGGAAAGGCCTTCCATGACAATAATAATATCTGTTCTCGAGAATACTTTTTTCGCCGTCAATAACTACAAGATTAACTGATATTGAACCGATATCTATTCCGATATTAAATACCGAGTCTTCCCTGCAGAGATTATCTCTCAACGAATCATCAGATATGGACATAAATGGAAAGTATGACGGGTTCGAAACAATACAACTGGTATTCCCTTATCCTTCAGATACTCTGAACTATAAGTATTTTGCCGGAGATGCTCCGGTTTTCGTGTAGCCTGGCCAGGTTTTTTATACATAGCAGATCAGGTGCCCGGCATTATTGACATAGATATTTGAGCCCGAAAGCAGGGAAAGCTTTGGGTAAGGTGAATCCTGTAACCTTACCATTCCTGCCTGCACCCATCCACTGGTTCCACCAGTTCTGGGAAAGAACATTGCTGCATATCACCACAAAACAGCATATGGCTGTAATTCTGGTAATAACTGTCCGGTTATTCATGTCAGCATGAATTAATAATACAATAAAATGGATGATATCATCAATCCGGACAGAAAGGTAGGATTTTTTGAGTTATTCAGGCTACTTATGTTTGCCCTTTTGGTAAATAAGTATGATACGAATTGACAACAGCAGCACCAGAATTATAAGTGCAATTGTGAGCAGCAACGGTTTTTCCTTAACGGATTCCGGGAGGTCCCGGCCTGCCGGTTTGCTTCCCGAAAGAGTGGCAATAAGAGCATCCGTCCCCTTATGGAGGCCGAAATAATACCTGTCCTTCTGCAGGTCGGGCATAAAGTCACTCCTTGCTATTCTTGCGAGGTCATCTTCACTGATAAGCTCCATCATTTTTTTATTGGCCACTATCGTCATCTGCAATTGATCCGGTTTTTTACGGGGTTTGACAACGATCAGCACAACCCTGTCATCATTTATCCTTCCTATCCCCCAGGCGTTCATGAGACCCTGTGCAAATTCCCTTATTTCCTTGCCTCTCAGGTCATTGACAGTAACGATGATCGTCATGTACGAGGAAGTGTCATACCAGGTCATTAATTTTATGTTAAGGGCGTCAGCTTCATCCATGGTCAGCATCTGTGCCATGTCTACAACGAAACCGTCACTTTCGGGAGTATCGGGCCATTCCTGGGCTGTGAGGTTCAGTGAGAGGAGGATCAGAAATACAGGGAAGAGATGTGTGGCTTGTACTTTCATGGCTGTTATTATGATTTTGGTTCAGATCAGTTCAATTTCCTCATCCTCGTTTTTTTCTGTTAGTTTGCCATCGGCACACCGTAAGGTTCGGGCGGGAAACTTCTTGATGATATTATAGTTATGGGTGGCAACGAGTATAGCGCGGCCGTTACGGCTGATCTCCGCCAGGAGTGAAATTATCCCTTCAGATGTTTCAGGGTCAAGGTTACCGGTCGGTTCATCAGCAAGTATGATTTCCGGATCGTTCAGGAGGGACCTGGCTATCACTACCCTTTGCTGTTCCCCGCCCGATAGCTGGTGCGGCATCTTGTATCCTTTCTGAGAAAGGGATGTTTTCTCGAGCACTTCACCTATTCTGATGTCAATCTCCTTCCTGTTTTTCCATCCTGTTGCCCTTAACGCGAATTCAAGGTTATCCCTGACCGGCCTGTCTGTAAGTAGCTGAAAATCCTGGAATACGATACCCATCTTCCTGCGCAGGTATGGTATCTCTCTTCGTTTAATCTTCCGGAGGTCATACCCGGCAACGTGTCCTGTTCCTTCCTTCAGGGGCAACTGCGCATTGAGGGTTTTTATAAGGCTGCTCTTGCCACTCCCGACACGCCCCACCAGGTAGACAAATTCCCCCTTGTCAACCTTCAGGTTAACGCCTTTAAGAACCAGGTGGTCATTCTGCCAGATTGTACAATCGCTAAGCTCTATTATGGTGTCGAGGGGAATCGGATTTTCCATGGTCCCGTGATTTTGTCGCAAAATAATGAAAGAATTAATAATTAACAGTTGACTGTTGATAAAATCAATAATAATGGAACCTGCAGGGCGTTTATTAATTGTATTTTTAGACTTTCTCCGGAAAGGGGGAAAGTATTGATTATTAATCAGCATGCCAGTAAGTTACTTGCCTTTCAGATGGTGCTGAAAGGATATAAAAAAAGGGATGTTATGAATAGAGGAATCAGAAGGATTATTGCAGTATTTTCCGTTTTGCTGATACTCTCCGGTGCAGTGGCACAGGTTGTTCCTGTAATTCCGGAGGGTTCTGCCGATCTGGTTTCCGCAATGGAACTGTTCGGCAAGGAAAAATACTCTGCTGCAATTCGTGTGTTTGACAGGATCCTGGACGATCCTGCCCTGGCAGGTACGGTAACCGGTGCTGAAGCAGGTTACTGGGGAGCCATATCGTCGATGAGGCTGTTCCATCCCGATGCCGAGTTCCGAATGCTGGAGTTCGCAGCCAATTACCCGACCAGCCCAAAGATAAACCAGGCATGGCTGGAAATGGGTAATTATTTTTACCAGACGAAGAATTACCGTAAGGCAGCGGAATACTATGAAAAGGTGCACAGGCTCGAACTGGACAAGGATCAGTTGCCTGGATATTTTTTCAGGACGGGGTATTCCCGCATGATCAGGGGTGACAGGCCGGGAGCGATGCTGATGTTTTCAGAACTCAAGGATATTGATACTGAGTATTCGGCGCCTTCCCTTTACTATTTCTCCCATCTCGCCTATGAGGACGGAAAGTACCAGACCGCAATGGATGGGTTTGACAAACTCAGGGAGGATGAAACCTTCGGCAGCGTCGTTCCCTTCTATATCGTTCAGATTCTGTACCTGCAGAAGGACTACGATGGCATACTTGCCATAGCGCCCGGATTACTGAGTCTTGCCGGAAAAGACAGGGAGGTGGAACTGTACCGGTTTATTGGTGACGCATACTATAATAAGGGGGATTATCCAAAGGCGGTTGAATACCTCGAAAAGTTCAGCGGCACAACCCGTATATCATCGCGTGAGGATAAGTACCAGCTCGCCTACAGCTATTACAGGACAGGCGAACCCGATAAGGCAATAAAGATACTTAACGAAATTTATAACCCGAATGACCTGCTGAGCCAGAATGCATGGATGATACTCGGGGCCTGTTATCTTCAGAAGGATGACAAGCACAGGGCCCGTCTCACATTCGGGGCGGCTTCAAAAATGGATTTCGACAGGAATCTTAAGGAAGAGGCACTTTTCAACTACGCCAAGCTGACATACGAAACATCAGCTTCACCCTTTGGTGAGGTTATTACGGCGTTCCAGGAATATATCAGCGAATTTCCTGCTTCTGGAAGAATTGATGAAGCCTACAACTATCTGGTATCAACCTATATAAAGATTAAAAACTACCAGGCCGCCCTTAACTCGCTCGACAGGATCACAAGAAAGGATGACAGGCTTGAGGAGGCATACCAGAAGGTTGCGTTCTTCAGGGGCCTTGAGCTCTTCAGGAACCTTGAGTTCGATCAGGCTATTGATATGTTCGACAGGTCGCTGAAATATGGCACACATAATCGCGATCTGACAGCCAGAACGACCTACTGGAGGGGTGAGGCCCTATACCGGACCGGTGACCTGCCAGGAGCAATGCAGGAATACCTGTCATTTATCAGCATGCCCGGGGCATCAGAGGCAGATGAGTACCGCCTTGCCAGGTACAATCTCGGATATACATATTATAATACCGGGGATTATGCTAAGGCGCTTGGTATGTTCAGGAGCTACGAGAGTGATCCCGATACCCGTCAACCCGACATTCTGGCCGATGTAAGAAACAGGATTGCAGACTGCCACTATGTCAATACTGATTACAGTCAGGCGATTTCATATTATGACATGGTGATAGGATACGGAAATGTGGATGCCGACTATGCAATGTATCAGAAGGGATTCGCCCAGGGACTGATGAACAATCAGCAGGGAAAGATAGAAACCCTGTCGCTTTTGATGAACCGGTTCCCGGAATCTTACCTGTCTCCTGATGCATTGTTCGAAAGGGGCAGGGCATACATTTCCGTCGACGACAACAGGAGAGGAGAAACAGACCTCACAGCTGTAATCAACAACCACCCCCAGAGTCCGTTCGTACCCCGTGCTCATGTTCAGCTGGGTCTGCTCTATTACAACACCGGTGAGAACCAGAAGGCTATAGACCAATACAAGACTGTTATTGAGAAATACCGCTCAACGGCTGAAGCCAGGAGCGCACTTACCGGCCTGAAGAATACCTATGTGGACATGAATGACCTGGAAAGCTATTTCGCTTATATTAAAACCCTGGGTGGATATGGAGATGTAAACCTTTCAGAAAGGGATTCCCTTCTGTACAAATCGGGTGAGAATTTCTTCATCACGGGAAATTGTGAAAGGGCTTCGGAGACATTCAGAAACTACCTCAGTGAATTTCCGTCAGGTTACTTTGTTGTAAATGCCAGGTTCTATCTCGCAGAATGCCTTTTTGCTGCCGGCAATAACAAGGAAGCCTATGAACATTACCTCGGGCTGATTAAGGTTCCGAATCTTCAGTATGCCGAACAGGTATTGGGTGCCCTGGCCGACATCTCCTTTGCTGCCGAGGATTACGAACAGGCACTCAAATGGTACGACCAGCTTGAGAATAGCGTAACACGGCCGGAAAGCCTGGTAAATATCTATGCTGGGCAGCTAAGGTCGGCAGCCTGGGCAGGTGATCCGGAAAGGACAATCACCATATCCGACAAAATTCTGGGTAAGACCGGCATGCCCGAGGAACTGGTCAGGGAGGCAGCCTTCCTGGGTGCCAAGGCTCATCTCAGCCTTGGCCATGACGCCGAAGCACTACGTTATTTCAGAATGACGGCAAAAGAGGTAGTTACCGCCGAAGGGGCTGAATCGAAATACCGGGTTGCGGAATTGCTTTTCAAATCAGGACAGACGGACGAATCGGAACGGGTGGTGAATGAGTTCATGGAACTTAACACACCCCATCAGTACTGGATGGCAAGAGTATTCATACTCCTGGCCGACATAAGCGTGAAGAAGGATGACAAGCTACAGGCCAGGGCAACACTGCAGGCACTGCTCGACTACTACGATGTGGACGATGACGGGATACTCGATGAGGTAAGGGCGAAACTTGATGAATTGTCGAAGTGATGAGAAAAACAGCGATAAGGAACATGAAAGGATATTTTGCTGCTGCAACGATGGCCCTGCTGACGGCAATAACTGCCATGGGTCAGCAGACAGGCGACAAGATCCAGCGCGAGGTAAGGTTGTATAATCCATTCCGGCCAACACTGTCGGAAGCAACAAAAAAAAGTTACTTCCCCGACATGACCGATACGGCTACTGTCAGTCATGCGTTCACATATTCGGTCAACCCGGAACCATTTACCCCTCCGTATGTTATATCGACGATAAGACCCGCCACCATACTGCCGGACCCCCTTGTCAGGCTCTACAAGAGCTACCTTAACCTGGGAATTGGAAACTACTTCACTCCTTTCGGGGAGCTGAGTATTGCCACTGAAAGGTCAAAAACCGGTATGCTCGCATTTTATGCTCGTCAATTTTCCAGCAACGGCACCCTTAAGCTTGAAAACCTTGAGAAGGTCTATGCCGGCTACAT
>JAVEWX010000020.1:0-28901 GCA_034004335.1 Bacteroidales bacterium | reverse complement strand
TAAACTGTTGACTGCGATCTTCAAGTTTGACCATCGCACTGTCAAATTCAGGCAGCGAGCGTACCAGTTCATCATTATTGATATGACCAAACATAATGCCGGTCTGAGCATTCTTTGTCTGAAAAGCTGCCGCCGAGATCAACACAATAAGGAAAAATGTTCCAATCCTTTTCATTTCTAAATAGTTATTTGTGTGGTTATTAATTATGCAAAAATAATATTTAATTCCTGAAACCCATCTTTTCAAGCACCAGGTCGCTTACATCATTCCTGGGACTGGCAAACAGTATATTGCCACCCGAAGCTGTATCAAAAATGGCCGCATAAGCTCCTTCTGAGGCAACTGCCTTTATAGCCTTCAGAATCTCATCCTGTATGGGTTGAACAAGCTCCTGTCTCTTTTTGAACAACTCACCCTCCATGCCGAAGTACTTGTTCTGCAGATCCTTCACCTCCTTCTCTTTCTGAATTATAGCCTCTTCACGCTTCATCTTCATTTCCTGACTCAGCATCACCGCCTCATTCTGGTAGTCCTTGTACATCTTCTCCACCACGGCATAACCGTCGGCGATCTCCTTCTCCCATTGACTGGAAAGCTGATCAAGTTTTTCCTGTGCGGTTGCAAAGGCGGGTATGTTATTCCGGATATAATCAGAATCGACAAACCCAAACTTCTGGGCAGCTATCGTTGCCGTCATCAGAAGAAGAACCGGTAATATTACAAACCTTTTCATAATAATTCGATTTATTGATTTCACATCTTATCAGAACTGTTGTCCGATAACAAAATGGATCTGACCCTTGTTGGCTGATGGTCTGTTAGGTACGGCGTCGAATCCGTAACCCCAGTCTATTCCCAGCAGACCGAACATGGGAAGGTTCGCCCGAAGGCCTACTCCGGCAGACCGGTGTACCTTGAACGGATTGAACTCCTGCAGGCTATGCCAGGCCTTGCCGGCTTCAAGAAATACCAGGGCAAAAACTGTAGCCTGCGGATTCAGGGTCAAGGGGTACCTTACTTCGAGAGTAAGCTTTGTATAGACATTACCTGAAGGAACACTGGCTGCATTGAGGGGCGTAAGTGAGCCATTCTCGTAACCCCTGAGGGCTATCACCTCACGTCCATAAAAGTTATAACCCGTCATTCCATCACCTCCAAGGAAAAAATTCTCAAATGGCGATGGACCAATATCCTTGTTATAGAAACCAAGATATCCAAAGGCGACTTTCGGATTGATGATCAGCTTATTGTTCTCCCTGGGAAAGGGCTTGAAATAATAATCTCCCTTGAAAACCCATTTATGGAATTCAATCCATTTATATTTCTCGGCATCATTTGCATTGCTGTAGTCCTTTCCATTAATAATACTATAGGGTGGAGTCAGCTGAAGTGAGAGATTAAATGTAGAGCCTCTCATGGGATAAATAGGGTTGGGCCCCGCCGAAAACCTGGTAAATCGTGTAGTAAGACTCATGAGGTTTGAAACCCCGTTCTTGAAAAGAAAACTGTATACCTCGTAGTTAGTAAGATCGTACCTCTGGTAGCTAAGTTCCGTAAAGAGAGAGAAATAATCATCAGGCCAGGAAAGACGCTTTCCAAATCCTATTGTTCCTCCGTCAATAACCATCGACTGCCTGCTGTCATCACCCTTTTTGTCCCCATTTGTCATCAGCGACCGGTAAAAGCTGGTGGAAAAGGTGTTGGGTTTGGTGCCGCCAAGCCATGGCTCTACAAATGATATATTATATGACTGGTAAACCCTGCCGTTAGACTGTGCCCTTATGCTTAGAGACTGCCCGTCACCCGAGGGGTAAGGCCTCCATGCACCAGGCTCGAAAAAGTCCTTCATTGCAAAATTAGTGAACCTTACTCCTACTGTTCCTACGAGCATGCCTGCACCCCATCCGCCCGAAACCTCGAACTGATCGTTGGCCTTTTCCTCGAGGGCATAGATGAGATCGACGGTCCCGTTGATGGGATCAGGGAGAGGCTGGGGAGCAATCTTCTCAGGGTCAAAATGGCCAAGAACAGCAACCTGCCTGACTGATCTGATAATATGGTTCTTGCTGAACAAATCACCAGGCATGGTGAACAGTTCACGGCGGGCAACGTGCTCGTTGGTACGGGTATTGCCTGCGATAATAACATTATTCAGGTATGCCTGGTCTCCCTCGAAGATTCTTACCTGCAGGTCGATAGAATCTCCCTCAACCCTGGCCTCTACCGGTACCACCTGTGAAAAAAGGTAACCGTTATCGAGGTAGAGTGAACTGACAGCATCCTCATCATCCGTGAGCCGCTTATCAAGCAATGTCTGATTATATATCGTACCCGGCTCAATCTTCAGTTGCCTGGTAAGTATTTCCTTCGGATATACACTGTTGCCAACCCAGTCGACACTCCTGAGAATGTATTGCGGTCCTTCGTGTACCTTAATTGCCAGCCCGATGCGATTATCCTCAAGAGTGTAGGTTGAATCAGCAAGAACTTCAAAATCCCTGAACCCATTTTCGTTATAGAACTCAGCAAGCTTGAACTTATCCTCCTCAAACTTGCTGGCTATGTACTTCGAAGGCTTGAAAATGTTGAAATCCTTCTGCTTGGTCTCCTTCATCACCCTCCTGAGTCTTTTATCCCTGAAGTTATCGGCTCCGATGAAGGTAATCTCCTGTATCCTTACCTTATCCTTCTTGTCAACGTGAATATTGAGGATCACATTGTTCTCACTGTCAGGGTCATCCTTCTCAACTATTGTAACATCCGAATTTAAAAATCCCTTTTCGACATAATGATCACTTATCACTGTTCTGGCAGTGTTCAGGACGTGTGCCGTAACCTGTGAACCATTGGGAATATTTATTTTCTCGAGCAGCTCCTGGCTCTCGCTGTTCCGGAGCCCGGTAAACTTAATAGTCGAAAGCCGGGGTCTCTCCTGGAGATAGATATCAAGGAAGACCGATTCCCCTTCGTACCTTTCAGCGGTAATCCTGACATCCGAAAACAGACCCTGGGCCCAGAGCTTCTTTACCGCCTGAGATATAATCTCGCCGGGTACTTCGACACGTTGTCCTACACGTAACCCCGATAGCCCTATGAGAGCATTTGAATCGAGGTACTTGATTCCGGATATTGTTATTCCTCCAATAACGTACTCGTCGGGATTACTGTAATCAATAATCTCCCTTGCCTGCTGTGCAGAAAGGGAGGCTGCGTTCAATAAAATCGCGATTGCAAGTATTGTCCTAAAAAATCTTACTGCCAGGGTCATCTGTCTATTTGCCTGATAATTGTTCACTCGTTTTTCCAAATCTTCTTTCTCTCTTCTGAAAATCTTCAATCGCCTTGTAAAGGTCCTCCTTACCAAAATCAGGCCAAAGTACATCGGTGAAGTACAATTCCGTATAAGCAAGCTGCCAGAGAAGGAAATTACTTACCCTCAGTTCACCGCTCGTCCTTATCATCAGTTCCGGGTCAGGTATGTCACCGGTCTCAAGGTATTTGCGGAAGGTATCCTCATTAAGGTCGGCATAGGATAACTTACCCGCAGCAGCATCGAGACAGATTCCCCTGGAGGCCTGTATTATTTCCCACCTGGAGCTGTAGCTGAGGGCAACTACAAGAACCATCCGGGTTCCTCCGGAGGTAAGTTCAATTGTTTCTTTCAGTCTCTTCCTTACATCGGGAGCCAGTCTGTCAATATCTCCTATCACCCTCAGGCGTATGTCATTTTTTATCAGAGTCTGAGTTTCATCATTCAGTGACTGAACCATCAGACCCATAAGGGCATTTATTTCATCATCGGGTCTGCTCCAGTTCTCAGTCGAGAAGGCGTACAGGGTAAGGTAGCCGATCCCCAGTTCGGCGGAGGCTTCAATAACCTCCCTCACAGCATCAGCTCCCTTCCGGTGTCCGTAGATACGGTCCCTTCCGCGCTGTGTCGCCCAGCGACCATTACCATCCATTATGATGGCAATATGTTCAGGCAAACGGATCTTGTCGGGATACACCTTCGGAGTCATATGCTAACGCCTTCTATAGTTCTTTTCTTCCTCGTAAGCCGGACAGCCTGCAAGCCTGTTAAACATTTTCCAGGTAAATGAAACGGCTGCAAATGTATACCAGTCGTTGTTATGCGTCCATGCATGATGCCCGGGATCAACGGGGTCAGTTAAGCCGTCAAAGTTATCATAAAATGTCTTACGAAAACCATATTCAATTTCGAGGCCCAGATTTTTTTGAATATTAAGCTTAAATCCCAGGGAGAAAGGTATCACGGGTGTATAGGTAAAAACCTCGGTGCCAATGAATGAGACACCTATTCCTCCGGCAATGTATGGTGAATAGCTCCACCTCTGGCCGTCGGTCCTGTAAGGGAAAAAATTGAATTCGACCTGCGTTGACAGCTCTCCGATGAGTCCCGAAAAGGAATCGCCCCTGTTGGTCTGAAAAGCATTTTCTGCATCCTGGTCGTTGCCTCTCAGGGTTCCCGCCATGATGGAACTCCTCAATGAGTGGCGGGGATGAAAATTATAACGATGGAAAAGGGCTGCTCCCATGCCAGGTGACACGAACAGGTTGTCAGGATTAATATCGCCGATATAGGCCGTGGTTCCGGCTGAAACACCCCAGTCAACAGTCTGCTGGCCTCTAAGGGCAAGACTGAATGCTGCCAGGGCAAGTATAATTATGCAAGATTTCATCATTCCCGGGTTCCTAAGTCATTTATCTCAGAAAACGCGGCAGCCCCCTGGTTGTTGTAGCCAGCCTGTAGGTGACAGTTGCGTTCAGAAAATAATAAACGTCTTTGGACCTGGAATATTGCGAGGTATATCCGTCAAGATAATCAGAGAAGGCATACCGGCCTCCTATTTCAATGCCAACATTGAAATCGGGATTATAGAGTAGCTTAATGCCTACCCCGGCCGGGATAACACCGGTAAAACCACCCGATCTGAAATTTGGGTGGGTCGAAAGGTCTTCATTGCCCTTAACGCTGTATGAGAGACCTCCAATACCTGTAAATGCATAAAGATCAAGGGTTTCAAAAAAATTCCGCAGGCCCTGGCCCCTTCCTCTCGAGAAAAGGTAACTGCTTCCCGCCCTACTCCTTATAAAATAGTATTCCCCCAATAATGCCGGTTCAAAAAAACTCGTGCGCGACTCCATCTCCCTCAACTCATTTGATCCCTTACGGTCACTGGCATGAAACATTCCATAGGCCAGGTTCAGCCTGACGGTGACATCCCTCAGGACCAGATAACTCGCCCCCAGCGACAGGTTGAAACGGGTCTGATGAAATATTATATCCTTGAAACCCAATATATTCTCACCCTGTGAAAAACCACCGATATCTCCAAAGAACTGGGTAGTTCCCAGGCCGGCCAAAGCCTCTATTCTTCTGGTCTTCCACAACTGACCGAAAGCAGAATTGCATAAAAGCAGCAAAAACAATAATATCATCAGTGGTCTTCTCATGACAGCCAGATATTTAGTTAATCATACAAATATATTACTTTTTTGAGAAGTGCCCATGCCTGTGGCTGCTAGTTCCTTTTATCGGCACCCCACATCAGCTTGGTTCTCAGCGTTGAAAAGAAGTCGGTTCCGTGTAGTAATACCGTTCTCAGTCGTTCCTCAGGCTGGCTGATCTTCACTACCGTGGTGAAGGGCAGCTTCTGCCATCTGAAATCGCAGGTGGCAAGGTACTCTGTTCCCCTTCCCTCAACTATCATCTTCAGGCTGCTCGTCCCGTTTAATATTATCGGCCGGATTGTCAGATTGTGGGGAGAAATCGGTGATATGACGATGCTGGTATCGGAGGGGGTGAGAATAGGCCCTCCCGCACTAAGGTTATATGCCGTTGAGCCTGTTGCAGTACTTACGATCAGCCCGTCAGACCAATAAGTGTTAAGATACACATCATCAGCATATACATGGACGGTAATCATATTCAGATCTGCCTTCTGAATGGTAACCTCATTCAGGGCAAATGCTCCGGAATCCCCGAAAAGACCGGAAGGTTCGGTTATACTCAGAAGGGAACGCTCAATAATGTCATAGCTGCCACTGTAAAGAAGGTCGAGAGAGGGTACGATGTCATCACCGGGAATGTTTGCAAGAAAGCCAAGCCTCCCGGTATTGATACCTGCAACAGGGATGTTAAGACTGCGCACCATCATAATTGTCTCAAGGTAGGTGCCGTCGCCACCCACACTGAATGCTATGTCGGGTTTCTCCTTCAGCGACCTGAGATCGCTGAATTTCTCTATACCTTCACCTCTGCATGATGAGTACTCTCCTGCCTTCTCATATATGCTCAGGGATGTGCCCCTAAGGCATAAATCCTTTACCAGGTGAGAAACACACTCTATGGTTTTACGGCTTTTATCCTGACTGAATATTGCAGCTCTTTTCAGCATTGTGCTATATATCAAGGTATTTCATGAACATATCAAACCGGTCGGAATAGAACCTGTCGAGCGAGTCGTCTTCGCTGACCCATGTCTTAACTTCATATCCGTACCTTTCAAATGTCCGTATGATGGAAGTAAGGTTCGTGGTATTTATCTTCAGGGTTATTTCAAGACCGGTAGAATCGCTCCGGGAGGTTATGTATGAGCTCAGTACCCTGGCATTGTTCGATTCAACTATCTGTGATATCCTGGCGAGTGAATAATCGTGTTCCAGTACCTCCAGCACAACTATTCCCCCCGGCTGTTCGAGTCCCGATATTTTTGCCAGGTAACCAACTATGTCGCTGACCAGAACCACTCCCTTGTAGTGACTCTTCTCATCAAGAACAGGTACTACCGACAGTTTCATTTTTGAGGCTACGCCTATAACGTCGAAGATGTGTGTCTCCAGGAATACGTAGGGTTTGAATAATGTCAGCCTGTGATTCCCGATGGGTTCTTCCGGCTGATTCATGTCGTAGATGTCAGCATCCGAAATCAGGCCGAGGAAATCCTGGTTATTGACAATAGGCAGGTGAGAAATCCTGAAGATCTCCATCCAGCTTAGAGCCGTCTGGCCTGTGTCAGACGTCTTCAAAGAGGGAATGACTTCCGAAATAAGATCTCTGGCAAGCATAATTCGAAACCTGTTGATCGCAGCAACTAAATTAATAAAAAAATGTATGTGGCTACATTTTTGTAATTTTGCAGTCTGAACCCGATCCTGTAATCAATTGACGAAATGACAAAACTGAGTGTCAATATCAACAAAATTGCAACAATACGCAATGCCCGGGGTGGTACCATCCCCGACGTAGTTATGGCTGCCGTGCTCTGCCAGAGGTTTGGCGCCGATGGCATAACCGTTCACCCCCGGCCCGACCAGAGACATATAAGATATTCCGATGTCTTGAGCATCAAACCACTCATTACCACCGAATTCAATATTGAGGGCTATCCTTCTGAAGAGTTCGTAAGAAGAGTAATAGAAGTTAAACCCGATCAGGTAACCCTGGTTCCCGATGCGCACGATGCGATAACCTCCAATGCAGGGTGGGATACGGTAAAGCACCGCTCTTTCCTCAGGGACCTTGTTGAAAGGTTCAGGGAGCACGCAATAAGAACCTCCATATTTGTCGACACAAATATTAAGAATATCGAAGCTGCGGCCCTGACCGGAACCGACCGGGTTGAACTGTATACCGAACCTTATGCTCATTACTACCCCTCCTTCCCGGCCCAGGCAGTGGAGCCCTTCATCAAGGCTGCCGAGGCTGTCAGGGAAAGCGGCATGGGCTTAAATGCCGGGCACGACCTTAACCTCGACAACCTGAGTTTTTTCAGCAGGTCAATACCCTGGCTCGACGAGGTATCAATTGGTCACGCACTTATTTCCGATGCACTCTACCTGGGTCTCGAGACAACGATACAAAGGTACAGGAATGCCCTTGTACACTGAGGTATCTCATGAAGCTCTTTTTTCGCAAATACGGTAAGGGCCCTCCTCTTGTAATTCTTCACGGATTATATGGTTCATCGGATAACTGGATCCCGATAGCGGCAAGACTCTCGGATGAATATACCGTACTGCTGCCCGACCAGAGAAATCATGGATCCTCCCCTCACAGCGCGCTGCACGATTACATTTATCTGAGTTCCGACATTGAAGAGTTTGCAGAGAAAAATATTGATGGTCCTTTCATACTCCTGGGTCACAGCATGGGCGGTAAGGCCGCTATGACCTTTGCACTACGTCACCCTGAACTGCTCAATGCCCTGATAGTGGCCGACATTTCTCCTTTTACCAGGAGTGACGATCAATCAGCTATTGCCCGGTCTCACAATAATATTCTCGAGGCACTCCTGAAAACCGACCTGTCAGCCTTCAGTTCAAGAGCAGCGATAGAAAAGGAGATCTCATCATACATCGGTGATGAAAAAGTTACCTCCTTCATCATGAAAAACCTTCAACGAGAAGGAAAAGACAAATTTGCCTGGAAACTGAATGCTGCAGCCCTCTGCGATAACATCGACAAACTGATGGAAACAATACCCTTCAGTAATTCCGGTGAGAGCATGGCTGTCGGTTTCCCTGTGCTGTTCATAAGGGCAGGCCGTTCAAACTATCTGCCCGAGAGTCATATCCCCGATATCGCAAGAATTTTTCCTACAGCTACGTTCAGAACGATTGAAGGCGCCGGACACTGGCTTCATGCAGAGGAACCTGCAAAATTCACACAAATGGTAAAGGATTTTCTGGGCGGCGACTACTGAAACCTGGTAAGCGATTCAACATTCTCGTCAGGTATGGTGTCTTTTCCCATGAACCTTAGGAGAACCCGGGCCACGGTAAGTACATCTTTCTCACAATATTTCACTATCCTTTCCGTATCCCTTTCCTTCCAGTAGACCGAGGCTACCATACTGCCATCTATATCATCCTTCGGCGTGGGAATGCCGAGTATCTCAGCCAACAGCGCAAGGGAAGTGAAATGCTTGTAGTCACCAAACTTCCAGAGATCCATGGTATCGAGGTACTTGACCTCCCATGGTTTCTTCCCCGAAGTATCAAGTAGCTCGGGAATCCTGATCCTGTTAACTATCATCCGGCGGGCCATGTAGGGAAAGTCGAATTCTCTCGCATTATGCCCGCAGAGCCATGGGTCTTTCCGTCCCGCCCATCGCGACACAACCCCTGCAAACTCACCCAGAAGCGACTTCTCATCATCTCCATACACCGACTTGATCCGGAAGGAGGAGCCTGTCATGAAGCCTGCGGAGATGCAGATTATTCTCCCGAACTCCGCATAAATCCCGGCTCTCTCATACAGTTCGGCCGGACTTTCACCCTCTGTCCTGAAACCCTTTGCCTTCTTCTCCCAGAAAAGTTGCATGGCCTCACTTACCTCCCCTAAGGCCGGTGCGGCAGGAACAGTCTCAATGTCTATGAAGAGAATGTCTTCGATTGCGGCATTTGTTATCATATCTTCGTTTTTTCCCTTTTCAGATGTTTCTCGATTATAGTTACAAGAACCTCAATGCCAACGACATTCTCTCCGCCCCCGGGGATTATTATATCGGCATATCTTTTTGATGGTTCTATGAATTGAAGGTGCGAAGGCTTAACTGTCTGATGGTATCTTTCAAGCACCTGTTTCAGGGTTCTTCCCCTCTCCTCAATATCACGCTGTATAACCCTGCCAAGCCGGTCATCGGCATCAGCATCGACAAAAACCCTGATATCAAGCATCTTCCTCAGAGCCTCATCGGTAAGTATCAGTATCCCCTCCACAACGACTACACGTGCTGGTTTGATAAGCACAGTCTCCTCCGAGCGCAGGCATGTAAGGTAACTGTACAGGGGCATTCTGATTTCCCTGCCCTCCTTCAACTCCTTCAGATGCCTCACCAGAAGATCAAATTCAAGCGAGTCGGGATGGTCAAAATTTATCCTCTGTCTCTGTTCAAGTGAAATGTGCCTGTTGTCCCTGTAATATGAGTCCTGGGGAAGAACCACAACCTCATCCTTCTCAAATACCTCGGTGATCTTCCTGACTACCGTAGTCTTTCCCGACCCTGTCCCCCCGGCAATTCCGACAATAAGCATTTTTTTGCTATTTTTGTGAATCATGAATCTATCAAAAATAGTGATTTATTCAAACGAATCCGAAAAGGCATTCTTTTATTCAAAACCGGCCTTTGACGGAGATCTTTTGAGTCTATCGACATCCCCCGACAACCCGACGAAATGACCGAACTATATCCCTTTAAATTTGAACCGATACTGAAGACCAGAATATGGGGAGGCATTTCCCTTGGCACCGACTTCGGGAAATCGATCCCTAACGGGGTACGCGTGGGTGAAAGCTGGGAAATATCGGGACTCGGGGGCGATGAGTCGGTTGTCACAAACGGGTTCCTTGCAGGCAATAATATTAATGAGCTTATCGAGGTCTATATGGGCGACCTTACAGGGGAAACTGTTTATGAAAGGTTCGGGGATGAGTTTCCTCTGCTCATAAAGCTTATTGATACATCAGACAGGTTATCGGTACAGGTTCACCCCGATGATGAAATGGCCGCCCGGCTGCACCACGCATTCGGTAAGACTGAGATGTGGTATGTAATTAAAGCTGACCCCGGGTCGGAAATCTACTGCGGCTTCAGGAAAAACACCGGTGATACTGAACTGATGGAGGCACTGAAAAAGCAGGATCTCGCGAATATTCTCAATGCCGAACCGGCGGCTGCAGGCGATGTCTTTCTCATCCCGGCAGGACTGGTCCATTCGGTCGGCCCTGGAATAGTGCTCGCTGAAATACAGCAGGCATCCGATGTCACATACCGTATTTTCGACTGGAACCGCAAAGGGGAGGATGGGAAACAACGCGAGCTGCATACCGAACTGGCTCTGGAAGCGTTGAAATCAGACATACCGGGAGGCAAAGTCAACCTTCCCGCACCGGAAACCGGCAAAACAACCAACCTGGTCACAACGCCCTCGTTCAATGTCAATCTGCTGACATTCGACAGTATCATTGAAAGGGACTACAATACCATTGACTCATTCGTTATTTTCGTCTGCACATCGGGTGAGTTCATCATTCGCTGGGAAAAAGGGGCAGAGTCTGTCGCAAAGGGAGAGACCATACTCATTCCGGCTACTATGGGGGTAATTATTCTGGAACCCCGGCCATCATCAACTTTGCTGGAAATATATGTCAATGCCGGAAACACGGGAAACACCAACTGATAAAAAACAGGATACATGAAAATGATTCGGCAATTTACATTCCTCTTATTTATTCTCATTATTTTCTCCTGCAATACCGGAGGAGGTGGTAACAACGCTGCCAGTGTCGATGGAACCGTTCCTGAACCTGAGGTATCGGTAAGATTCACCGGCGTGAAACCATACTATGTTGAAGGAAGACTCGACAAGGAGGTAACATACGTCAGGGGAGTCAGAAACGGTATGACAAAAACATACTATTCTTCTGGCGGACTGAAACAGGTAATAATCTATGATCAGGGATTGAGGAATGACACCGCTATGTGGTTCTATGAAGACGGCAATCTCTACAGGACTACACCCTATGTCAGGGATACAATACACGGTATACAGGTTCAGTATTACAGAAGCGGCCGCCTTAAGGCTCACATGAGTTACAATATGGGTCTCCGTTACCCCGACCTCAGGGAATATTACGACAACGGCAAAATGAAGGTTTACAACAGGGAGATAATCATAAAAACACGGGATGAATACACTGAGAGAGGAGTCTATAAGATATTTGCCGAACTTGACAACAAGTCCGAGGTCGTGGTATTCTACAGGGGAGAGTTCGACAATGGATTGTTCAATCCTGACAAACTCGAGAAACTGACAACATCGGGAGGTACGGGATATCTTGAATTGTCAAAAAGCAGCGCCGGCAATCCCGGATATGCAGACATTATTGCAGAATACACAACCGATTTCGGAAACCTGAATTATATATATAAGAGAGTGAGTATTCCCTATCGCGATGTCAACTGAAAAGGATAATTCCCCTATAAACAGACTGAAGGCTGAATTCGTCAAAAGCAGTACTGCTCTTTCTGCCTGCCCTCGGCCCGACAAACCCGAGTTTGCATTCATCGGCCGGTCAAATGTGGGGAAATCCTCACTAATAAATATGCTTACCGGAATATCGCGCCTGGCTAAGGTGTCGTCACAACCCGGCAAGACTCAGACCATAAACCATTTCCTGGTTGATAATTCATGGTATATTGCTGACCTGCCGGGCTATGGCTATGCAAAGGTTTCAAAATCAATGAGGGAAAAATTTGCCGGTTTTATTAAAAGTTACCTGACCGGAAGGGAAAACATGATGTGCCTGTTCGTTCTGCTGGATGCCAGACATGAACCCATAGCAGCTGACATGGAATTCATGGAGAAGATGACATTGAACGGAATACCCTTTGCAAGGGTTTTCACCAAGGCTGACAAACTGACTCAAAATGCCCTTAACAAAGTGCTTTCTATCCACAACGACCGGATGCTTGAAAAATGGGAGAGTCTTCCCCCGTCATTCGTTACCTCCTCAAAAACCGGGGCTGGCAGGGAGGAGATACTTGAGTTCATAAATAAAACAATAACTTTATTCAGACTGTGATCCCCATTATTGATATGTTATTCCTATTTTTGCTTACCAACCAAACCCGCTAACCTTTTAACACTTTCCAACTGATGTACGGAAGAGCACCCATTAAGATTTTCGCCGGAAGATTCTCGAAATACCTTGCAGAGAAAATAGTCTCTGAACTTGGAATGGAACTTGGCAAGAGTTTCGTCACACAGTTCCATGACGGAGAATTTCAACCCGGTTATGACGAATCCGTGAGAGGATGCATGGTATTCATAATTCAGTCAACACCCCCCCCGGCAGAAAACCTCCTCGAACTCCTTCTGATGATTGATGCTGCAAAAAGAGCCTCTGCCTACAAGGTAATCGCAGTCATTCCATACTACGGTTTCGCAAGACAGGATCGCAAGGACAGGCCGAGGGTTTCAATAGGATCCAAACTTACTGCAGATCTCCTGAGTGCAGCAGGTGTTGACAGGGTAATAACCATGGACCTCCATGCCGACCAGATACAGGGGTTTTTCAATGTTCCGGTCGACCATTTGTTCTGCTCCTCCCTCTTTGCCAACTATATTTCCGGACTCAGACTGCCGAACCTCACAATCTCTGCTCCCGATATGGGAGGATCAAAAAGGGCCAATGCCTATGCCCGGCACCTTCAGTCGGAACTGGTCCTGTGCTACAAACTCAGGAAAAAACCCAATGTGGTAGAGGAGATGTCATTGATTGGCGAAATTGAAGGAAGAAATGTGGTCATTATTGACGATATGGTTGACACCGCAGGAACAATGACATTCGCAGCACACATGATGAAGGAAAGGGGAGCAACCAGCATCAGGGCACTCGCCACCCACCCTGTTCTGTCGGGGAATGCCGTTGACAGAATCAACGATTCACCCATTGAAGAACTCGTAATCTCCGACTCAATACCCTTGCTGAGGGAATCCCCGAAAATAAAGGTCCTTTCTGTTGCCGGACTTTTTGCCAGCACAATACAGGCAGTCTATACAAATCAGTCAATCAGCGACAGTTTTGTATTTTGATCCGATTGTAATATATTTGCACGCCAATTTTTAAGACATGGTCGAACGTGTAATGGGAAATTACCGTGGCTGGTAATTTTGAGTAACACAACAATTACAAATTAAAATGAAAACTCTCGAAATCAGTGGCAAACTGAGAAATGAAACGGGCAAGAAAGGATCTAAGAAGCTGAGAAAGTCTGAGAATGTCCCCTGTGTGATCTATGGTGGTGAAAGCAATATCAACTTTTATGCCCACCGTAACAGCTTCAAAAACCTGGTATATACACCCGACGCACATATCGTCAACCTCGACCTGGAAGGCAAGAAGATTAAGCTGGTATTGAAGGATATTCAATTCCACCCGGTTACGGATGAAATCTTACATATTGACTTTATGGAGGTTTTCGACAACAAACCTGTTGTCATTAATATACCCGTCAGGATTACCGGAGATTCCCCCGGCGTGAAGGCAGGAGGAAGACTTAGGATAAAAGCACGCAAGTTGAAAGTCAGAGGTTTCGTCAATGATGTCCCGGAATTCCTGACCATTGACATCTCCAGCCTGGAAATAGGGAACTCCGTGAAGGTTGGTGACCTCTCCTTTGATAAGATTGAGCTGCTCGATTCGAAAAAGGATCTGATACTCACTGTTGCCACCTCAAGGGGTGTTCTGAAGGAGGAGGTCGCCGAAGTTGAGGAAGCAACTCCTGAAACTGAACAGGCCGCCGAATAACTGAGGGTGACCTGACCTAACCAATGACGAAGGGGAGTGAAATACCTTATTGCAGGTCTGGGAAACGTAGGTGAAGAGTACAAAGATACCCGTCATAATATGGGATTCATGGCATTGGATGTCCTGGCAAGGGCATCCAATGTAGTTTTCACCGACAGAAGATACGGTTTTGTATCCTGTATCCGTCATAAATCCAGGATCTTTGTTCTCCTCAAACCATCGACCTTCATGAACATGAGCGGCAATGCAGTAGCCTATTGGATGAAGAAGGAAAAGATATCCCTTGAGAATCTATTGGTGGTAGTTGATGATATAGCCCTGCCGATCGGAAGCTTCAGAATGCGGGCAGGGGGAGGCGACGGAGGACATAACGGGCTGAATCATATATCTTCGGTGCTTGGCACAAACCGATATGCAAGAATAAGGATTGGTATCGGAGATGATTTCTCGTCGGGAAGACAAACCGGGTATGTCCTTGGTAAGCTGTCGGATGAGGAAAAGGACAAACTCAACAAAAGCCTGCCGATAATAGCCGACATGATCCTTTCGTTCGGAACATCAGGCACTGAACTAACGATGACACGGTACAACAGCGAGGGGAGACAAGACAAAGCCGAAGGCGGATAATGACCGATACCAAAGCGATACGTATTGACAAATATCTCTGGGCCGTACGACTTTTTAAGACAAGGTCGGCAGCAACGGAAGCCTGCAGGAAAGGCAGGGTGCTGATCGGAGAAGCTCCGGTTAAACCATCCAGGAATGTCTCACCCGGCGATACCATACTTGTTAAGAGAATGCCGGTTGTTTACACCTACCTGATCACGAAACTGACTGACAAAAGAGTCTCTGCCCGGCTGGTTCCGGAATATTGTGTCGATGTAACCCCTGAAGCTGAAAGAAACAAGCTTCTTGCCTCAAGGATGACCGGCTCATATGCATTGAGGGAGAAGGGAGCCGGACGCCCCACGAAGAGAGAAAGAAGAGACCTCGAAAATATGTTTGAGGAGCTCCTTAATCAGGACAATTAGTATAAATACCTATTTTCAGGGAACCTCCAAAGAATTAATATCTTACTGAATTCCACTCAATAGGTTTTTTATATCTTCCACTCCGGAAAATTCCTTCCGACAGAAATAATAAAACTCCAGCCTATGCTTGAACAACTGAAATTGCTCGATACTGTGGATCTCAGGTTTTCACAGGATGGTCTTTTGGTACTTAATATTACCATTGCTTTCATCATGTTCGGCGTTGCCCTGGGTATTAAATTCAACCATTTCGTGAATGTGTTCAGGGACCCCCGTTCAGTCATTGTCGGATTCCTTTCACAGTTTCTGCTCCTGCCGGCCGTTACCTTCATAATTGTGGTGGCGTTCAGAAATATAATAACACCCACAATTGGGCTTGGAATGATAATGGTTGCCTCCTGTCCGGGAGGGAATATATCCAATTTCATGTCCTCTCTTTCCAAAGGCAACGCAGCACTTTCGGTAAGCCTGACTGCAATTGCAACAATGGTAGCAGTGTTGCTCACCCCACTTAACTTCGCCATTTATGGAGGGTGGTTCACCCGTATACTTCAGAGCTCCGATGCCTCGGGACTCCTGAGGCCTCTTGTTATTGACCCGGTAGAGATGTTCAAGGCCGTACTGATCCTTCTGGGTATTCCACTTACTCTTGGTATGCTCTTCAACTGGAAGTTCCCGGTTGTAACCTCACGAATTATGAAGGTAATGCAGATACTCTCAATATTCCTTTTCCTGGGAATGGTTGTGGTTATGTTCAAAAACAATTATGACTTCTTCCTTAAGCACATTAAGTATATTTTTATCATCGTCCTTATACACAACAGCCTGGCGTTCCTGACAGGTTATTCATTTTCTACTATCACGAGGCGGTCGAGATTTGACAGGAGAGCCATTACAATTGAAACCGGTATTCAGAATTCCGGACTTGGGCTGGTACTGCTGTTCAACCCAAAGATATTCCCTGCCGACATGGAACTCGGGGGTATGGCCATTGTTACAGCCTGGTGGGGAATATGGCATATCATTTCGGGACTGACGCTGGCAGGGATACTTTCATATATTCCTCTGAAAGGAGGGAAAAGCTGAGAATCCTCATATGGCAAAACATAACATTGAGAAATATTCATCCGGCTATGCCCTGCTGAAATTCTTTGCCAGGTTATGGCATAACTGGGTGTTCTACAGAAGAGTTATTGTAATGGGACGGGAAAACGTCGACCATGACTGTCATAATATCTTCGCTCCCAATCACCAGAATGCACTTATGGATGCCCTGGCCGTTGTGTGTACCGACACTAAGCAGCATATCTATCTTGCCAGGTCAGACATCTATAAAAAGAAATTCATTGCCTCCATACTCTATTTCCTGAAAATACTACCTGTCTACAGAATCCGGGACGGTTTTGACAACCTGAGGCTTAACGACGAAATATTCCTTAAAACCGTTGAGGTAATTAAGCATAAAAACGGAATCGTCATACTTCCTGAAGGTAACCATCTCGGGCGCAGGCGATTGAGACAACTCAAAAAGGGTATCTGCCGGATTGCATTCAGCGCCGAAGAGGTCAACGACTTTAACCTGAAAATCAAAATCATACCGGTGGGACTCGAATATTCCCATTATTTCAGGTTCCGCCAGGTACTGACAGTGGTTTACGGAAAACCGATTGAGGTGTCTGAGTATACTGAGATGTACAAGGTTAATCCTGCCAGGGCACAGAATGATCTTCGCGACCGGCTCTCGGAGGAGATGAAGAAACTGATGGTACACATAGAAACCGAGGAGGACTACGAGGCTGTCAATGAGCTCAGGAACATAGTTAATGGTCGTTACAGCGACCGGATTAAGTACCCCAAGATATTCAGGGACAGAGTACTGGTGGACCGTATCAATAAACTGGCCGTGAATAATGAAGATCTGTACCGCGAACTTTGCGACAAGAGCCTTTTTGTTAAGAACAGCGCACTCGATCTGAAGATCAGCTACAGACACCTGGAGAAAAAGAAACACAGCCTCATACCCCTGCTGGGTGCATCAGTGCTTCTCCTTTTGTCGTTCCCGCTGTTTGTTTACGGAATGGCATTCAACTATATTTTCATTGAAGTACCCAAAATGCCGCTTAAGAATATTGCCGACCAGCAATTCCACAGCTCAGTTCGCTACGTTGTGTCACTGCTTATCGCCTTTATCTTCATGCCTCTCTATGCTGTACTGGCTTTTATACTGCTTAAACCATGGTATCTCGCCCTGGCAGTGCTGCTTTCCATACCGGTATCAGGCTTCATTGCCTGGAACTGGGCCATGCTGTTCAGGAGGGTTGAGGGGGGATTCAGAATCAGGAGACTCACATCCTCGGGCAATGGCAAATTCCTGGACCTGAAAAAGGCACATACCCGGTTGATGGAAATTGTGTCCTCCCTGAAAAGCTGATGCATATGGAACTTGAAGGAAAAGTTTTCTGGATAACCGGGGCGTCATCCGGGATCGGAAGAGCCCTGCTGCTGGAATGTGCAGGAAAAGGCGCAACGGTCATAGCCTCCTCAAACGATGAGGAGGAACTGGAAAAGGCAATTAAGGACTGCGGTAATAAGGCAAACAAAGTTATCAGCGCACCCTTCGATCTGGCTGATACCAGTTCAATTGACAGGATTGTTGATGAAACCCTAACGGTTACCGGTGCCATCCATTACCTCGTGAACCTCGGAGGCGTGAGCCAGAGGGCCACTATAGAAGAGACACCTCTGTGGCTCGACCGGAAAATCATGGAAATAAATTACTTCGGAACAATTGCCCTGTCGAAGGCCGTTCTGAGACACATGCTGCAACAGGGTTTCGGACATATCCTGGTAACAAGCTCTATAGCAGGCAGGTTTGGATTTCCCTTGCGCTCTGCCTATTCCGCTTCAAAACAGGCCCTGCATGGGTTCATTGAAACACTTCATATCGAGAACAGCAGAAAAAATATCAGGGGGTCGGTAATAATTCCTGGCAGGGTGAGGACAAACATATCACTGAACGCTCTCGACAGTGAAGGCAGAAGTCACGGTAAGCTCGATGAGGGACAGAAGTCAGGGATAACACCCGAAAAGGCAGCCAGAACAATACTCAGGGGTATACACAGAAATAAAAGAGAGATCCTTGTTGGCGGAAATGAACTGTTAATGCTGTATATTCGCAAATATTTTCCCGGACTCTTTTTCAGGATTGCCGCGAAAATCAAGCCAACTTAAAATCATCGCACAGTGAGCACTTATATTATTAGCGGCATACAACAGATAGGTATCGGGGTCGCCGACCTCGCCGAGTCGTGGAAATGGTACCGGAATCACTTCGGAATGGATTGCAGGATCTTTGAAGATATTGCAGAGGCTAGGCTGATGCTGCCATACACAGGAGGCAAACCAAGGAAAAGACATGCGGTACTGGCACTCAACCTGCAAAGCGGAGGGGGATTTGAGATCTGGCAGTACAGGGAACGGGAACCCAGGGCCTCTGTGAATGAAATTCTGGCTGGTGACCTTGGTATTTACGCCTGCAAAATCAAAAGCAGGAATGTATCTGCGACAGCAGATGATTTCAGAAAAAGGGGAGTCGAAATGGCAGGATCCACTATTGCCGACCCGGCAGGAAGAATGTCGGCTTTTGTAAAGGACCCCTATGGGAACATATTCCAGATAATTGAAGCAAGCGACTGGTTCCTGAATGAAAAGAAGAACACCGGAGGAACATATGGGGCAATAATCGGGGTATCCGACATTGAAAGGTCCCGCAAGGTCTATGCTGATATTCTCGGTTATGACAGAGTAATCTACGACACTACGGGCACATTTGAGGAACTTGCATCTCTTCCGGGCGGCAACCTCACCTTCAGGAGGGTTCTTCTGGGAAGGTCGAAACCTTTCATCGGGGCTTTCAGCAGAATTTTCGGCGATAGCGAAATAGAACTTATTTCAGTGGAGGGAAGAACCCCGGAAAAAATTTTCAGGGACAGGTACTGGGGCGACAAGGGTTTCATACACCTATGCTATGACATAACCGGAATGGAGGGCTTAAGGGAACACTGCGCCTCCGCCGGATTTCCCTTCACCGTCGACAGCCATATGAGCCATGAAGGGAACAGCTTCGACATGGGCGAAGCAGCAGGACATTTTGCATATATAGAAGACCCGGATGGCACCCTGATCGAGTTTGTCGAAACACACAGAGTCCCAATCCTGAAGAAATTCGGCTGGTACCTCGATCTGAGAAAAAGAGAGCCGGGAAAATCCCTTCCCTCTTATATCCTGAAAGCTCTGAAATACTCAAGGGTTAAATAACCCCAGGTACTGGTAACTGAACACAAGGCACAATATAAAAAGCGAAAGCCGGCGTTTACCTGCCGGCTTTCCTGTGTTAAGTCAAACCAATAAACATCAGATGGTGGATGCAATCCTTTCCACCTCCCTGAAGACTCTCATGAAATTTCCTCCCCAGATCTTTTCTATCTCCTTCTTTGAATAGCCTCTGCGAACCAGTTCGATAGTTATGTTCTTCATGTCGGCAACGGTACGGCATCCCTCAACGCCTCCGCCACCGTCAAAATCGGTACCTACCCCCACATGATCTATCCCAATGACCTGAACCACATGGTCGATGTGGTCAACTGCATCGCTGACATTGGCAACCTTCTGCAGTTCACGCCGTGCAGCATTGAGCTCGTCCCGCATCTGACTTCTCTGTTCAGGAGTCAACTCACCCAGTCCCTCGTATTTTGCCCTGATCTGTGCATTCCTTGCCTCAAGTTCGGGATTGGGTCCTATAAGGTAGTTACCCAGTATGCAAATCTGAATGACTCCACCGTTCTCCTTGAGCGCCAGCAACATATCATCGTCAAGATTGCGTGGATTTTCACAGATGGCCCTGCATGATGAATGGGATGCAATGACCGGAGCCTTGCTTAAACGTATCACATCATAGAACGAGGCGTCTGAAATGTGCGATACATCAACCATAATACCAAGCCTGTTCATCTCGGCAACCACCTCTTCACCAAATGCCGACAATCCATCATGCTCAGAACCGTTACGGTCGGTCGATGAATCACAGATATCGTTGTTGCTCGAGTGGCTTAGTGTAATGTATCTCATGCCCAGGTTATAGAACTCTTCGATCCTGGTTATGTCCTTTCCGATGGGATAACCGTTCTCCATGCCTATGAAAGCCGCAATTTTGCCCTCCTTCTTCAGCCGGTAAGCATCATCGGGCGTCAGGGCTATCTCGGCCATCTCAGGATATCTGGCCACATTTTCATGAACCAGGGTGAAAGTTTCCTTAGCGCGCTGATAGGCTCTTTCCAGTCCTTCATCAGTACGGGGACCCTGACCCAGGTAAACAGCAAAAAATTCAGCATTCAATCCGCCCTCAATCATCCTCGGGAAATCAACACATCCGTCTTCATTCTTTTTTCCTATGTCAAATCCGGGTCTGGTAAACCTCATAGGAGTATCACAGTGAGTATCAACCGTAAGAACAGCTGCGTGAATCTTGTCAGCCTTCTTCAACACTGTCTGTTCGGAATCACCGCACGCAACTGTTAAAGCCACCAGTGCAATTGAAATAATTATTGCTCTCATATCATCACTTTATTGGTTGGTACTAATTTAACAAAACGATAGCTTAATTAACCATCAAAACAGGTATTGTACAACACTATTATAGAGCAGAAAGCCCCATTCCGAAGAATGGGGCTGCCATGAAAAGATAATTTGCTTTTTGGACAGTAAAAGCTTCTTTATCAGAGTTTAATCACCCTGTATATGTTTATCAGACTGCCTTTCTGAAGCCTTATATAATACAGCCCCGATGAAAGATTCTGCATATTGAGTTCATATAACAGCGTTCCGGCTCCCAATACCTCCGCCTCAATCATCTTACCCCTGAAATCAACCAGCGAAAGTCTGATCTCCTTATCGATGGGCTGGTCAAATTCTATCCTGACTATATCGCTTACGGGGTTTGGATAGACCGTCACCCTAACCGGATTATCAATTGTCTCATCTATTTTCGTTATGATCAGCTTCTGCTGAAACCCGTGGGCAAGACTTATTACCCCGGGAATCTCATAATTGGGTATTATGGTCTCTCCAAGCGTCCAGCTTATGGAGATGCCGGTTGCAACACTATATCCCCCCGCACTGGAAATGACCTCCAGTTTCTGCTGCCCTGAGACAACAATGGGAACCACAACTGCCAATAAAAGAATTAACCTCTTCATAGTTGACAAATTTTTGTTGCCATTACATATGCACTCGTAAAGGTAAGATATCTTTCTTCAAAAGTCAACCATTTATTTCTCCATAATGGATAAAAAACATAAAATATTGACCAATCACTGATTTATATTGATAAACGGCAGAAAAAGAAGTACCAGACCGAAAACCATTATTATTGAACCGGCTATCTGGTTTATCCACAGCAATGTCCTGAGTTTTATCATTTTCCTGAACCTGGAAATTACCCCCGACAGGGTAATCCACCAGAGCATTGCACCGGCAAGAACACCTGGTACAAGCAGCAGGTCCCTCATGGTACCTGAACCCGAAGAAGCCGACAAACCGGAGAATACTCCAAGGTAAACGAACAGTGAAACCGGATTGGCAAATGCCAGGGGAAGAACCGAGAGATAATCCTTCAACAGGCTCGGCTGCTCCCTCCCCCTGTTCCTGTAATCCTTAACCGGGTTGGTTGTAAATATCCTTAATCCAAACAGTATAACCAGAAGGCCTGAGGCTATCTGAAGTGCCAGCTTGTATGAGAGCACGAAATTGATAACAATGGTAAGTCCGAAAGCTGCCACAAGTGCATAGAATGTGTCGGCAGTAGCCCCCCCCATCCCTGAAAAGAAACCTGAGAGCCTTCCCTTGTGAAGAGTGCGTGTGATTGCCAGCAATGCAACCGGGCCCACCGGCATGGAAATAATGAACCCCGCGGCCATACCCTTAACTATCAGCAAAGTCTCAGCTACCATCAACATCCCGATTACCCGGCAAATATATAGAATTACCACTTTCAAAGTTTAATTAACTTTGGCCATATCGGCAAACCGGAGTCTTGAAAAAGCAGGATACCATAGTACTTATTGGTTTTTCAGTGGCAGGTGGCATCATTTCTGCCCTGGCCTGGTATCCGTTTTACCCCGGAATTGTGCTGCTGTTCTCCCTTGTGCCTTTCTTCATTTTAGCAAACCATACCGACGGGAGCAATGAAAGATATGGCAAAAGGCTTCTGTTCATCAGGGTACTTCCAGGATTTCTGGCAATGAATATTACAGCCCTGGCATGGGTAAGAATTGCAGGCATTCCTCTGCTTATCACTGCCATTGCCGGCAATACATTAATCATGGCAATAACCTTCTGGACCGGCTGGCTCATAAGTAACAGGCCGGGAAGAAAATATGGCTCCATATTCATTATAATATGCTGGCTTGCCATGGAATACGCAACCAACAACATCGACATTTTTTCACCATGGCTGAACCTGGGGAACGGTTTCGCCGGGGAACCAGGAATTATTCAATGGTATGAAATCACCGGTGTCTCGGGCGGAACAGCCTGGATCCTCCTTTCAAACGCCATGCTGGCGGAAGCATTGACAGCCATGATGAGCGATAAATGCAAAACCCTAATAATCAACCGTTTGATTCTCTTTCTGATTACCATAGCCCTGCCTCCCGTACTATCATTGTTCATGACTCCCGGCACCGATAAAACCGACCAGTCAAAAGCAGAAATACTGATCGTGCAGCCATGTTCCGATCCCTACGAGAAGAAATTCACTACCCCATTCATTCAACAGCTGGAGGAGGTACTGGAGATGGCGGAGCCGGGAATAAACAACCTGACATCATGGATCATAACACCCGAAACAACTATCGACGATCCTATTAGTCTCGACAGCCTGAATAATAACCGGTACATTACTGAGATAAGGAAATTCCTGTCGGGTTATCCACAAGCTGTGTTTGTTCTTGGGGCCACAACTCTCGATCAGCCACCCCGCAAAGAGTTGCACAACTCGGCCCTGATGATCCCCTGCGAGGGAAAGATAACCTGGTATCATAAATCAAAACTGGTTCCGGGAATAGAAAAATCATTCCGCGGCAACTTTTCGTTACTGCAAAAGATCTTTCCCTATCTCGGAGGGACAGACGGAGGTTTTACGGGGCAGAAATCTCCATCATTGCTTACCCATCCCTCAGATGGTGGTTCCGCAGCACCGGTAATATGTTTCGAATCGGCTTTCGGTGGCCATGTTGCAGGTTTCCTGCGTGAAGGTGCTCAATTCCTGGTGGTAATGACAAATGACGGCTGGTGGAAAGGAACGGCGGGCTACAGCCAGCACCTCGCATTCAGTTCACTGCGGGCCATCGAAACCCGCAGATATGTAGCCAGGGCGGCAAATACTGGCGTTTCAGCCATTATAGCACCCGATGGCAAAATAATTGCCCGGCTTCCATGGTGGGAAAAAGGGACCATCAGCCAAACAATAACATTGTCAGACCGGGTAACAATATATGCAAGATACGGTGATATTATCGGACGCATGGCTTTAACCGTTGCCATATTTATGATATTGATCCGTTTCGTGGCAATACCGCTCAGAAAAAGATATTCACATTTTAATCAGTCCGGCATGCAGCCCTGAATTAATTTTGTTGTCTTTAACCACTGAAAGAAGAGATCAGGTGAACACGATTGATGTCAAAATACATTATCCTTTGATAGAAGGGTGTAAGAAGGGTGATGTGAGATCTCAATACAAATTGTATGACCTATACTCAAAGGCTATGTACAACCTGGCAGTCAGACTGGTAGGCAATGCCATCGAAGCAGAGGACATAATCCAGGATGCTTTTACTGACTGCTTCGCGGCACTGAAGACATTCCGCTATGAGTCAACCTTCGGTGCCTGGTTAAAATCAATTGTTGTCAACAGATGCATAAACCACCTGGAAAAAGAAAAAAAACTTCCCCTGGCATTCAGCGGATCCCTCCCCGAAGTCTCAGAATCCGTTGAACCTGATGAACCTGAATATGACTGCAGAATGATAAGCATGGCTATCGGAAAACTACCCGATGGTTACCGCATGGTTCTTACGCTGTACCTTCTCGAAGGTTATGACCATGAAGAGATAGCCGGAATACTTGGTATTTCAGAATCTACTTCCAGGTCACAGTATGCCAGGGCAAAAAAGAAACTTAAAGAGCTGCTGAAAGATGGAAAGAGACGCCGATAACCTTGAAAGGTACATAACGGAGAACCGCAAAAGGCTCGACCTGCTCACTCCCCCTCCGGAGTTAAGGGAAAGAATCGTGGGAACCCCATCCCGAAGACTCTCGTCGAGGACAGCAAGGAGGCTGGCCATGGCTGCAGGTCTGGCTCTGGTTGTGGCCATACCCTCTTTGTTTTATGTAAGCAAAAACAGGGTGGATCAGAAGTCTGTTGCCGGATATGTGCCGGGAACCGAGCTGTATGAAGCTGAAATCTACTATACGGGACTGATGATCTCGGTATTCGACAGTGCCGGAATCCTGCTGAAAGAGATACCGGCCCTTGAGTCAGAGGTCATGGAAGACATTCGCGAACTGGAAACCATTGGGGAAGAACTCCGGTCAGACCTTAAGGAGAATGTGAATAACCGAGAGGTTGTCGAGGCTCTTGTCAGGAACTACCGCATAAGAATCAGGCTACTGGAGGAACTTCTCGAATATCTTGCTGCCGATGAATCTTTTAAAGCAAAAACCATAGAAAATGGGATATAGACTGTTGATATTGACACTGGCTGCGCTGCTTGCATCAACAGCTGCTCAGGCGCAGACATACGAAGAAACCCGCACTTTCCGGAATGAATTCCCGGTAACGAAGGATATGACCGTGGATGTCATCAACAAATACGGGACAATTGAAGTTACCAGGGGCAGTGGCGACTCTGTAAGGGTAAGGGCTGAGGTGATTGCATCCTCATCAAATTCGCAGAGGCTGAGGAAGTTGTTAAACGGAGTATCAGTCAATATGACAGGAACCGATTACAGCATCCGGATCGCGACAGGCTTCACCTCGAACCCGGGGTTCCTGCTGGAAGATTTTAAAAGCCTGACAGGCAAACTGATCACCTTTGAAAACAGGCTGCAGGTGAACTATTATATTTCGGTTCCGGAAAACATAAATTTAAAAATCGATAACCGTTATGGCGATGTGTATCTTGATGATGTACCGGGCAGGCTTTTCCTTTCACTCAGCAACGGATCGCTGCAGGCCGGCAACATAGATGACGCTGATGAAATATATCTCTCCTTTGTTAACGGATCAATCGGAAGTATAAAATCAGGAACGCTGAACACCTCCTATTCGGAAGTTACGCTGGGCGGGGCACAGAGCCTCAGCCTTATCTGCAGGTCCTCAAGACTGGAGATTGAGTCGCTCGGAACGGTGAAAATCGACTCCCGGCGTGACAAGATATTTATAGGTACAGTCGACAATATTTCCATAGAGTCATATTTTTCAGTCATATCTGTGGAGTCGGTTTCGGATGAAATTGACCTTAAATCTTTATATGGTTCATTCACGGTTCCGCTCCTGTACCGCAATTTCTCCTCTGTTTCAGTAGATTCGCAATTTACTGATATTTACATGGGACTTCAAAAAGGAGTTACTGCAGGTATCGATGTAAGGTCATCAGGTGCAATGATTTCCTTGCCGGAGTCGGAAAAAATCAGAACCGAGATCCTAAACAGCGAAAAGAATGAATCTGTTATGTCAGGAACCATCGGTGATAACAATTCAGCTTCAAGATTAAGAGCCAATCTGACAAAAGGCTCACTTACAATATTCTTTAACCAATAAAATACAGGATGAAACACTTATTCACAGCTCTTACGGTACTGCTGGTTGCAGTGACATCGTGCATACCATTATTCAACTGCATACAGGGAAACGGCAGGCTGGGAACCGAAACCAGGAGGCCGGCTACATTCACCTCCATAGCCAATGCAACAGCTGTCGATGTTATCTTCAGCGAGAGTGATACTTTCGGAATCTTACTTACGGCAGAGGAAAACCTTTTACCATATATCATCACCGAAGTATCGGGCAACACACTGGAAATAAGGAATAAACAGAGTTATGGATGCATCAGGTTCACCAGGGACCCGGTAATCAAGGTATCAGCCCCGTTCATTAATGGAATTACTCTTTCAGGATCAGGAAATGTAACAGCCGACAGGCTCACAGACGAAGATATAGTGATTGAACTGTCAGGATCGGGGAACATTATTGCTGACAGATCCGAGTCAGTATATGTCCGCGCAAAAATTTCAGGATCGGGTGATATAATCCTCAGGGACATTGATTGCACCGATGCAGAGGTCATCATTTCCGGATCAGGCGACCTCAGCGCCGCAGGTGAGGGTACTAACGGCATATTCAGGATCTCCGGGAGCGGAAATTCATTTACCAGGGAACTTGTAATCCGGAATTCCACCGTAACAATCTCAGGCTCAGGTAATCTTTATACCTGGACGACAAACGTGCTTAATGCGGTGATTAGCGGAAGCGGTAATATATACCTGAAGGGAATTCCTCAGGTATTTTCCAATATAACCGGTTCGGGAAAAATCATAGAATTTAAATAGCTCAGCTTCATGAATAAGATATTTACCCTGATAACTCTATTATTACTCGTGGCGGGCAGCCATGCAGAAGGCCAGAATTACTACCGCCAGGCAGGATTAAGGTCGGGACAGGCCGGTGGAGTATTCATTCAACTTACGGAAAGCACAGGAACTGCCGAAGCAGGCATGCTGGGTATGGTGAGCTTCAGAAAAAATGGCCTGCAGGCTACAGGGCTAAGGGTGTTCTATGAAACCTCACTCTCGGAAGTCTCACCGAGTCTTTGGTTTACATGGGGGTATGGCGGACACGCGGGTTTTTTCTACACTGATAACCTTACCCTCTTCGGCGAAAGATACTATTTCAGTGGCAACAAATTCTGTCCGCTCATAGGAATTGACGGCTGGGCCGGACTCGAATACATGTTCGAAACAATACCCCTGACCATCGGGATGAACGTCAAGCCCATGATCGAACTGACATTCCCTTCGTTTGTGTCATTCTTGCCGGTAGACATCGGAGTAAGCATTGCATATCAGTTCTAATCTTATATCAATCTGTAATAATGAAAAAGATTATCTTAATTTCAGTGGTACTGTCAGTACTGTCGATGATCACTCATGCACAGGAAACCGGTTTTGAATACTATAAGGGTAAGGAGATCCGAACCCTTACCGGCAGGAACAGGCAGGGCGGTGTATATTTCGGATTAACAACCGGTTATACGGTAATAGACAACAGCCACGCCGTATTGTTCGGTGGAAGAATCTCATGGATAGGCAATAAGATACTCGGAGCAGGCATTGGGGGTACAGGCTTTATCAACGAGTACCACTACGAACCATCTATCGACAGGGAAGTATTCCTGGCGGGCGCCTATGGAGGCATATATATTGAACCCATCCTGATGCCCAGGGCTCCTGTTCATCTCTCTTTTCCCATACTCCTGGGTGCAGGCGGGGTTTCATACGTCTCGAACGACCCCGACTACTACGACAACTTCATTGAGGATTCAGAACCTTTCCTGCTGATTGAACCCTCGGCAGAGCTGGAACTTAATATGAGCAGGTTTTTCAGGCTCGCCATAGGGGCATCCTACAGGTTTCCTACAGCGTTCAACATCGGGACCACCGGATCTGAATTCATTACCGCCTCATCCATAAAGGGATGGAGTTGCATTCTCTCCCTTAAATTCGGGAAATTCTGAATGGCACAGCCTGTGCTGTAACCATGTTACCCTCTCCTACGGGGCCATGAACCTGGCGTAGCCCTCATCGAGCCAGTCAATATATGCCTTAACATCGAGGTTATGCTGACGTGGTTCATTGAGAGGGTTGCCTTCATGATCGGTTATGACATACAAAGGAAGGGCGTTAGTGCGGAATCTTGAAATCTCAATATCCTCATTTACCTTACCCATGGTGCTCTTTACCTTGCCGTCAACCGAAGAGGTGATCCACTTCGATTCCGGCAGCTTTGTCCGGTCATCAACATACAAGGCTATTATCACGAAATTCTCATTCAGCCTTCTCAGCACCTCAGGATCGGACCACACCTTTGCCTCCATCTCCTTGCAGTTACTGCAGGCATGCCCCTTGAAGTCGAGGAGTACAGGCTTGCCAAGTTCCCTGGCACAGGCCAGTCCCTGCTCAAGTTCAAAATAGCCTCTAAGACCATGAGGCAGATACAGGAAATCACCGTAAAGCGGTTCATCGCAGAGACCGCTTTCTGAAGCCGGTGCCATCTGTGAGGCACCGGAACCGGTAATCAGTGCCGGACCCGCAACCCTATCAAGGTTGAATTCGGACTTCTCCCTGGCTGGCAGAAGCCCCGACAGCCCCTTAAGTGGTGCCCCGAACAATCCGGGGATCAGATATACCACAA
>JAVEWX010000162.1:0-5979 GCA_034004335.1 Bacteroidales bacterium | reverse complement strand
GATATCATCAACCTGCGCATTGTTTCCCATCCATTCGACAAGTCTTCGGTGGAGTTCTTCCTTTTGTCTGTCGGGAGGCAGGTGGTGTATCTCAAGCAGGAGATGCTGGGACCTGCCGGTCAGGAATTTCTTGTTTTCCTTTCCGCCAAACTGATCAGCAAATCCGTCAGAAAACAGATAGAGAACGTCTCCGGGGAACACTTCCATCTCATGATTTGTAAACGATTGAGGATTAAGACCCTCAAAAGCCCCGATGGGAATCCTGTCTCCCTTGACCTTAATGATCTCGTTATTACGAATTATTATAAGAGGATTGTTTGCTCCTGCAAAGTAGATATTATTGCCTCCCGGAGGAAAGACACAGAGGGCAATATCCATTCCATCCCTTATTGAAGCTGAGGAAACTCCCTCATTCAATGTTTCAATAACCCCCCTGTTGAGTTCGTTAAGAATTTCCGAAGCCTTGAGTGCCCCTGCTACATTCACGGCATGGTTGAGCTCATTGAAGCCCACTATTGACATAAAGGCTCCGGGGACACCATGCCCGGTGCAATCGACGGCTGCAACCATCCGGTGTCCCTCAGACTCGTGAACCCAGTAAAAGTCGCCACTAACAATATCCTTTGGAAGATAGAAAATGAAGCTTGAAGGCAGGAGTTTATCAAGCACTACCTGGGAAGGCAGAATGGCGGTCTGGATCCTTCTGGCGTAATATATGGAATCCATAATGTGCTTCTTCTGCTCCTCAATTTCAGTATTTGCCTTTTGCAGGTCACAGTTCATGGTGGCAAGCTCATCACGTTGCTTCAGTATTTCCTCTTTCTGGTTTTCGATCTTCCTGGTCCGTTCCTTTACCTTTTCCTCAAGTTCGTAATAGTAGCTCTCCAACTGCGCTATCATCATGTTAAATCTTTCCGACAACCTTGTTATTTCGTTGTTGCCGGTAACCTCAGCCCTCTCGGTAAGATGTCCGTTAGTGATCCTGTCGACGCTGTCAACGAGTTTCTTAATAGGAGAGGTTATTACCCTGGTCTTCCTGTAAATCAGACTTGTTACCAGGGCCAGGGTGAGTGCCAGTATAATTGCAAACCGGAAAAGTTCCGTCCTGAAAAGGTATTTTTCAGTAGTTCTGTCAGAGATGATACGTATTACTGATGCCTCATACAGGTTGGTATTTAACCGTGGCATGTATATGTACTGGTAGTGCAGCCACGACCGGCCAGTCTTTTCATATACCGATAACGTGTCCTTATCAACAAATGTACGGTACAGGATTGTGTCATGCTCAGGGACCAGCAGTGCGTTGCTGTTCAGGCTGAATGGCCTGTCAGCCATCATAAAGAGTTCCACATCGATGATACCCTTCTCCCTGTCAATCATCTTGAGCTTCATATCTTCAATGATCTGGATAATCTCATCAGCCTTTGAAGAATATACTCCCAGTTCAACAATATAGTTCCGGTCGCGGGTGGTCTGATAACTGTATTTCCTGGGACGCAATGTTTTAGCCTCCACAGTAAAGAGCTCAGGTACAAAAACACCTGTGTCGAATACATGAAGAAGGTGCTCACGGTGCTTATCCCCAAAGCTGAACAGGTTAAGCCCCCAGTCCTCGGCAAAGGTTGTATTGACTACCTCTCCGCTTCTTGACACGATATAAATATCCTCATTCCTCAGGTCCATCTTCAGATCACTGGCCATGGTAAAAAGGTCGGCATGCTCAATTCCGGAAGTATTCACAAGGTACCTGTTAACCAGGGCATCACTAAGAGTCTCGAGATGCCTTGTCAGTTCCTGGTCTATAAGGTCGAATGCTATATCCTGGAATTCAATGACATTGGTAACCTGTTCTGAGATGAGCCTGTTTCGCTCTTCATTCTTGGAGACAATGGTTGAATGTGTATGCTGGAAATTAATAAGTGCAAAAACCATCAGGGCAAAAAGTGTAGGTATGGCTACATTGAATATTAGTTGATTAAAGATTGTCGTTGCCCTGGTTTTCATTTATCTTATGATGTTTGTACAATTTCTCCTGCATTATCTGTCATGCTGACCACCGGTTCAAGGAATTCCATGTTGAATGACAGGAAATCCATGAGTGTTCTGGACTTAAGGCGGTAGAAACCACCTGTCTTGTCCTTTATATTCTCATATGGAGTTCCCTTTCTGACGAACCAGTAACTGCCTGACTGCCGATCAACACCGGCTGGTAAAAGGAACATATCATCGTCGGCAAGGTTGTTCAGATCCTCCCTCTTCAGCATAACCAGTTGCTCTGCCATTTCAATAAGGTTATCTTCAGGAATAGTCTCAAAATATCCCTTCAGGAACCTGACTTTAGCAAAGAGAAAATCCATTTCGCCCATCCTGCTCTCCCTTACTTTCTCCAGGATCTCAAGATTCGCTGACGGAAGTCTTGGTATCAGCCTTTTCAGGGTATCTTCATCCTTTTCCACTAACAGCTTTGAGGCCTCTTCAACGAGTATCTTGCCGGGGCTGAACAGCAATGCCGAAAGAGTTTCACGAACCTTTTCAGTTAAAGGTACATTCCGGAGGGAGGAAACAGCAATCGCTTTCGTCCAGAGGGAAATAAGATTATAATCACGGTTGATAATCTCAACGACCAGATTGTTGTAATCAGGAACCACACCGGGGTAGAATTGGTAAAGGGAACGCAGCTTTTCCTCATTGCCGGTAATATCAACGCAATAACCTATTTTGGCCTTGATCGACTCATCGAGCACAATATCAATCATTTCCAGTGCGAAGTTAACACTCTCAACTGTTGCAATCTCAAGGTTCTCCCGTATTTTTACTATATAGTTGCAGTCGTAGGTGACAGAAAGCAGTTTAAACATAAAATCATACCACCACCGGGTCTCCTGCTCAATTGCTGCTGAAAGTTGACTGTCATCAGCCCTGACAAGAGCTACTGATGCCTGCAGGTGCCATGTTATAATGCCTGCTATCTCGGAGATGAACTGATTCATTTTGTCTCTTTCACTGTCAGGAACCATGTACTGATGCTCGAGCAATATCTCAACCGACTGAGCCCTGATGGCCCTTGAACTGGCACGGAGCATCTGGTAAATAAGACCTGAGGCCTCATGGAAGCTGTTTCTTCCCATGATGTCAAGAATGCTTTTCATGAGAGGGACATTGCCCGAGCTTCTCATCAGGAAACGATTGAGGCATGCATGAGATGAATCCCCGAATGAGTCAAGAACTGAAGCCGCATCAAGCGAGGTGTCGCTGTTGACAAGAAGTTCACAGACCTCACTCATCAGATCAGTGACCTTATGCCTGCCGATTACTACCAGCGAAGAACGCCTGGAGGCCGGTGAGTTGTCCCTGAGGGTTTTGAGTAACATTGCCGGTTGGGGTGTCCTCTCAGCCCTAAGGAGCTCTTCAGCCTCTTTTCTCACGGGTACATTAATGAAAGGATCCATATAGGGCCCCCTCCCTTTCCTAAGGGCAGCAAGCGTTTCCGAAGCATTATTCCTTATGTCTGCGGGCAGCTGGTCACTGTTTCTTATCCACTCAAGGGCATGCAAAAGATTGAAGTCATTCGACACTCCTGCTATCTTAACCAGATGGCGGGCTATACCTTCACCTGTGTCGCCTGCAAGTAATGAAAAGTCACCGCCGGTCAGCCGGGAATAGTTGCGCCTGATCATCAATGTTGCATGGAACCATCCCATCCCGGTGACTACCGGCGATACCGGCAGTTCAGGATCCGTCCCTGATCTTTTTTCCTCAAGCGACCTGATAATTGCCTTCCTGTATTCGCTGTACAGCCTGAACCCAAGGTACCCCCAGATGATTGTTATTGCGAGGAGTACGAATGAAAAACTTATCAGCCTGCCTGCTGCAATTATCCCCAGGATGGAAAGCAGGAGCCCGGAACCCAGGGCCGCCATTTCATTAACGGTACCGTCGATGAGTGATTGCACATCATACCTCACCTTTTCATCGATAGTCTGATAAATGACCTTGAATGAGGGTGTTTCAACAGCATCCCTCAGGGCTTTGGAAAACAACCTTGACAATGCCAGTATAAGGAAAAAGATTATGAAACCACCCGTAGCGGGCCTGTAGCCCAGCAGTGAACCCAACAGTGAGGCAGCTGCCGTAAAAACAAGTATCAGCAATGGAGGCAGCAGCAGGAGGACCTTAAGGCCGTAGTTCCTGATAAGATATGAGAACAGGAAGGTTTTCAGGAAGAGGGTAAAGATCATCATGCTCCCGATGAACAATCCCAGGAACCTTGCCATATCCGCCTCAAGGGGATATTGTTCACGGGTCACCGCCATGAATGAATACTGCACAAAGAATGCAACCATTACCGACAGTGAAACGAATATCCCCATGTTCAGGACATAGGAGTCCTTTCGAAACAGGGACATTGCCTTATTTACCGATCCTTTCCTGACACTGGCAGTTTCACCCAGGGTATGCCTGGAACCAAGGAGAAACTGAAGGATCGAGGCTCCGAAAACAGCAACAGCGCTTAAAAGAATTATATTATGAGTGTTGAATCCGAAAGTCAGCATCACGGGAATGGCATAACTGCTGATAATTACACCCAGTATCAGACCGACATCCACAAGACCGAAAAGCCGTTTACCCTGTCTCAGCGTAAAGAGTCGCCCTGAGGTACCCCAGAAACCCAGCAGTGCCAGTATATTCAGCGGCCCCATCAGCACGAACAGAATGAAGATAACTGCATTCGATGGATTGAACTTAAGGCTCATCCAGAGAAAAAGGGTAACCAGTGCGACAAAGATCAGGTTGAGCACGGCAAAATTTTTGAACTTCATCCTTGTCTGGAAAAAAGCATACAGGGAGGTAAGGAAAATGCCGGATAGCCCTGATATTATATATGCCCTCGCCATTATTGTTTCATCGTAAACAGCCAGGAACAGGGAATGTGCACTGATATCAAAAGCACCATAGAACAACCCCAGGAAAACCGACTGAGAAAGCAGCAGGGAAACCATCGATTCCTCGCCTTTTTCCACACCCAGAAAGTGTAATAACCGGTTTCTCATTTCTGCCTTGGGCAAATTATTGTTAAAAGTAGGAAAATAAAACAAACAGGAGCCATTAGCCATTTATTAATTAATGACATTTAATTAAATTAATGCACAAACCCAAAAAAAAAAGGACTATTATAATTCTAACCGGGTCAGTTGCATATTTAAATTTTATGCTTACTTTTAAATCAATGTTTGATGAGGGAGATATATCCGATAAAACCATATCGAGGCGCAGGGAGGTAGTCTTCATACTACTTTCCGGCTTCTTCCTGGGAACATTGGCAATCCTTAACATACTGGGCATTTCACGTCAGATCGATCTGTCATTTACTATCTTCGGAGCAGAGATACCCTTCATAGTTTTTGTCGGGGTGCTGCCCTACCCGGTTACCTTCCTTTGTACCGACTTCATAAGTGAACTGTATGGCAGGAGAAGAGCCAACCTGGTGGTATGGACGGGTCTGCTGCTGAATATATGGGTAATATTTATTCTATGGATCGGGGGATCCCTGCCTCCCCATCCGGTAACAGGGCCCGACGGACTGCCTGTCCTTGGTGACCCGCAGCGGACTTTCTTCCAGATACGGCAGTGGACCTTCGGAGCTACGGTTGCCTCAATGGTAGCTTATCTTACCGCACAATTCATTGATGTTCAGCTATTCCATATCTTCAAAAAAATGACTCATGGCAAAGCTTTGTGGCTGAGGAATAACGGTTCAACCCTAACAAGCCAGATGGTCGACTCTGTTGCTGTAGTGTCAATCACCTGGTTTTTCAATAAAAGTGCCATATACATTGAACCCGGGGAGACTGTGGCTCATGCACTGCTCATACTTATCGCCTCAACTTACGTGTTCAAGTTCGTTGCGGCACTTTTAGATACGATACCATTCTATATCGGCGTTAAATTCCTGGTCAGGTACATTCAATTCGACAACCT
>JAVEWX010000019.1:0-29235 GCA_034004335.1 Bacteroidales bacterium | reverse complement strand
AAGAGGATGCTTGACCTTGACGAACATCCCAGGCTAAAGAAGAAGGTTTACAACGTACTCGTGGAAACGCTGCAGAACCTCTTTCATCATGTAGATGCACCACCTGCCGGTTTTTCGGGGGGCGATGCCGGGAAGTTCGGGCTCCTGGTCATTTCAAGAGGATCAGCCGGGTACAGGATAATTACCGGTAACTTCATCAGGAATGACAAGATTGAGAAGCTGGAAGAAAAGATCAAGAGAATCAACAGGTCAAGCAAAGAGGAAATTAAGGAACTGTATAAATTCATACTCAATCACCAGAAAATATCGGAGAAGGGAGGCGGAGGCCTTGGACTCGTGGACATAGCACGCAAAACAGGTAACCGGCTTGCCTACAAGTTCGTCAACTTTAACGGCCTGAATTCCTTTTTTTACCTCGATATCCTGGTAAACGAAGAGGCAGAGTCAAACTTATAATTTTATTGAATATGGAACCGATCATCATTGAAGGAACATCGAAAACCCCGTCAGTTAAATTTGATGCAGGCGAAGGAACATTTGAAATAAAGGGAAGATCCATACCCGAAAACTCAGTGGAGTTTTACAAACCCCTTGTTGACTGGCTTGACAGCTACAAGGAGACTCCCCTCCCCAAAACGGTTGTTAATATTCGTCTTGAATATTTCAATACGAGTTCTTCCAAGTGCATTCTTGACGTATTCAAGAAGCTGGAGGCCATTCACAAGGCAAAGAATGAAGTGGAGGTGAACTGGTACTACGAAGAGGATGATGAGGATATGCTTGAAGCGGGCGAAGATTATGAGTCCATAATAAGAGTACCCTTCAAGATGATAGAGATTAACGATTAAAATTATTCCGGAGCCAGATCGGTAGATTCCAGTGATACACTATAATGGAAGAGGCTGCCTCTTGCGGGGTAGCCTCTTTATTGTCAATAAGGGTGTTATCCCTAATCCTGCTTGCTGAAACGGCTGAAAAGTACACCCGCTGACTCAAGCCCCCTTTTTAGAAGCCTGAAGTACAGTGCAAGATACAGAAGGGCGGTCATAATCCACATTACTATGACATTAACCCAGTAGGTATCAAGGAAGGTTCCGAAAACCTGTTTCCCGGGCGCATAGAAATGTGCCCTTATGAAACGGCTTTCAGGGTCGAGGAATATCGGGTCAATCTTCTGGATAATCCTTCCCTTGTATTCAATGATCTTCACTTTCTCATTGGAGTTCTTTACAAACTCCTCAAGCGATGTATTATAATGATCTTTCTTGAGTCGGAGATAACCATCCCTGTCCTCTTTCATGCGTTTCTCAATGAGGGCATCTTTCAGTTCATTGGCTTCGTTATAGAGCCTCTTGTTTACATTCAGAAGAAGGTCGACATGGTTTCTTGCGGCAGTCAGTACTTCTGGAGTAAGCTTGTCGGGATAGAGGGAGCCAATCTGGTCGAAGCGAATGCCCGTTCGGTTACCCTCAATTGTGATCTCATTACGGAGAAGATTGAGGTCTTCGACGGTTTCTGCCGTAATTCTTGAGCCCAGAATGGCGTTTTCTATATCATCGATCTTCCCCTTAAGTGTAGGGCACCAGAAATTCTTCCTGAAATTTGTGATGCTCATATTCTTGTCGAACTGGTAAAGATCCCTTTCATATTTGTTTCCCATGAACTGCTTAACGGCCAGCGCCTCATAACCCCACCTGGCCGTAATGGCCTCACCGTAGAAAGGTATGCTGGTTGGTGATGAAATGTTTGGGTTGAGCTTTTCATATTTAACCATAATGCCGGAAAGGATGATCTGGGGAATAACCAGGAATGGAATCAGGATGTATATGGTTACCACCGCCTTGAAACTGTCAGAAATCAGCAATCCCATCATGTTTGATGAGGCCCATGCCGTGAAGAGCACCAGCCAGTACTCAAACATCATGCCCCTGATTTCAATAATACCATTGCCGATGATTACGAATGTGATGGCCTGGATGGCAGATATGAGGAACTGTACCATAACCTTTGACATCAGGTAACTATTCCAGCTGAGGTTCAGGAAAGCTTCCCTCTTGAGTATCTTTCGGTCCTTTATGATTTCCTCCGCACTTACTGTCAACCCCATGAATATTGCGATTATAACCGACATAAAGATATATACAGGCAGGTTCGTGTTCTCAAGGAGGGTATATTCGGGGTTTTTCGCACTCTCATCGAAATATTTAATAAGAGCTGACAGTGCAAATGCAAGTACCGGAGCCTCCAGTAACGTAATCAGGAGATATTGTGTATCGGCAAGTTTGGACAATATGTCCCTTTTCATGAATACCAGGAACTGTTTGAACCTGTTGGGAGTTTTAAAATTAATGTCGGGAACACCCTTACCCGGTTCCGGAAGCTTTTCATTGCCCTCAAGGTGTTTGATATAGTTATCGCCCCACTCTTCCGGAGAGATACGTCGTGTATTTGTCAGTTGCCCGTATTCATCGAGCACCCTCGATTCCACAATATTGAATACCTGCTCGGGATTCACATTGCCGCAGACATGACATTCGGTTTCATTGTAGTTCGCATGATGCATCATGCGTTTGAAATACTCGATGGAATATACGGGATTGCCATTATATATAAGGTATCCTCCGGTATCAAGTATTATAAGTCTGTCGAACATTTTGAAGATGTCGGAGGAGGGTTGGTGTATAACCACAAAAAGCAGTTTGCCTTTCAGCGAGAGTTCCTTAAGCAGGTCCACAATATTCTCCGAATCCCTGGAGGAGAGTCCCGATGTTGGCTCATCGAGGAAAAGAATAGATGGTTCCCTGATAAGTTCAAGGCTTATGTTCAGACGTTTGCGTTGTCCGCCGCTGATCTTCTTATTGAGGGGACTTCCCACCTTCATGTCCCTTATTTCGAACAGTCCGAGGCTTTTGAGGGTTTGTATCACTTTAAGTTTTATCTCATCCTCTGACAGATTGTCGAAACATAGCTTGGCATTATAGTAAAGGTTTTCATACACGGTAAGTTCCTCAATAAGTAGGTCATCCTGAGACACATAGCCTACGAGTCCCTTCACTTCCTCCTTTTGATGGTGTATATCAATACCGTTGATCATTACCTTTCCCATGGACGGTGTGTTGGTACCGTTAAGAATGCTCAGCAGGGTTGATTTGCCGGCACCGCTGGCGCCCATAATACCCACCATCCTTCCAGATTCCTCCGCAAACGACATCTTGTGTATTCCGATGTTGCCCCCCCGGAACCTGTAGAAGAGGTCTTTGACCTCGTAAACTACCCGTGAAGCCTGAAGCTCTTCCCTGATAAACTGCCTTGTGACGTCACTGTAGTAAATGGGTGAGGATTTCGGATCCCTAAGGGAGGATCCGGGATTGAAAGGATATGTTTTGTCCTCCTGGAGGAGCTGACCATTCATGTAAAGTTCACCTGTCCGGTTGAACTTCACGAAATACATAGCCGCTGAAGGCACATACAAGACCCATATCTGACCCTTCAGGGTCTCAACCTTCATGTGCCGCGACTGAGTGTTTTCAGGAGCATCGCGATTATCAATAATAAGAACTTCGGGTGAATCGGGGATGAGGTCTGGCCTGTTCAGTACGAACTCCTTGAGCAACCTGTGTTCGGATACTGATACATTGAATGTTTCGGATACCGCCTGGATGAATTCCAGTTCCAGTGCACTCACCACATTGTCTGTTTTGCAGAATTCAAGAAGCTGGACGAGTACTATGATTTTCTGATCCTGGGTCAGCTGGTCGTTTATCTGGGTGCAAATTCTGAGAACCCTTACTGCTATCGCGGAGGTACGTCTGTCGACACTGCTCTTCTTCTGTTTCTCCCTTGCTTCCAGGTAATACTCGTCGAAATAACCCAGGTACTGTTGAACGAGTTCCTGGTTCAGCTGCCTTTTCAGGAAGGCCTCAACAACACTTCTCCTGTCACTGTCATCGGCTTCCTGTCTTGCAATGATTGCAAATAGCTGCATCAGAGCCTTTAATATCTTATCGCTCATCTATCTCCGGATCTGTTTTAATCAGGTTATGAAATTAGTAATTTGGAATTAATAATCCTAATAGTCATTTTCTGCTTTGCAACTGCCTTAATTAAATGACTCTTTATTTCCTTTTCTTCCTTACTGAAAATCCGAATTTTCCAAGAAATTCACCGGTTGAAAAATATTTTCCGTGTGAATAGCACAACAGTCCGGCCTTGTCGAGCCTGAAAGCCCCGGTGTCACCCTCTATGTATCTCTCATCGGCGTGTATAGCCGTCACTTCTGAAAGGAACATATGGTGGGAACCAAGCTCTTTTATCTCCCTGACCCTGCATTCAATATTGACCGGCGATTCAGCTATCATTGGCGCGGCTACTGTTAAAGCAGGTATCGGCGTGAGTCCCGTCTCCCTGAATTTGTTTTGTCTGGCTCCCGACCTGACCCCGCACCAGTCGGTGGCTCTCACCAGACCGGAGGTGGTAAGGTTGATGACGTATCCTCCGGCCTTTCTAATAATTCCGTAAGAATGACGTTCGGGCCTGACTGATATGTAACACATCGGAGGATCGGAACAGATGGTACCTGTCCATGATATGGTTATTATATTGTATTCGGAATCGTTGCTGCCGCAACTGACCATAACCGCCGGAAGAGGATAAATCATAGTCCCGGGTTTCCATGTTACCTTATTCATATAAATTGATTTTTGCCTGCAAAGTAACCATTTCATCATCTCCGTCAAAGTGACAAAATGACAATCTCCGGGTGATTAAAATATGACAAAAAGGCAGTGTAAATCAGTGGGTTACAGCCGGCAGACTTTTTGAATCACAATGCAAAAAAGTCTTTTTTCAGATGGAAACAGGTAACAATTTCACCATAAAGGCGCGGGAGGCTATTGAAAAGGCATCCGGGATTGCGTTGTCGCGCGACAATCAGGCTGTCGAATGTTCACACCTGCTTAAGGGACTCATTGATACAGGACAGTCTGTTATCTCCTATCTTTTCTCGAGACTAGAGGCTGATGAGCGGGTAATTGCATCGAAGCTGGATGAATTGATAAGCAGGCTGCCCAGGGTCAGTGGGGGAAGCCAGTATCTTTCACAATCTGCTTCGGAGGCACTAAGGAATGCATCTTCTCACGCGGGTCGTATGAAAGATGAGTTTGTGGCTGTTGAACATATTCTTCTGGGGTTATTATCCGTTAACGATCCCGTTTCAGCCTTGCTGAAGGAAAATGGAGTCAGCTCTGACGGTGTTGAGAAGGCAATTAAGGATTTGAGGAAGGGAAGCAAAGTTAATTCCCAAACGGCAGAGGATGCATATAACGCCCTTGGAAGGTATGCGATAAACCTGAACGAAAGGGCTGCAAACGGCAAGCTTGATCCTGTAATCGGCCGCGACGAAGAGATAAGAAGGATTCTGCAGATACTCACAAGGAGGTCGAAGAACAATCCGGTTCTGATCGGAGAGCCCGGGGTTGGTAAGACAGCTATCGTTGAAGGTCTGGCTCACAGGATAGTACGGGGAGATGTTCCTGAGGATATCAAGACAAAGATCATCTACTCACTTGATATGGGTGCTCTTATTGCCGGTGCCAAATACAAGGGTGAGTTTGAGGAGAGGCTTAAGTCGGTCATTAACGAGGTTGTATCATCAGAAGGGGCGGTAGTGCTCTTCATCGATGAGATACATACTCTTGTCGGGGCCGGTAAATCGGAGGGGGCCATGGATGCGGCGAATATCCTTAAACCTGCCCTGGCCAGGGGTGATCTCAGGGCAATAGGGGCTACCACATTCAATGAATATCAGAAGTACTTCGAAAAGGACAAGGCTCTGGAGAGAAGATTCCAGGTGGTTATGGTTGATGAACCCGACAGGGCAGATGCCATCTCAATACTCAGGGGCCTCAGGGAGAAGTATGAGGCCCATCATAAGGTTATCATAAGGGATGAAGCAATCATTTCGGCTGTAGACCTCTCCTACAGGTACATAACTGACAGGTTCCTTCCCGACAAGGCTATTGATCTCATTGACGAGGCTGCATCCCGACTGAGGCTGGAAATGAACTCAGTGCCTGAGGAGATTGACGAAGCCGAAAGAAATATCAGGAGGCTTGAGATAGAGCGTGAGGCACTCAGGAGGGATGGCGACACTGACAAGGTAAATGAGATCAGCGAGGAGTTGAAGAAATACCAGCTGTCGACAGCTGAACTTAAGGCTTCATGGAAAGCCGAAAAGGAGGTGTTAGAGCAGTTGCAGGGCAAAAAGGATGAACTTGAGAAGCTCAGGGAGGAGGCAGAATCATCAGAACGTTCCGGTAACTATGGGAGGGTAGCGGAATTGAGGTATGGACGGATTCCGGAGCTTGAAAAAAACATACGGCAGCTAATGGACAGCATATCCCGGAAGCGTGAAAAGGGTGCACTGATAAGGGAGGATGTCAGATCGGAGGATATTGCGGATATAGTTGCCAGATGGACTGGAATACCTGTCGCCAGGATGCTTGAGAGCGAGCGGGATAAGCTGCTCAGGCTTGAGGAGGAGCTGCATAAAAGGATCATTGGGCAGCATGAAGCGGTAAGGGTTGTCTCTGACGCTGTACGCCGGTCGCGGGCCGGACTGAGTGATGACAGGAGGCCTGCAGGATCTTTTATTTTCCTGGGCTCAACCGGGGTTGGAAAAACCGAACTCGCGAGGGCGCTGGCAGACTTCCTGTTCAATGATGAAAACCTGCTGACAAGAATAGACATGTCGGAATACCAGGAGCGGCATTCGGTTTCAAGACTTATAGGGGCGCCTCCGGGTTATATTGGGTATGAAGAGGGAGGACAACTTACCGAAGCCGTCAGGCATAAGCCATATTCGGTGGTGCTGCTTGATGAAATTGAGAAAGCCCATCCCGATGTCTTCAATCTCCTGCTTCAGGTACTTGATGACGGCCGGCTTACCGATAACAAGGGAAGGGTTGTTAATTTCAGGAATACAATTATTATTATGACATCAAACCTTGGTTCCGAAATTATTGGCGAAACGATGGATCAATATCCCGATGATGAGGAGAGGGGACATGAGGCAGCAACCAGGGAACTGAATAACATGTTACGCAAGGTTCTGAGACCCGAGTTTCTTAATCGTGTTGATGAGACCGTCGTTTTCAGACCTCTCGGAATGGAAGATGTGGTCGGAATTGCCCGGATGCAGACAGAAAGGTTAATTGCTGCTCTGGAATCTGAAAATATCGGACTCGAGGTGAGTAATGACCTGATAAGGTGGATGGCAGAAGATGGTTATGACAGACAGTTTGGTGCAAGACCCGTAAAAAGGGTCATTCAGAAGATGCTGGTGAATGAGCTTTCGAGGGAGATCATCGCAGGAAGGATAAGCAGAAACAGTATGATATATGCAGACCTGGAAGAGGGTAGTGTGGTATTCAGAAACCGGGAATAATCCCATGCCTTTTTAAACCCGGGCTAATGCCTCATCCCTGGTTTGCGCAATATGAAACACCGTGTGGAGGTGAAGCATTTCGATGACCTTCCGGACCTCTGGTTCAAGGCAGCAGAAAATGAGTGAACAGAAACTGTTTTTTGCACCTCTCGATATTGCCAGCAGGCATCCGAACCCTGAGCTGTCAATATACCTGACACCGGTCAGATCAATAACCAGTTTTGTTGTTCCGTTTTCCAGTATGGCGGTAATCTGTTCCCTGACCTCATCTGTAACCAGGGCATTTATTGTGTCTATTTCGAAGCTCACTACTTCAACTTTCTCTTTTTTTTCTCTCCTGATCATAATTCAGAAATTACTCAAAGGGTTTTCAGATAATGATCAAGCTCGCGCAGTGCTTCCCTGGTGTCAATCCTGAATGACTCAATTTCATTGCTGAAGTCTTTACTTTCCGTTGCTGTCTTGGAATTCTGTTCGAGCAATTTCAGGGTTGTGGCCATCTTTTCCATTCCGATGATCGATACCGACGATTTGGCCTTATGGGCCAGTTGTCCCAGTTCAGAATACCTTCGTTCCTTGTTGAGTGCTGCCATCTGTTCATAGAACTCAACGACCTGGTTCCTGAAAATTGTTACCAGCTCTTCGGTGATGGCCGCGTCACGTCCGGTTACCATCTCCAGGTAATCTGTCTTGATAAAGGCGTATTCCATTTCTCCGGTGGTTTCCGGTTTATGTACAATAGCTGATGACAAAAATAGAAAAAAAAGAATGCAGACCTTTATATGAATACATATTTTGAATCGGCAGTCATGTCATCACGGTTCGATATTAAGAAAAAATGTCTTACTTTTAGATTTTAAATGAGAGGCTTTATGAGTATGAATAGGATTATAATTTTTCCTGCTCTGATGTCATTATTCATGATGACGGTATCGGGTCAGGAGGATGTTAAGGTTATCAGGAGTGAATTCAGGACGGACAAACCCGGATTTGAAAACGCATGGAGAAGCCTGAGCAATGGAGACAGGCACTATGCGGGAGGAGTGTTGAGTTATCCTGAGGCACTCGGGGAATATACGAATGCGTACCTTTACAACCCCGACAACCCTGAGCTTAACTACAAGATGGGCGTCTGTCATCTCCTTACGTCCAAAAAGGAACATGCAATTGATTATTTTCTTAAGGCACTGTCTCTCAAACCAACCGTTGCGGAGGATATTCTGCTTCTAACCGGGAGAGCTTACCAGGTAAGCGGCAAGTTCATCGACGCGGTTGGTAAATATACTGAGTTTCTGGAGTCTGATGTCAAGAAGAGCCCGGAGATGCTTGACAGGGTAAGGAAATATATCGATGAAAGCAATGCAGGCATGTTAATCATGAACGATACTGCCAGGATAGAGATATCCAATGCCGGTGAAGTTATAAACTCGCCCTTTGATGATTATTCTCCGGTTCTTGACGATGACCGGATGAAACTATATTTTGCATCGAGGCGACCATCGGCAACAAAACCTGCCGGCAAGTACCAGGATGAACTGCCGGACGAAAACATATACCTTTCAACCCGACTGGGTGAGGCATGGAGTGTTGCATTACCACTTGAGGGTAAGATGAATACTGCCTTCTGCGAAGCGCCGCTTGCACTTGCAGATAATGGCAGCACCATGTATCTCTATGCAGGATACAGGGGTGATGGTGATATTCTTGTAACTACCCTGAAGAAAGGAATCTGGAAGAAGCCAAAACCAATCAATGCCGGCATCAATTCGCTGTTTACCGAGACTTCGGTTGCTTTTGCCCCATCAGGCGAGGAGTTCGTCTTTGTAAGTGCACTGGATAGAAAAGGAGCCGGGGGCAAGGATATATACATCGTGAAAAGAATCAAAGGCAGAAGATGGGGGAAACCGGTCACTCTTTCTGTCCTTAACTCACAATGGGATGAGGAATCGGTAGCTTATTCATACGGTGGTGATACCCTGTGGTTCAGTTCGAGAGGTCATAGTACCATAGGAGGATTCGACGTTTTCTATTCTGTAAGGAATGAGGATGGAACCTGGGGGGAACCCGTTAATGCAGGGTTGCCTGTCAATTCGGTATATGATGATATGTACTTCAGACCAGGTGTGCCTGGCGACAGCACTTTCTGGCTGGTTACCAACAGAACCGGCGGATATGGCGGTCTGGATATCTGCATTGGGCGGTTGATGCCTCCCGAACCAGAACCACTGCCTGTCATCGAGGAACCTATACCTGAGCCGGTTATTGTTGCGGACACCGTCAAGGTGGTCGACACTGTTTACGTGGTCAGGGAGGTGGTAAAGGAGGTACAGCCGGTTGTGGCTGAACCTGTTTTCTATCTCGAGGGAAGGGTCCTTGACTCGTCGGAAGAGACACCTCTGGTAGCACGTATTGATATTATTGATCCTGAAACGTTCCAGGTTGTGGCTTCACTTATTACTTCAGGGGAAGACGGCAGTTTCAGGGTTAATGTGAAGAATCGAAGGAACTATATGTTTGAGGTAAGAAGCAACGGGTACCTTTCCGATCTCAGGACCCTTGATATACCGGCAGCATACATTGGAGAGTCATTCTTTACTAATTTCTACCTTAATAAAATTACAGTTGGTAAAAAGGTGGTTCTGAACAATATCTTCTTTGAAACCGGAAAGTCAATTCTTACCTCAGCTTCATACGCTGAGCTTAACAAGCTTACAATGATAATGAATGAGAACCCGAAAATGAGGATCGAAATATCGGGACATACAGACAACACGGGAAGTGCTTCAGTTAATGACAGGCTGAGTCTGGAGAGGGCTACGGCAGTTACACAATACCTGATCGGGAAAGGAATAGTGTCAACCCGGATAGAGACAAAAGGCTATGGTTCCGCCCAGCCTGTTGAACCCAATGACACACCTGCAGGCAGGGCTGCAAACAGGAGGGTGGAATTTAAGATCCTTGAGTTCTGATGTATGGGAAGAATCATCAAAATGTTTGTTTGATGACCTAATTCAAGGTTTGTTTGTTCCAAATTATATACATTTAGGCCGACTATTCTGTTTATATTTTACCATGGACCCTGATTGTTTTTCGAGGAAGATTGACAGTAAACTTTATGAGAACAAAAGGGATTCCATGCACTTTTAAAACCTACCTGTTATGAAAAATACAGCCTTTACAAAATTTCATGAGAAACTGGGAGCCAGAATGATGCCTTTCGCAGGGTATAACATGCCTGTCGAATATTCGGGGATAACCGATGAGCATCTAACCGTTCGTGAAAAGGTCGGTGTCTTTGACGTTTCCCATATGGGAGAATTCCAGGTAACCGGTCCTTCTGCCACAAAATATCTCCAGCATATTACGAGTAATGACGTTGAGGCCTTGTATGATGGCAAGATCCAGTATTCATGTTTTCCCAACGGCAAGGGTGGAATTGTTGATGACCTGCTGGTTTACCGGTTTTCAACGGAGAAATACCTTCTGGTTGTGAATGCTGCCAACATTCAGAAGGACTGGGAGTGGTGCGTCGGGCAGGCCAAACCTTTCGGCATTGTTCCGGGCCGCGACCTGGTAAATGCCTCCGACAAAATAGCTCAGCTGGCCATTCAGGGCCCCTCTGCCCTGAAGGCGATGCAGAAACTGACTCCCGAAAAGGTTGAGGATATGGAGTATTATACCTTTAAGGTACTGAAATTTGCCGGCTTCGATGACATCATCTTTTCCACCACCGGTTATACCGGATCGGGTGGATGTGAGATTTATATGCCTGACAATGCGGCTGCAACTATCTGGGAGAAGATATTTGAAGCCGGCAGGGAGTTCGGTATTAAACCTATTGGTCTCGGCGCAAGGGATACGCTGAGACTGGAGATGGGTTTTTGCCTCTATGGAAACGACATTGACGACACAACTTCGCCCATTGAGGCAGGCCTGGGGTGGATCACCAAACTCTCAGACAATAAGGATTTGATAGACAAGTCATTGTATATCAGGCAGAAAGAAGAGGGGGTGAATCGGAGGCTGAAGGGTTTTGTCATGATTGACAGGGGAATACCGAGGCAGCACTACGAGGTGGTTGATGGATCGGGTAATAAAATAGGAGAGGTAACTTCAGGAACCATGTCCCCGGTGCTCAAACAGGGAATTGGCATGGCTTACCTCGGAAAGGGTTACTGGAAACCTGAAACGGAGATATTCATTCGGATAAGGAACAAGGATCTGAAGGCAGTCGTTGTCAATCCTCCATTTTACAGGAAATAGTCTCTTCTCAACCGATCTGTCTTTTTCTGCGGGAACCTTAATGAGCAAAATGAGAAATCTTGAGGTATGCCTTGCCCCTGAACTTCTCGGGGGGTACCCTGACAGGGAGGCCATAGTTGTTATCCTTGACATTTACAGGGCAACGACCTCAATCTGCACTGCCTTCCGGAATGGTGTTGACCGCCTGATACCCGTTGCTACAATTGATGAAGCCAGAAGGTATAAATCGGAAGGTTATCTTGTTGCCGGTGAACGCGACGGCCAGATGCTTGAATTTGCCGACTTTGGCAATTCCCCCTTTAACTTTACCAGGGAAAGAGTTGAAGGTAAGACTGTTGTGTATACAACAACCAATGGTACCAGAACAATTCATCTGGCTTCCCCATATCACATGACCATTATCGGATCTTTCCTCAACGGGGAAGCCGTAGCCCGTTATCTTGCAGGAACAGACCGGAATGTTTTGCTGCTTTGCGCAGGCTGGAAGGGCAGGTTCAATCTTGAGGATACTGTCTGTGCCGGCTTCCTGTCCCAAAAACTGCTCCTTTCGGGACTGTTCGAAACGAACTGTGATTCTGTCTTCGCTGCCATTGACCTCTGGAAACTGGCTGAAAGTGATTTGCAGGGATATCTCGGCAAGGCTGCTCATCGAAGCCGCCTGCAGCTTAAGGGCCTTGATGACTGCATTGAATACTGCCTTACCATCGATACAGTAGCGGTCATACCTGTTTTGCGCGATGGACTGCTGGTGGCAATGTCACCTGATGGCTGAGATACCGGAAGCTTTTATTAATTGCTTATAATTTAATATATTTGCTTTTTAATGGATTGCAGGAAAACTAAACTTAAAATCTTAAAGGATATGAAGAAACATAATTTTTACGCCGGCCCGTCAATATTGCCGCAGTTTACAATTGACAAGGTAGTTGAGGGTGTCAGGGATTTTGCCGGAACGGGGCTTTCCATTATGGAAATATCACATCGCAGCAAGGAGTTCATTGCTGTAATGAATGAAGCTGTCTCTCTGTTCAAGGAGTTGCTCGACATCCCGGCAGGTTACCAGGTTGTCTTCCTTGGGGGAGGCGCAAGCCTTCAGTTTGCTATGGTACCGATGAACATTATGGAGAAAAAGGCTGCTTACCTGAATACCGGTGAATGGGCAGGCAAAGCCCAGAAAGAGGCCAAATTGTTTGGCGAGGTCGTTGAGGTTGCCTCCTCGAAGGACAAGAATTTCAGCTACATACCTAAAAACTACACGGTACCGAACGATGCGGATTACTTCCACATCACCACCAACAATACAATTTTCGGTACAGAGCTGAAGAAGGATATCGACTGCAAAATACCACTGGTGGCCGATATGTCATCCGACATCTTCAGCAGACCCCTCGACGTTTCAAAATACGCCATTATATACGGGGGAGCACAGAAGAACCTCGCTCCTGCAGGGGTGACCTTTGTTATTATCAGGGAAGATGTATTGGGTAAGGTCACCAGGCCAATCCCCACAATGATGAACTATAAAACCCATATTGACAAGGAGTCGATGTTCAATACCCCGCCTGTACTGCCCGTGTTTGCCGCGGTTCAGACACTGCGCTGGCTTAAGGATATGGGAGGCTTAAAAGTGATGGAGAAGAAGAATATTGAAAAGGCAAAGATTCTTTATGACGAGATCGACCGGAACAAGCTGTTCAGGGCAACTGTAAAAGATCCGGAAGACAGGTCGCTGATGAATATCTGTTTCGTTATGGAGGATAAGTATAAGGAGCTCGAGCAGGAATTTGCCGATTTTGCAAAGTCGAAGGGAATGGTTGGCATTCCCGGACATCGTTCGGTAGGAGGTTTCAGGGCATCGACCTACAATGCCCTTCCGAAGGAGAGCGTTCAGGCCCTCGTGAATGTTATGAAGGAATTTGAAGCAAAACATTAATGTATTAATCAACGGAAAAGGGCTGCAGGCTTTGCGCCTGTAGTCTTTTTCTTTAAAATGACAGGATATGAAGATACTTGTTGCAACAGACAAACCGTTTGCCCCGGTAGCAGTGAACATGATCAGGGAGGTTGTTGAAAAGGGAGGCCATGAACTGGCACTCCTTGAGAAATACAGCAGTGTCGATCAGTTGCTGGCTGCAGTGGCAGATGCCGATGCCATTATCGTAAGAAGTGATATCGTATCGGCAGAGGTCGTAAAGGCCGCTAAAAAGATGAAGATTGTGGTAAGAGCAGGGGCAGGCTATGATAATCTGGACCTGGCTGCATGTACAGCCGCCAACGTGGTCGCCATGAACACACCCGGACAGAATTCAAACGCAGTCGCCGAGCTGGCCTTTGAAATGATGCTTTACAATGCCAGGGGGGGATTTGCGGGAAAGTCGGGGACAGAACTTATGGGTAAGAAAATAGGCATACATGCTTTCGGCAATGTCGGAAAAAATGTTGCAAGGATAGCCGCCGGATTCGGAATGGACATATATGCCTTCGATCCCTTTGTAAATGAGAAGGATCTTAAGACTGCAGGAGTAAAGGCATGCAAAACAATAGAGGAGTTGTACAAGACATGCAAGTATGTCAGCCTTCATATCCCGGCCAATGACAAGACCAAGAAATCAATCGGGTATGATCTACTGAAACTGATGCCGTCGGGCGGAGTTCTCGTCAATACCGCCCGCAAGGAGGTTATTGATGAAGAGGGCCTGATAAGGATCATGGAAGAGAAACCTGATTTTGCATACCTCTCAGATATTGAACCTGATGCAAAAGCAGTGTTCGAGCAGAAGTATGCCGGCAGGTTTATCTTCACAGCCAAGAAGATGGGTGCCCAGACTGCCGAAGCAAACATAAACGCCGGAGTTGCGGCTGCCAGGCAGATTGTTGATTTCTTTGCCACCGGTAACCAGAAATTCAGGGTGAACAAGTAGGAAGGTGCAGGGTGCAGGGTGCAAGGTACAGGGTTCAGGGTTCAGGGTTCAAGGTTCAGGGTTCAGGGGTTCAGGGTTCAGGGTTCAGGGTGCAGGGTTCAGGGTGCAGCCCTCGCTAAAGCTACGGTTCCTGAAACAGGGCTCCGTGTTTTACCTTCGTCTTCGGCTTATTTTCACCTCGGTCGTGATCTCGCCCGTATGTCGCCGGACTCTGTTCGGGTTCCGCGTTTATTGTTCTGAGTTCTGAGTTGCCGGGCACCGAACACCGCATACCGCATACCGCAAACCGTAAAAAAGTAACACTGATAAAATTATTACAAAACAATAATATAAATATTTATGGCGATAGTTAGACCATTCCGGGGGCTCAGGCCTCCGAGGGAGATAGCGGCAGAGCTGGCATGCCTGCCTTACGATGTTATGAGCAGTGAAGAGGCCGCAAGGATGGCGGAGGGCAAGGAAAGATCACTTCTTCACATAACCCGTTCGGAGATTGACCTTCCGGCCGGAACCGATGTCCATTCCGAGGAGGTATATGCCAAATCGGTTGATAATTTCCGTAAATGGAAGGAGAAGAGATGGCTTGTACAGGATAGTGAACCCATGTTTTATATCTATGCGCAGACGATGGAGGGCCGCACCCAGTATGGGATTGTTGGATGTGCTTCAGTGGATGACTATCTTAACGGAAAGATTAAGAAGCATGAGCTTACACGACCCGACAAGGAGCAGGACCGGATGATCCATGTGAGGGTCAACAATGCCAACATTGAACCGGTATTCTTCACCTATCCCCCCGTTAAGGAGATAGACGCGATAGTTGAAACGGTTACCTCGAGGGAGGAACCCGAGTATGATTTTTTGGCTGAGGATGGCTTCGGGCATCATTTCTGGGTAATTCGCGACAGGGAGATGAACCGGACCCTTGAAGAGCTGTTCCGGACCAAGGTTCCCTTTACCTATGTGGCCGATGGTCACCACAGAACAGCAGCCGCAGCACTGGTAGGCAAGGAAAAGCGCGACGCAAATCCGAACCACAGCGGGGCCGAGGAATTCAATTATTTTCTGGCAGTTCACTTCCCGTCAGATCAGCTTCGTATAATAGATTACAACAGGGTGGTCAGGGATCTCAACGGACTTTCGCCCGAGGAATTACTGGCAAGGCTTTCGGCCGGTTTCAATGTGGTTGACAGGGGGAAGGATATATATAAACCTTCGCGGCTTCATGAATTCTCGATGTATCTGGAGGGCAGATGGTATTCCCTGGGGGCCAGGGAGGGTACCTTTGATGATGAAGACCCCATTGGCCAGCTTGATGTTACCATTCTGTCAAACCAGATTCTCAGCCCCATCCTCGATATACAGGATTTGCGGAGATCGAAGAGGATTGATTTTATCGGGGGAATAAGGGGATTGGGAGAATTGAAGAAGAGAGTTGATTCAGGGGAAATGAAGGTTGCTTTTGCTCTCTATCCCGTTTCTATGGATCAGTTAATAAGAATCGCTGACACGGGGAACATTATGCCCCCAAAGACAACATGGTTCGAACCCAAACTCAGAAGCGGGCTGGTCATACACCTTCTTGACTGAAAGGTTGCACGCCCTGGTTGGAACCAGGGCTTTTACGTAATTTTGCATGAGTGGAAAAGGAGCAATAATGCAGACAGTTGAAGAGAGACTGGCAGCCCTTAAGTCATCCCTGCCACCCTATATCAAGATTGTGGCCGTCTCGAAGACCAAGCCGCCTGAAATGATCATGGAAGCCTATGGTTCCGGCCACAGGATGTTTGGTGAGAACAGGGTGCAGGAACTGATCTCCAAGAGAGAGAAGCTGCCCCGTGATATTGAGTGGCATCAGATTGGTCACCTGCAAAGCAACAAGGTCAGATACATCGTTCCCTTTGTCTCAATGATAGAATCTGTCGACAGCTATAGGCTGCTAAGGATAATAGACAGGGAGGCGGAGAGGTCCGGCCGGGTTATAGACTGCCTTCTTCAGGTACACATAGCCACTGAGGACACAAAGTTCGGATTCTCCATTGACGAGATAAGGGAAATGCTCAATAATGAAACTTTCATGCTGTTGAAGAATATCCGGATAAGAGGCTTAATGGGTATGGCCACATTTACTGACGACATGTCGGTGGTAAGAACCGAATTCAGGCAACTCAGGCGATGGTTCGAGCAGATCAGGGATGACTATTTCAATGGTGACACGGATTTCAATGAAGTATCGATGGGTATGTCAGGCGACTACATGGTTGCAGTTGAGGAGGGAAGTACAATTATAAGGGTAGGCAGCCTGATATTTGGAGAAAGATGATATTTTTGAAGCATGATTAACAACAAATGAAAATGGACAAACTTAGAACCACCTATCTGGGAGTTGAACTCAACAGCCCCCTGATCGTGAGCAGCAGCAGTCTTACATCCACTCCCGACCGGCTGAGGGAGGCCGAAGACAACGGTGCGGGAGCCGTTGTGCTGAAGTCACTTTTCGAAGAGCAGATAAATTATCACTCCAAATCCCTGGCAAAAGATGAATCCTATCCCGAAGCGGATGATTATATTGCATATTATACCCGATCGAAGAGTGTCGAGGAATACCTGAACCTTATCAGGATAGCAAGGGAGAGCCTCAGCATACCGGTCATTCCCAGTATAAACTGCATTTCGGCTGAAGGTTGGACTGATTTTGCCAGGCATGTTGCAGATGCAGGCGCCGATGCCCTTGAGGTAAATGTCTTTTTTCTTCCTGCCGATAGCAGACAATCATCAGCTGAAGCCGAAAAATTATATTTCACCCTGGTTGAAAAGCTGAAAAAAACCATAAGTATACCTGTGGTTATCAAACTGGGATTCCGTTTTTCCAATATTTTGTACATGCTCGACCAGTTGTACAGGAGGGGAGTGAATGGTGTTGTACTTTTCAACAGGTTTTTTGAACCGGATATCGATATTGAGGGAATGAACATAATCCCTGCCTCCATCTTCAGCACAGCCTCAGATAAAAGGTATGTGCTGCGATGGGTAGCTATGGGAAGTGCCCTGAACATAAAACTGGATATAAGTGCCTCAACGGGTGTTCACTCCGGGGATGATGCCGTCAGGTATTTGCTTGCCGGGGCCTCTACCGTACAGGTATGTTCTATCCTTTACACCAAGGGGCTGGGTTACCTGAAAACCATGAACAGACAAATATCTGACTGGATGGACAGGAAAGGTTTTGCGCACGTTAAAGACTTCAGGGGCAAACTCAATTACCGGAATATTGATATGCCATCGGTTTATGAACGCGCCCAGTTTATGAAGTATTTTTCGAGTCACGATTGATAAATCGCAGATCCTTTGACTTGAATAAATAAAAATAAAATGCTAATTTAGTCGTCTATTTGAACGGAAACTTAAAATCTTTAACCATGAATACCAAGTTAATTTCAAGGTCATTACTGTTGCTTACAGTTGTATTGTTCTGCATCATTGCGGTTTCGGGATGTCAATCGGGCGGAGGAAAGGCCGATAAGGGGCAGACCGAGATTGACCTCAAGAAGGAGGATTTTCAGATTCTGGATGATATCAAGCAGGCAGAGAAGATATTTAATTCCCTGCCGTCGCCATTAGAATCGGCAATGCTTATCAAATCGGCCGGAGCCAGGTTTGACAAGACCTACCTCAATCCTGTTGAGAATTCATCAAATTATACCACCAACAAAAGCATGGCCCTCAACCTCGGGATTTATACCTGTGACCTCAGTTTTGCCAGTCTTTATGACCAGACGCAGATCATCATCAACTATATGAATGCTGCCAAGAAGATGGCTGACGGCCTCGGTATACTTGATGCTATTAATGAAGAAACCATCGAGAAACTTGAGGAGAACATTAACAACTCCGACGTAATAATGGAGATTGTTTCAGAAACATTCCTTAATTCCAATGCATATCTCGAAGACAACGACCAGCCTGCAATTGCTTCGATAGTGCTGGTTGGGGGATGGATAGAGGGTCTCTATATAGCAACTCAGCTTGTCGATATGAATGAATTCGAGGGCAATAAGCTGGTATCAACCATCGTTGACCAGAAGCTTTCCATAGGAATTCTATTTGACCTTTTAAAGGACAATGCCGGCCATCCATCAATAGATGAATTGCTTGGTCAGCTCGACGGACTGCGCAAGGTTTTCGACAACATAAATATAAGTTCATCACCTGTTAGAACCGAGATTGATCAGCAGACAAATGTTACGGTACTGAAGTCTGAGGTTAAGACTGATATGACCAGGCAGACATTCGAGGAACTCAAGGAAACTGTTGCAACCATCAGGAATTCATTCATTAAATAGATTACGTCATGAAGGTTTTAAAAATAGTCCCCCTTATTTTTATACTTATACTGGCCGGTTTAGAGGCGGGAGCCCAATGCAAGGGTTTCGCCAAGAACGATTGCAGGCCGCAGCTGGGCTCCTATGCGCATGATGGCAATTATCATGCTGCCATCCTCGTGGAAGGGGAGGAAGCAGAATTGTACAAGACTTTTTATGCCGATATGGAATACCGGGTTGCGGTTTGCGGTGCTGCCAACCTCCCTAATGTTGAGTTCCGGGTAATGGATTCAAACAGGAACGTACTCTTTTCGAGCAAGGATATGGACAATGCCAAAACATGGGATTTCAAGCTTGAGTCGAGTCAGCAGCTCAAACTGGTTGTAAAGGTCACCAGTTTCAATCAGCCCGGTGAGACACCGGCCAGTGGCTGCGTATCCATAATGTTTGGCTTCAAGGTAAAATAGGTCGAGAGAGGTACTCTCCCGTATGTGATTTTTTACAGGCGGTTATTTCCTCTGGTCTGCCCTCAAAAACCAGCTGACCCCCTCCTGCGCCACCCTCAGGACCCAGGTCAATTATCCAGTCAGCATTCCTGATTACCTCAGGATTATGTTCAATCATTATTACGGAATGGCCCCGGGTTATAAGCGACTGAACCGAGTGCAGCAATTTTGCGATATCATGGAAGTGCAGTCCGGTTGTTGGTTCGTCGAAAATAAACAAAATATGGCCCGAATCCTTTTTCTGCCCCAGGAAGTAGGCAAGTTTAACCCTTTGACTCTCACCACCTGAGAGGGTCCCTGACGACTGGCCGAGCTTTACATAGCCCAGACCCACATCTGATAACGGCCTGAGTTCTTCCGCGATTTTAAGGGCTGTCCTGTCTTTGTCGGCGCTGAAGAAATCAATAGCCTCCTCGATTGTCATCTCAAGGACATCATGAATATTCTTATCCCTGTATTTTACCTCAAGTACCTCCTTTTTAAAGCGTCTGCCGCCACAAGCCTCGCATGTCAATTCCACATCGGCCATGAATTGCATCTCCACCCTTATGATCCCATCTCCCTGGCATTCCTCGCACCTTCCGCCGTCAACATTGAATGAAAACCATGCCGGCTTGAATCCCATCTGCACCGATGCCTGCTGATTGGCAAACAGTTTCCTTATCTCATCATAAACCTTAAGGTAAGTCACCGGATTGGAACGACTAGACCTTCCAATGGGATTCTGATCAATCATCTCCACCGACGTTATGGAAGACATATCTCCCGCCAGCGAGCCAAATTCACCGGGTCTTGACGTGAAGCCTTTTAATGCATTGCTTACTGCCCGGTACAGAATGTCGTTCACCAGTGTCGACTTACCCGAACCACTGACGCCCGTTATACATGTCAGTATATGAAGGGGAAACCTTACATCAATATTCTTCAGGTTGTTTTCTCTTGCACCCAGTACATCGATATAGCTATTCCATTTTCTTCGTCTGGCCGGTATGCCGACGGTCATTCTTCGAGACAGGTAATTCGACGTAAGTGAATCACCATCAATGCATTCCTTTAGGGTGCCCATGAAGGATATTTCTCCGCCGTTTCGTCCTGCCAGCGGTCCCAGGTCGATAATCAGGTCGGCAGACCTGATTATCTCTTCATCATGTTCGACCACGATGACCGTATTCCCGATGTCACGAAGTTGTTTAAGCACCCCGATAAGCAGTATTGTGTCGCGGGGATGGAGGCCAATGCTCGGTTCATCGAGTATGTACAGGGAACCCACCAGGCTGCTTCCAAGTGATGTGGCCAGGTTGATTCTCTGTGATTCACCTCCCGACAGGGTTGACATGAGCCGTTCGGGTGTCAGGTAGGGCAGTCCGACATCGAGCATGAACTTCAGACGTTGTCTTATTTCAATCAGTATCCGGTCGGCTACTGCTGCTTCCCCGGGATCAGGCCGGAACCGTTCAAAGAATTCATAGAGTGAATCTATCGGCATGGAGGTGAGCTCCGATACCGATCTGCCTCCAACCTTTACATAGCCTGCTTCTTTCCTGAGCCTGGTACCGTTGCATTCAGGGCAAATGGTTTTTCCCCTGTAGCGGCTCAGCATAACACGGTACTGGATTTTGTATTTTTTTTCCTCAAGGTGATTAAAAAAACTGTTAAGTCCGAAGAAATAACGGTTCCCGCTCCACACCAGCCTTCTCTGCTCTTCGGTCAGCCTGAACCATGGTTTGTGCACGGGGAAGTCAAATTTGTGTGCACCTGCTATCAGCCTTTCTTTCCAGACTTTCATGGTTTCACCTCTCCAGCATGCTATTGCATCATCATATACCGACAGGTTCTTGTCGGGAATTACCAGGTTCTCGTCAATGCCCATCACCTTTCCATAACCTTCACAGACGGGACAGGCTCCTATTGGGTTGTTGAAGCTGAACAGATGTTCTGAGGGTTCCTCGAAATGGATGCCGTCCTCCTCGAACAGGTCGGAGAACCTTTCACGATGAACCCCCGATTCTGATTCGACAAGCAGTTCGCACCTGCTATGTCCAATGAGAAAGGCAGTCTGAATGGAATCGGCGACACGGCTTAGTTCATCAGTTACCGATGAGGCTGAGATCCTGTCAACGACAATATTTATCTCAGTTCCGGGATTAAGGGCTGAGGTGACGCCCTCTTCATCGATGCGCATTATTCTGCCCGACAACTCGACACGGGTATAACCCTGCCTGTTGAGCAATGTAAGAAACTCTTCAGGACTGATATTGACAGGAATTACTGTGGGTGCAACTATCATTACCCTTGTTCCCTCAGACAGGGAAGATATGTATTGTACTACATCATCAACCGAATGTCTCCTTACCTCCCTGCCAGAGACCGGGGAGAAGGTCCTGCCGATTCTTGCATACAGAAGGCGCAGGTAATCATATAGTTCCGTTGATGTTCCGACAGTAGAGCGGGGATTCCTTGTGCTGGTCTTCTGTTCTATTGCAATGGCAGGAGGTATACCATTGATGAAATCAACCTCAGGCTTGTTCATCCTGCCAAGAAACTGCCTGGCGTATGCCGAAAGGCTTTCCACGTATCGTCTCTGACCTTCGGCATACAATGTGTCGAAAGCCAGCGATGACTTTCCTGAACCGGATACTCCCGTGATCACAATTAGTTTGTTGCGGGGGATTTGAATACTTATATTCTTCAGGTTATGAACTCTCGCACCTCTTATATCAATCGACCCTGAATTTTCGCTCACCCTGGAAATCGTATTACAGTTAAGATTTTGTTAAAATCCAAAAGTAATACTTTCAGATCAAAAATATTTTTTTTCTTTGTATTCGTAATCAAACAATCCGGAGGACTGCCTATAGAAAATCTCTACTCTTTACCAAACTGAGAGAGAGTTATGAGCAACACGATGTCCGATTATGAACTTATCAAAAGGTTCATAAATGGTGATCAGTCCGCCGCAGAGAAGTTAATCCATTTACATAAGAACAAGGTATTCGGTTATATCTCAATGTATATCCGCGACCAGGCACTCGCAGAAGATATCTTTCAGGATACATTTCTGAAGGTTATACAGTCCCTTAAATCGGGCAGGTACCAGGAAAATGGCAGGTTCATCTCCTGGGTAATGCGAATAGCACACAATCTTATAATCGACCACTTCCGACGCGAGAAGCAGATGAACGTCATTTCCAATGATGATTACGAATGTGATCTTTTCAATTCACGTAAACTTTCCGATGCCAATGTTGAGGATGTGATTGTAAGGCGGCAGGTTGTCAGGGATGTGCGGAAGCTTATCCAGATGCTTCCGGGCGATCAGCGGGAGGTTGTTATTCTCAGGCATTATACCGGGCTTAGCTTTAAGGAAATAGCTGAAATTACCGGCGTCAGCATTAATACTGCACTCGGAAGGATGAGATACGCTCTTATCAACATGAGGAAACTGATGCAGGAAAATGCCATCAGCCTGGAAATAACCTGACAATAACAATATCGAGGTATGCTCCTCCGTTATAGAAAAAACGGAGATGATGTCGGGGGTTGACAAATGGCGGCCAATTGCTTCTATTTCAGAGATTAACGTAAGAGGAACCGATCTGCTCGATGATGCATGGGGTATCTCACGTTCGTTTCCCGATGTTATCAGTTTTCTATCGATGGCACAGCCGGAAGCCCCTGACCATTTAATCGAAAACCTGCTTAGCAGAATAGAATCGGAACTAAAGGCGTGATAACGGAGTGATCTGATGGTAGTGCAGGTAATCTTATGCCAGTTATCGCAATAGCCGGTGATTTTCAAAGGTTGATAAGGTATACGGAATGGCAGGCGGTAATACCTGCCGTTTCTGTTCTTAACCTTCCCGGACCAAGGGTAATCGGTATAAAGCCGCTCCCGGTCGCCTCTTCTATTTCTGCCGTGGTAAAATCGCCCTCTGGACCAATCATAATAAGGTAATCGCCCATTTTCTCAACTGCCTCCGTGATTTTAATCCTGGAACCAGCGCCGCAATGTGCGATAAGTTTCCTGCCACGGTGGGCGGCCTTGATGAATTCAGGAAAAATGACCGGCTCATGTATGATGGTAAGGTGTGTCTTTACTGACTGTTTCATTGCTGAAATAACCATCTTACTGAGCCTGTCTGTACGGGGTTTGATTTTTACGGTTCGCGAGCATATAACCGGTGTAATCTCATCGGTTCCGATCTCAACGGCTTTCTCAACGAACCATTCAAGCCTGTCACCGGCTGAGAGAGGTGAGATGCCAATGTGAAGACTGTAGTTTCTGCTGTCGCTCCCCCGGGCTGTCTCCCTTATCCTGACTGAGCATTTCGAGGGATCAGCGTCGATGAGAATACCATATCCGATGATACCGGTTCCGTCAGTAACAGTTATCTCATCACCTTTTTTCAGTCTCAGTACCCTGGTTGCGTGTGCCGACTCTCCTGGTCCAAGGGTTATGAATTCACTGAGGGGCTCCCCGGAGAAAAAGTGGTGCAGGTCACCGGTATGCCTTTTACGGGGTTCAATAATTGATGTCATCGATTATGTCGCTGGTGCTCATCCTTCTGATGAAGTTCTGGTAGCGCTCGTGCAGGCTTATCATGTATGTATAAGGAACCCTTGTAGTAGACTTCGGATGCCTTCTCTCCTTGAGCTTCAGGTCGGTTATCAGTGAGTTATAGGCATTATTTCCCGAAAGGGTCATGAGGACACCTCTGAAATAGGAAAAGTAGTACCAGGTAGCTTCATCAACCTTGAGGTATATGTCGAGCAGATCACCAGATCTTCTTCGCTGGATTTCAACATAGCCGTCGACATACAGGTTAACGGGCTGTTGCCCTATGAATCCAATCCCGATTTTTCCGGTTGAGCGGAATGAGGATGAAGCATCGTTCCATTCCAGGGTTACATCATTGAGGAAGAGCTCGTAGATATATTCAGGGGGCATATTTCTTATTGTACCGAAAGTGCCAAGCTCGTCGCTTATGGTGCGGGCCGCCTTTTCTCCCAGCAGTGACCACAGGCTTTCCCTGTAGAAGTCAGTGCTGAGACTCACCGGTCGGAGCGAAGTATTCAGTCTTATCTCGTCGGTCATTATAGTAAGGGCCTCATTACTGAAATGAAAATCAAGAGCCATGAAAGTCCTGACGGTGAGTTTTGATGAATCGGTGTTGTGGAGTGTGGTGCCTGCAGTATTCATCGTCAGAAGATCATAATTTGTGCCGAAGCTGATATTGCCTTCAGCTGTAAGGACGCAGAAGTTCCTGTCGAATGTCACCATATTACCGGGGATAGCATTGTCGGTAAGTTTGGGCAGGCTTGCAAGTTTGTAGCTTCCGGCAGCCCTGTCGTAGAATATGAATCCTTCAGATGTGATCAGGGGAGTGTCGCTCCACGACTTGCGGGGAGACAGGAATGCCGGGTAAACATGTGTTGAGTCAACATTGATAAATGAGCCCGAAAAGACCATGTTGTCGTTGATGTCGCGAGGCTTTTCGCTTACCGGGATCATAACGGCCCGGGGATTTATTTCAGCCGTGAATTTAACAGGAAGACTCTCCACTGATGAACAGGTGTGTACTATGCCTGCTCCGCCGGTAAAGGTGAGAAAATCGCGCCTTGCCGACAATATGACATCGCCATTGAATGTAAACCATGGGCTCAGCATGAATCCGGCGGCGGGTGCTAAATATCCCCTGGCGGTTGTTGTCATGGTATCAACCCTTATTTCGCTAAAGGCAATATGGCTGATCTTGTCATCCTCGTCAATGTAATTGTAGGTTCCAGAACCTGAATATTCACGGGCAGATGCAATCTTGACCGAAGCTGAATGCAACAGGTGCCGGTTGTTGACTGCAATTAATCCGTTCTCAATTTGTCTCAGCGTTGCCCTCTTGCCGATGAAGATCCTGCCGTCGCCAGGTTGTATAAGGGCATCGGCCACCGGAATGTAGTTTATTCCGCCGGCTTCGAGCACCTCATCCCTGATGCTGTAAGAGCCCTTTCTGACTGCAAAACTGAGAGTATCACTTATGCTGCTGGTGGAAAAGAATGTGGGGGTTTCGGGTTCTGACCTGTCAACTTTCATCAGGTCTTCTGCTGTCATAAGTGATGCTGAGCCTTCCCCGTGGTGCTCCATATGCAGTACCTGCCCTGCCATGTCATACCGGAAATCGGACATCGTGCAGATGTATTCCAGTTCCGGGAACTTAACCACTGATGATGCAGAGTTCAGACTGAATCTTGTCTCCTGGTTTGGAAAATCGACAGCGGTAAGGGTGTTCTCGGCAAGAAATGCGATACCTTCACCTGATAACGGCTTCAGAACATAATCGGATGAATCGGCAGTTATTGTGCCTGAGGTGAAACTCATATAGTCAGATGTTATCCGGGCATCAGGCCGGTCGATAACTCCGCTCCCCGTCATTTCTGACGGAGTTTGTTTAATGAATCCGTCAAGCTTCGTACCATTGGAATAGAGGTCGAATGGTTTATCTTTCTTGTTGAATGCCAGCCATTCATCATTCTCCGGATACCATCTGATGTCTGCATCGGAGATACTCAGGTCGGGGTATCTTGACTCCGGATCTGCTTTAATCGTAAACTGGGTAGCTTCAGTTAACATTGAATCGGGGAAGAACATGAAGTTTTCCGAGAGTGTTTCGCCAGAGAGCCGTTCTATCTTTCCTTTTCCTGTAAGCCCACTGTTACTCATGCTTATGAAATTGTACATCGTGCCCTTCCCTCCGTATATCTCGATACCGTCGGGTGGTATATTCATTGAAAAGCCAAGTGAATTGTCATCCTGGATTATAAGGTTCTGCCTTACGGGGCTCATTATTTCCCCTCCGTGAAACTCCCCGCTGAGATTAAGATCCCGGGATTGGTAATGGTCGATGTTATCATACGAGAAGGGATCGAGCTTGAAATAGTAATCAGACTGGTTATAGATTCCTTCCAGTCCGGGTATCTGGTCAAAGAAGATATAGGAATCGGTTGTCGCGTTGATGATAGGGTATTGCTGAAGACTTCTGTTTCCGGATTTGTTGTCTGGAGCATCGATGTAAAGCTCTGCGGTACCAAGCTGTATGAGGTTGTCAATCTCTTCAATAACGGGGTTGCCCAATGAGTTCCGCTGATCTGTTTCCACTGCGATCAGGATCGAGTCAATTTTGGCAAGGTGTATCTTGAAGGTGTCGTAATCGAATGTGAATTCATGACCAAAAATTGTAAAAAGCCCTGCCACAACAACTCCATCGAACCTGAAACTCCTGTTTCTCTCCAGTACTATCCTGTTCTCATAAGGGAAGATGGCTACTCTCTGTGAGTCGCTCAGAAACACATTTTGCACTCCGTTGATGGTCAGGTTATTGTTTTTGAGGTCGAGTATCGCGTTGTCCTCGGGTGCTGCTACTTCACTGAAGATTGAGATTACATCATAATCCTTTCTCTTTGAGTATGCGTTGATGAAGTCATCAACCTTTGGCTTGATAGTAACCTCATCAATTGAACGGTCGTAGAACAGAAATCCCTTGTTAGCCAGGTCAATGCACTGTGAGGTTATGGTCTCAACCGGTTTGTTCAGCCACCGGGCATAATCTGCAACGGGGAATGATTCCGAATAATAGAACTCAGCAAACCTTTTCAGGTTGTAAAGTGGATGAACATCATCGAGGTAGAGCATCCGCTCGAACAGGCTGCTCTTGAAGTAGGAAAATGATTCGAACGATGCCTGCCCCAGGGCTGCTCCCCTTGCCCGTGACATTTTGATCAGGGGTTCATCCATGTCCCACGACAGGTACTCAAAATACATATCGAGGTTATGGAATGAATTGAAATAGGGACTTCGGGAAACCGGGCTGCTTGTCCTGAAGAAATTGACTTCGCGTGTTTCAGCCATGTATTGGAAGCCAAGATTGGAATGGAAGACCGAATCCTTTTCCAGGTATAGTGTCATTGAAACTTCCTGTGAATTCACGCTGCTTTTTGTGAGGAGAAAATCGAGAGACTGGACTTCAATGTAAAGTGTGTCGTTCCTTGAGAGCCTCATGATGGCAGGTCTGTATTTCTCTCCTGTACCGCGAACGCTGGCACCCTCAAATGTGAGTCCCCCCTGGTAGTCGACCTCGCGGTAGATGTCTTCAATTTCGAAGGTTTTGGTTGTGGTCTCGAACCTCGGGAATACTGCCTTGTCGGGGGAGGCAGCCTTTGCAGCCTGGTCGGTCAGTTTTCCCGGAACCGGCGACTGAAAGTACCGGTTGTGAAAAAGCATTGCTGAATCGGCCTGGAGCAGGTTCCTGGTAGCATCGATAGTGTATTCAAAGATATCAGCCCTTATCTCATTGGTTGAATACCCTGCCTTCTCCCATGTGATTTTTCCTGTGTTCCCATGGAATTCATACGATTCCGGGAAATATACACCCCTGGCATTGTAAACCATTGTACTGTCATTCTGAGCATAGCAGACCAGGGTTGCATCAGTGATGGTGACCTTGAAAACCGTATCGTGGGCAAAAGTGAAGTCGCCATCTGAGATGCTCCATTTTACACTTGGAGATTTAAAGAGACAATCTTCGCTGATAAGGAGTGCTGACATTTCGAGATATTTATCCAGTGCCGAGTTGGCATACCTCGGGTTGAATACTGTTTCTGACAGGCCTATGAGCCAGTCGTTGAAGTATAGCAAACCCCTCTCTGAGTCAGTGAAATTATTTATGGCGTTGAAGAATAGAATAAAACCGGGTGCCGGTCTCATGTTGCGGCCGGCCATCTGGCTGGAGACATTTATTATCCTGGTCCTTATTTCATCGCTTAGTGCCAGGCTGTCCCATTTCACAAGAAATCCGTTGAATATCAGTTTCTGACTTTCATTCAGGTTCAATCCCATGAACAGTGTAAGCTCCTCCCTGAATTTCTCCTTGTCACCGGTAAATCTTTCGGTAACCTGTGATCGTGCGGGGGTTGAAATTGCCAGAAGCAGGCAGGCAACCAGGAACTTAACATGCATAACGACACTATTTCAGACTACCAACTATTGCACAGAATTCAGTGGCCTTCAATGAGGCGCCCCCGATGAGGCCACCGTCAACATCGGCACCGGCAAAGAGTTCAGCAGCGTTTGATGACTTGCAACTGCCTCCATAGAGAATCGTTGTGTTCCCTGCCGTTGGCTCATTGTATGCTTCAGCAATCAGTTTTCTGATAAACCGGTGCATTTCCTGTGCCTGCGCGGGCGAGGCCGTAATCCCGCTACCGATAGCCCAGACAGGTTCGTAAGCTATTACCACTTTCCCGAACTTTGTTGCAGGGAGACCGAATAGGCCGTCGGTGAGTTGTCTTCTGACTGTTTCAAAGTGAATACCCTTTTCCCTCTCATTCAATACTTCACCGCAGCAGAATATAACCGATAAACCGGCATCGAGGGCTGCGTTTGTTTTTCTGAACAGGAGAGCATCATCTTCACCGAAGAGAGTTCGTCTTTCGGAATGTCCTATGATTACCCATTGTGCCCCGGTACTTAGTATCATCGTGGCCGATATCTCACCGGTTAATGCCCCATCGATCTTATCGGAGCAGTTCTGAGCCCCTGTTCCCATTCCACTTCCATTGAGTATATCGCTTACTCCCTTAAGGTGTATATATGGAGTACACAGAATAACACCCTTATCATTATCTTTTCTTTTTCCGAGCATTCGCAGTATTTCACCGGCAAGTCTGTAACCCTCGCCGACGCCAAGGTTCATCTTCCAGTTACCCGCAATTATCTTTTTTCTCATATC
>JAVEWX010000161.1:0-6217 GCA_034004335.1 Bacteroidales bacterium | reverse complement strand
CGAATGATTCAACAGAGGCCAGGGTGTCATCGCTGAATTCATCTATTCCTGTCACCTGAAGGTCATAGAGGGTGAATGCGGCATTGGGGAATGACCTGAATAGACTGAGTTTATAGCCTGAGAACGACACCCTGGCATCTACCATTTTGTTGATTCCGGTTTCGACCCGTTCCCTTATCCTGTCCTTGAAGATCACAGGCAACAGCAGTCCTGCAGCAACTATCAGCACCAGGAATGATCCCATCATTGCGCCGGTGATTTTTAATCCCTTTTTCATCTTTTCAACCTTTTGCACTAATCATTAATAATGATTCCCTGTTCTTTATTCCGATTTTCTTCCCGGAGACAGATATGATTTTATCCTTTTCAAATTCTGCCAGTATGCGACTCACGCTCTCCCTTGACGAATCAATGAGGTTACCGATCTCTTCCTGACTGATGGGAAGGGTAAAACTGTCAGAATTGAAAATCGGCCCGGACATTTCAAGGATGACATCGGCAATCTTTCCCCTTAGTTGTTTCTGGGAACGGTTAACGCATCTGTTGTAAATCTCGAGCTCATTACGACAGATGTCTATTATTATCTCATATGAAAATTCAGGGTTTGAAAAGAGCAGGTTCCTGAAGGTGGTTATATCAATGAAACAAGCCTCCACCTCGTCAATGGCTGTGATTGAGTACTGATTTACCTTGTCTCCGAAGGTGGTCGGTAATCCGAGATAACCGGGTGCCTTGACGATCCTTACTATCTGGTCTCCGTACGGGCCTTCTATGTGCAACTTGATCAGCCCGCTCCGAAGATAGACTACATTGGTTGAGAGCATGCCCTGTTTGATAAGCACATCTCCTTTCCTGAAGCTTGTAAGAGCGCAGTTGAAGGAGAGCGCATCCGTTTCTGAATCCTTCAGCTTCTTAGCTGCCCTGGATTTGACGGAGCAGTTTATGCATTCGTTTCTGATCATGTAGGGGAAATTCTTAAGTGTGATCCAGATCACAAAATTACATAATAGACCTCACACCCGAAAGTGAAAACCTGAAAAAAAGAAAGGCGTTATTTGCCTGATCACAAAACTAAACTCAAATCCCCATGGAAACAACAGATAAAATTGTTGTTATAAGCACTACAGGACCTGAATTTCAGGAAAAAGCCACGTTGCCCTTCGTGGTTGCCACAGCTGCCCAGACTGTTGATACGCATGTCGTAATAATCCTGCAGGCATCAGCTGTACTCCTGGCGAAAAAGGGAATCGCGCAGAATGTCAACTCACCCGGTCTTATGCCGCTGAAGCAGCTTATGGACACATTCACTGAACTTGGAGGAGAACTCCTGATATGTAATCCCTGCATCAGGGAGAGGCATATCACCGAGGATGAACTGGTACCTGGCGCCAGGCCCATCGCAGCAGGAACCGTAGTTACCGAGGTTCTGTCTGCAAAGGCCGTTCTCACCTACTGATAACAATTTAACCATAAATAAAAAACTATATTCTGTAATGCAAACGGGACTCACGAGTGAAATGAAAGACCTTATATCAGAGATCGAGACTCTGAAGGCAAAGATTGAAAGACTTGAAGGCTCGCGCCAGGATCAGCTCTCCATCGCTCTCATTGCTGGAGATCTTGACAAGATACTTGCAGCAATGATAATTGCCCTGGCCGCAGCTGCCCAGGATACTAAGGTCAAACTATTCTTCTCATTTTGGTCGCTTTCTGCTCTCAGAGACAGGAAAAAAAAGGCTACCGGCAAAGATTTCATCTCAAAGATGTTCGGTATAATGCTCCCGAAGGGGAAAAGCAAACTGAAGCTCTCACAGATGAATATGGCCGGCATGGGTCCGCTTATGATAAAGGGCCTCATGAAGAAACAGGGAGTGATGTCCCTCGAAAAGATGTTTCAGGAAGCTGCAGAACTTGGCATTGAGATAACAATCTGTGAAATGTCTATGAACCTGATGGGATTCAAAAAGGAGGAGATGATAGACTATCCAGGTCTGAGGTATGCCGGAGCAGTCACCTTTGTGGCTGAAGCCAATGAAAGCGCAATACAGTTGTTTATATCATAGAAGGATTTATCTTATAAAATATTTAATTACAAATAGTTAGTCACATAAAAGCAAATTACAATGACAGCAGAAGAATTAAAAAACATCAGTGTAGCAAAATCAGTTGACGCAAGAGGTACAGCATGCCCCGGACCGCTTCTTGAGGCAAAAAAAGCAATCGGCACAATCAAGGTTGGGGATGTAATGGAAGTACTCTCCGCAGATGAGGGAACCAGGGTTGATATCCCTAAATGGTGTACCAAACAGGGTCATGAATACCTCGGCACCATTGAGGAGAGCGGATATTACAAGATTTTCCTCAGGAAGAAGTAGATCTTTACTCTGCATCCATGGAGAAGAAGAGTGCCAGGATACTGGTTTTCTCAACTGAAAAGATATCGGATCCCGCCATTGACATGGCGGGATTGCTTAAACTTCACTACCCTCCTACCGTTTATACTATTGCGGTACCATGCTCCAGTGGTATTAAGCCCCGTTGGATAATGCATGCCTATGACAAGGGGTTTGACGGGGTTTTCATTGCAGCTGACGGGAGCGACTGCACATACGGCGAATCGTGTACCGAAAAGACTGGTCATATAGTCAGCGCCACACACCAGATGATGAAGGACAGGAACATTGATCCCGCCCGTCTGCGCATGGCTGCCATATGCTCTGTTTGCAGTGAGTCTTTCGTAAAACAGATCAGGAGTTTTAACCAGTATTTACTTCAATCAACAAAGAGCTGAACATGTCCGAACACATTAAGACCGCTGACTATGATGCGCTTGTTATCGGGGCAGGCATAGCAGGAGGAGAAGCGGCCCTGAACCTCGCAAACAACGGATTCAGTGTTCTGCTGGTGGAGAAGGACCTTTCCATAGGCGGTAAGATGATCCTGCTGAGCAAAGTATTTCCAACACTTGACTGCGCAGCGTGTATTACCACCCCCAAGGTGTCGGAAATCTCCCGGCATCACGGTATTACAATCTTTACCGGCAGTGAGGTTCAAAAAGTAGTAAAAAAGAGCGATGACAGTTTTGAGGCAGTAGTAATTAAACAACCCAGGTACGTGGTGGAAGAGGACTGCACGGCTTGCCAGCTGTGCGAGCAGGCCTGCCCGGTAGTTGTAAAGGACCAATATCAGTATAACCTGGTTGGCCGCAAGGCAGCCTTTATCCCTTTCAGCATCGCCAGCCCGAGGGTAGCCGCCGTTGATATCGAAAACTGCACTCTGTGCGGAGCATGTGAGAAGGTTTGTCCGACTAAATGCATCGACTTTACAATGGAGGCAGAAGAGTACCATATAACAGCAGGTGCCGTGATTGTTGCCACAGGATTCAGGCTGTTTGATCCGTTGAAAATACCGAGATACGGCTATGGTCAGTACAAAAACGTTCTGACATCCATGGAGATGGAGCGGCAATTGGCCCCAACGCGTCCTTTTAATACCGTTCTCAGGCCGGGTGACGGGAAGGTGCCAGATAAAATTGCCTATGTTCTGTGCACCGGATCACGCGATGCAACTGTAGGTAATCCCATATGCTCACAGATATGCTGCATGGACTCTATAAAACAGGCACAACTTCTCATGGGCTCCCTGCCAATGGCTGATGTTACAATCTATTACATTAATATCAGGTCATTCGGAAAGGGTTTCGAGGAGTTTTACGAGCAAGCCAAGGGGATGGGCGTCAACTTCATAAAGGGTAAGATCGGCCAGATCACCGAAAAAGAAAACGGCAATCTCATCCTTCGCTATGAGGATATTAATGAAAACAAATTGAAAGAATCAGAGCATGATATGGTGGTTCTATCAGTTGGTGTGCTGCCCAATACGGATGCAGCCGGAATATTCAGGGAAGAGAGACTGGAATTAGATCCCCTTAACTTCGTTGGACAAAAAGATCCGCTCGCCAGCCCTTCCGAAACCAACATCAAGGGTGTATTTGTTGCCGGAACGGCATCGGGCCCCATGGATATACCGGATTCAATCCTTTCGGCCGGCGCTGCATCTTCAGAAGCAATGAGATATTTAATTCATAAGTAATGAACAAGAAATTAGGTGTTTATATATGCCATTGCGGCGGTAACATCTCAGACTACATTGATGTTGAGAAGGTAAAAGCCGCCGTAGCAGGAGAAGATGGCGTATACCTGGCAAAGACCACCATGTTTGCGTGCAGTGACGCCACCCAGAAGGAGATGGTTGAGGATATCCGCAGCAATAACCTTGACGGACTAGTGGTGGCTTCCTGCTCTCCTAAACTCCATTTGTTAACCTTCAGGGCTGTCTCAGAGAGAGCGCTGCTTAATAAATACAACTATGTCCACTCCAACATAAGAGAACAGGGTTCGTGGGCACACTCTGACGACAAAGCCGGGGCAACTGAAAAAGCTATCAGCCTTGTTAAATCCGCAATTGCAAAGGTGAGGCTGGCAAGATCCCTTGAGCCGATGACTATTCCTTCAAAAAAGGCTGTGGCAATAATCGGTGCAGGAGTGGCCGGGATGCGGGCAGCAATAGAACTGGCAGACCTGGGATGCCCGGTAACATTGGTTGAAAGAGAGCATTTTATTGGCGGACGCGTCTCACAGTGGGATGTCATGTTCACCACCAATCAAACAGGTAAAGAACTTATTACACGGCTGTATAATGAGATCATTCAACGTAATGATATAAACCTTATTACCGGAGCCGAGGTAATTGAAACATCGGGGAGCATAGGCGACTTCACTCTGAAGATCAGGGTCACACCCCGGTATATAAGGGAGAAATGCGATCAGGATAACCTGCAGAAAGCAACCGCAGCATGCCCTGTGGTTGTCCCTGATGAATTTAATTTCCATATCACCAGCCGTAAAGCTATCTACCATAACTTCCCGGGTGAATATCCTCAGTATCCTGTCATTGATATTAAAAATTGCACCCGCTGCGGTGAGTGTGAAAAGATATGCAGCAGCGTGGATTTTTCACAGGAGGAACAAACGATTGATGTTCATGTTGGTTCGGTGGTGATGGCAACCGGCTTCGACCCTTACACACCTGCAGAAGGAGAATTCGGGTTCAATCTTTCGGAGTTCGTTGTGACACTGCCCCAGTTTAAAAGACTGACAGACCTGAATACAGGTAAGCTTGTTTACAATGGCAAAGAGATCAGGAACATCGCATATATATATTGCGTCGGCAGCAGACAGTCCGAAGGAGACAATAAGTACTGCTCGCGCTACTGCTGTACTTCAGCCATTCACGCTGCCCTCGAAGCAAGAAACAAGTTTGGGAACATCAATAATTTTCATTTTACAAGAGGTATAAGAACCTACGGGAAACAGGAGCTATTGTATGCTGAATCTCTCAGGAAAGGAGATGTCTATCTTCAGTCATATGAAGAGAATCCCCCCGCTGTTGATGTGAAAGAAGGACAGATATCGGTTACAATTAATGATATCATGACCGGAGGCCGCGAGATCAATGTCACACCGGATCTGCTTGTTCTTGTCACAGGCATGGTTCCAAGAGCCGACAATTCCATTGCTTCAAAATTCAAACTGCCGAAAGGACGTGACAGCTTCTTCAACGAGATTCATATGAAGCTTCGTCCGGTTGAGACCGTAATCGATGGCGTGACGATTTCAGGCGCTTGCCAGGGGCCCAAGAACATTACCGAGTCAGTCAATTCTGCGTTGTCAGCAGCAGCAAAATCATACTCCTTCGTCAGCAAGGGTGAGCTGGCACTGGAACCAATCATTGCTGAGATTGATAAGGATCTCTGTACCTGGTGCGGAAAATGCGGGAAAGCCTGTCCGTTCGACGCCATTAGAAAGGAGAACCAGGGAGGAAAAGAGATTGCGGTTATAAATAATTCCGTATGCAAGGGTTGCGGAATGTGCCTTCCTGTATGCCCGACAAACGCCATAAACCTGATAGCTTTCTCTGACAGGGAGATTGAAAGCATGATTGATGCGCTCGTAAGTGTTTAAATAACAAATCAATGGAAGTAGAAAAGGGTAAAACACACAAATACCTCAGGGAGAAGAGAGAGGTACCGGAGATAGTGAAGGAAAACCTGAAACATTTCACCAGGACAAAAAAGTCTATCCTTGAATCTCTCAAAGATGGAGAGATGACCGTTGATCAGCTGACACAAAAGCTGGGTATGCCCAAAAGTGAGGTT
>JAVEWX010000018.1:0-30169 GCA_034004335.1 Bacteroidales bacterium | reverse complement strand
GATGTGAAAAACGGCGATGTGCTTATTGCGGTCAATGGGAAAATGGTTGACAAAACAGTGAGCAGGGATTACTATTTCACCTTTGCTTCAATGCCCCCCGAATTAGCACTGACCTTCGACAGGAAAGGTACCAGGATTGAGACAAGACTCAGACCTGTAGGATATTCCGCAATAAACTCACTTCTCTATGACGAATGGATCGACTTCAACCAGAAATATGTGGACAAGCTGTCAGGTAACAAGATTGCATATGTCTACATTAAGAATATGAGTGAGGGAAGTCTTAACAGTTTTCTCATAGAAATGACCTCAGAAGCCGTTGACAGGGATGCCCTGATAATTGACCTTAGATACAACACCGGAGGCAATATCCATGATGACCTGATCAACTTCCTCTCCCAGAAACCATACCTGGAATGGAAGTTCCGTGACGGAAAGATATCTCCCCAGCCGAACTTTGCCCCGGCAGGAAAACCCATGGCAGTGCTGGTAAACGAACAAAGCCTGAGTGATGCGGAAATGACTACTGCAGGTCTTAAGGCGCTGAATCTCGGTACCGTTATAGGCACTGAAACATACCGGTGGATAATATTTACCAGCAGCAAATCACTGGTAGACGGTTCATCATGCAGATTGCCGGCCTGGGGTTGTTACACCCTTGACGGAAAGAACCTGGAATTTGAGGGTGTCAAACCCGACATCTATGTGAAAACGGGATTTAAAGAGAAGGTAACGAACAAGGACCCTCAACTGGACAAGGCTATTGAGGTATTGCTGAAAGAGATAGGGAAATAGGAGGTTATCGCATCATCTATTTGATGCAGTGCCTGTTATAGTACTCAGAAGCCTTTTTGTTTCCCAGTTTCAAAGCTGCCCTGAAATCATGACAGGTTTGTTCTGTCATTCCCTGGTTGAGCAAGGCTATACCTTTGCTGCAATACAGGTTACCATCGAATGGATCGAGGTCGAGTGCCATGGAATAGTCGGATGCTGCATTCTTCCACATGCCTGATGCACCCCACATATCACCCCTCGAGATATAGGCTTCCCTGTTGTTGGGATCGACCTCAACCAGCCTGTTGAGGTAAACCAGGGCCATACTGTTGTTTCCCGACTCCATGCTCACGGTTCCTGCAGAACCGATGGCAACAGGATCATCAGGGTAGATTGAAAGATAGTAATCAATATCCCTCAGTGCCCTGTTGAAATCAGAGAGGCCCCTGTAGGCTTCTGCTCTTTCAAGAAACAGAGTGGCATCGGGCATCTCCGATGAAATGAGGTTTAAAAGCAGGGACAGCGCCTTCCTGTACTCACCCGTGGCATTGAGGCACCGGGCAAGCAACCTGTCGCGATTCTCCGCAGGCATATTCACAGATGATTTTCCGGTAAGAATTGCAACAGCTCCGCTATAGTCGCCCATCTCAAACCTCACGAGAGCATCCGCAAAACCTATTTCAGCGCCCTGTATCTGTTCATTTGATGCCTCCCCTGTAATAATGGCTGCCTCTGCGCTCCTTCCAATCGCAGTAAGATACCGTACCTCCTCAAGTATCCTCTCTCCTTCAGTATACCTCTCCTTTTCCCAGAAACTTCTCCATTCCACACTGTTGTCAATCATGTGAAGCCAGGGGTCGGCAAAGTACTTTCTCTCTCCTTCACGGAATGTTGAATTCAGATTATGTTCCAGCTGATCAAGGGAATTCCGGACATCACCCTTTGCGGCATATACGCGGGCCAGCCCGAATGAACCTGAATGTGCCCTGACTGCTGATGCATGGCTGAAACTACTGTAGGCCTCTTCAAGATTATTCATCATCAGGAAGGCCTCACCCCTCTCCAGAAGGAGCCTGTAATCAACTCCGTCAATCAGGGCTTCATCAATCAGCAAGATGGCCTCAGATGCCCTGCCCGATCCCCTTAAAGCCGAGGAGCGCAGTATCACGTCATACACCCGGGATTGTGAATAAACACCCTGAGCCAATGACAGCATGATAATCACTATAGCCTGGATCCTGGTCATGCTCTTTAAATAGTTCATTACTTTTTCTTCAAGTCTGAAGGCTGAATAACAGCACCCTTTTCCGTGATGACATGAATGAATCCGGACAGATGGAACAATTCCAATCCCGATATCCTTCTTTCATATACATCACACTGGTAGAAATAGATACCCGGAGAGACGATCTTTCCCTTGAAGGTACCATCCCATCTCAGTCTTGGATCAGTTGTTGAAAATATCAGCTGCCCCATCCGGTTATAAAGCCTGAAATCAACCCTCTCCACCAAACCGGAAGTGCGTGCAACAAGAATATCATTTATGTCATCACCATTGGGGGTAAAGACATTCGGAATGTCATAGAAATCGCAGGAATCCACGCATACTATGAGAGACAAGTCACTTTCATTGTCGAGTGAATCATAGGCTGTGACGGCATAGCATCCTTTGACAAGGTCTCCCGGATAATGCTTGTAGGAGAATATGTTCCTGTCAGGAATGTCCATGATCATTGCAAGAACACCTTCATACTCAGGTTTATAGTAGATCCTATAGCCGGCAACGTCATCGTAACACTCATCGTCGGTTATGCTCCATCTGACATGATTATAGAGACTGTCACACTGGCTTGTAACCTCTATACCGGGAGGGCATGGGGGTTCGTTATCTTCCGGAACCGCGGAGATTGTCTGTGAAAAATTGACCAGGTCCCTGGGGTAATTGTCGAGCAGGTAACCACCAAAGGAACGTACATAATAACGATATGTGGTTCCGTTTTCAAGTCCGGTATCGACCCATTCAAGCTGGTTAGTGGTACCGATTGAATCATACGACATGGTTAAACTATTATAACGGAAGAAATCGTACCTGGTGTTTACCCATGGTACATTTCTGGCTATGCTGAACCTGACCTTCCTGTCACCTGGAAGTGCCTGAAGGAAAACGCTTGAGGCAATGCCTGGATCCCCTATGAGGAACCGGTTACCCGGAGCATCGTTGTAGAGCTCTATCTTATAGAGGTATCCTCTGTCGGTCGTATTCACCGGATTGTCGACAAAGACAGTATCACTGAGATCAATTGTTGCAATGGAATCAAGTAGCTGGTAACTGGTACCTGTCACACCGTCGGCCCTGTAAATAAGGTATTTGTAAGGGCCGGTAACTGAAGGTATGGTGTCCAGGCTATCAGGTTTTTTCCATTTCAGGGTTATTGAACCATTTGACTGATCGGTAGTGGTTACGGTAACATTCCTCATTACGGGAACTCCTGTAACCAGTGAGGATGTGATCTCATTGGAGGCCTTGCTCTCCGTACCGTTCGGATAAACAGCAACTATACGGTAAGCATACTCTATCCCGAAATCGAGTTCATCACCATTAATACCGTCAATATAACCAGTTGTTGATGAACCTGATATGTAACCAACCTTTTCAAACCCGGTGGAGGGTGGTATTCCGTTTGTGCAGGAATCGGGCAGAAAATCGGAGGTACCATCCCGCCTGTATATTGCGAAGCCCGAAACATACCCGGAAGGATAGGGTTCCCAGGTGAGCCTTATCACCTTGCCTTCCGGTGCTGCGTTCTGAAGGTCGGGTGCCGGTCCCAGTACCTTGATTTTCATGTTGTCGAGGTCAAATAGCTGCAACTCGCTGTTGCGATCCTCAGACTTAAAGATAAGATCATAAGGCTGCTGCCTTACGCTTTGATGACAAGGGGTCCACTGAAACCTGGAAATGGATCTGCCGGGAATAGAATCAAGCCGGGTAAATGTTGCAGGACATTCTTCGATACCGAATACCCCCGATGTAGCCTTCTGGAAGATCATGTCCCCGTCGGGATCATTACTTATAAACCAGAAATCAAGGGTTTCACCTGCTTCAATGCAGTAATCACTCAGCGTATCATTGACAGGAGGCTTATTTGTTGTATTGAAGACCTCTATCTGCATATCCCTGACCACCACGCCTATCTTCTTTCCGTTCCTCCACTCCTGGATCTCCATTGCCACATTATATGCGCCTGTATCAACAGGCGTATCCCACACCAGGTCGCCACTTATCGAATCGACATAAAAAATATTTGAAGCAGGGGGATATGTATAGTTTTCAATAGGTTTGCCATCCTCCCTGGTACATACGGTCAGCTTATAGGAGAGACTGTCACCATCGGGGTCGAAGGCTCCGGGATTATGAATGAAGATATAACCTTTTGCTGCCTTGTCATATGGTGGATTAAGCAATATGGGAGTCTGGTTGAGTCCCATTGCCGGATTAACGGTGAGTATGGTCTGGATTGAGAAAACAACGTTGACGGAGTTGGGGATGTTTACAATGCCCAGGTTGCGGTTCGGGTCCTGAACAACTATTTTGTATACACCAGGGCCGGGATAGGTATGCTGAACCACATAGGTGTTCCTGTTATAGTAATTTGGCAGTGATATCTTCTCCTTCCTTTCAGCAAATGATGTTGTATTATCACCCCATGAAACCTCAAGCCTGGGTCTGTCAGCAAGACTGAGAGCATAGGTGAAGGTAGTGATGGTTACCTCGTATGTCAGCGCAGACAGTTGTTTGTAGGTTACTTCCCCTGCACGGTTATGAGTGGCATCTGCCCTGAAAATTGTCAGAAGTAAAACGGCCAGCGATATGGTTATTTTTCTGATCATTGATTCATTATATCACCTTCAATAACTTGTTGTATCTGCATTTATTATGATTTCCGTTTCAGAGGCAGTAAATTTATAACCTTCCTCGAAATCTCCAAACCTGAATATCAGAAGATTTGACTGGTCCTCGTAGAGATCAGCCATTATAGTATTTATAATCCTGAAATCTGTTCTGTCGCCCTTGTAAACATATTTCGCATAAATCCTTACCTCCTCATTGTCAGCCTCAATATTGCCGACGACACAAAACAATCTCTCCTTCCCAGCCTCAACCACAAGCCTTTCGTTTACATATTTCTGGATTACGGACCTGTCGGGCAAAAATTTCATGTCGTACAGCCGGAGCCCGTCATCACCCTCCATCAGCCTGCAATCGAGTTCAAGGTCATCTGAGAATACCTTCAGGAACATGTCAAGCGAGTTCTCTGTTCTATTGTAGTCAATAGAAAGAAGTGACACATGAACCGGATGCAATAAACCGATCAGGTACAGGAAAATAATAAATTTAACCATGCATCTCCAGTCGAAAAAAATAATGCCTCAAAGATCAGGCCATAGGTATACCTACTCCACAATACTTATCCTGTCCTTGAGATACTCCACTGTTCCCACCTCAATGAATGAGAACCCCTTGCCTCCTGAAAAATTACCGGCAAGGACAACAACAATATCGTCGCTTACCAGATCATGTGCCATGGTCATATCGGTAAGTGCCCTCTTAATGAACTGGTCAACTGAATTTCCTTTCTCCTGATAACTTGCGTACACTCCGTATGAGAGGGCCAGTTCCCTCATGGTACGATGTGAATAACATTGTGCAAGAATCAGATTATACCCCCTGAAAGCCGCCATGTTCCTTATAGTGCGCCCTCTTGCTGTATCAGCTATCAGTGCCCTGGCCCCTATCCTCAATGATGTCTTAACGGCTACCTTGGCCAGGTAGGCTGAAACCTTTCCCGTCATTTCGCCTGCAGGCATTTCAATGTATCTCTCCTTATTATTCTCAGCTTCCATTGCCACCCTCGTCATTGTCCTTACTGCCTCAGCGGCATACTTCCCGTTTGCAGTCTCTCCGCTGAGCATTACCGCGTCGGTCTGGGAGAAAATTGCATTGGCTATGTCGCTTACCTCTGCACGTGTGGGCCTCGGATTCGATATCATGGAATGAAGCATCTGCGTGGCAACAATGACGGGCTTCCTCAGGTTGATGCATTTCTGTATGATCATTCTCTGAACCACGGGTATTTTCTCGTATGGCATCTCAATGGCAAGGTCACCCCTTGCGATCATAACACCATAGACAGTCTCCAGTATGTCATCAATATTTTCCACACCCTCCTGGTTTTCAATCTTGGCAATTATCTTAGCCTGCGACCCATGACTATCGAGAATAGCCTGAACATCAGCCACATCCTGGCGTGTTCGCACAAATGAATGAGCAACAAAGTCAATATCCTGTTCGGCAGCAAAGGCCAGAAATTCCCTGTCGCGATCACTTACCGAAGGCAGACAAAACTTGATTCCCGGAACATTTACACTCTTCCTGGAGCCGATTATTCCGTCATTCATGGAAATACATTCCAGCAGATTGCCGTCCCTTGCCCTTACCTTCAGTTCAACCTCCCCGTCATCGATCAGAATTGTTGAGCCGGGAGGAACTTCCTCAGCGAATGAACTGTAGCTTACGAAAATGCATGAGGCAGATGACTTCGACTCCGGATCCCCTATGATACTTATCACCTGTCCCTTCCCCACTCTTATTGGCTCATCGGTCGACGTGGTCCGTATCTCGGGCCCTTTTGTATCGAGAATGAAGGCTATCTGTTCCGACACCTTCCTGGTACTCTGGATGATATTCAGGGCCCCCTCCGTTGTCAGGTGTGCCGAGTTGATCCTGACAGCATCCATTCCGGCTTCATACAGTTCCCTTATAAACTCGGGCTCACATCTCCTGTCAGAGATAGTGGCAATTATCTTTGTCCTTTTCCTATTCATACTTTCAATATTCCCATTACGGCTTCAATGGCCAGCCTGTAACCGTCGAGTCCGAACCCCATGATCGATCCCCTGCAGAATCTTCCCGTCAGGCTCACGTGCCTGAACTCCTCGCGCCCCAGCAGGTTGGTAATATGAACCTCCACCACCGGAATCCTTACCAGTGCAATGGCATCAGCTATTGCAACAGAGGTGTGAGTATATCCTGCGGGATTTATTATTATGGCGTCTGCTGACGACCCGGCTGATTGTATCTGATCAACTATCTCACCTTCGATATTTGACTGGAAACTTGTAATCTCACAACCGGGAAATATGACCTCAAGCTTCCCGAGATATTCAGTAAAACCCTTGCTCCCATATTTCTCAGGCTCCCTTATGCCAAGCATGTTAAGGTTTGGCCCGTTGATAATAACTATTTTCATCTTAACCGGGTAACAATTCAGCGGCTGTAAAATTAGACAAAATTTGAATATGCCGGCGATTTGGAAATGTATAGATTTATCCCACCGGGTTAGACCAAAAGTTAAGCGTCTTTTTCTGAGCGGGAACCCTTTTCCCTACAGGTGCGAAAACCTATGAACCCGAATTTACCTCAAGTTCGGAGGATCTTTAAAATAGAATATTGCAATATGTTTATGCCCTGACGGGAAACTGATTGCAGCAATTTATCATACGAATGAGAGTTGTCATAAAGCGTTAGGTCCGTAACCCGGTCCTGAAATCAATAGAACAATAACCGGCCGTAAGTTAAATTTTGGTATTTTACGGAGTTGTTATTTTTTTGGTATGAGCCTGAAATGGAGTGAAGCCTTAAGCGATTTTGAGACCTATCTTCGCCTTGAAAAATCACTGACTCAGAACAGCATAGATGCTTATCTCAGGGATGTTGCCAGGTTGCAGGCCTTTCTCGGGGAAAGGATCCCACCCGAACAGGTTTCCCATAATGACCTGAGGGATTTCCTGGCTGCTTTCAGCAAGGAGAACGACAATCCCCGCACCCAGTCGAGACTGCTGTCGGGAATAAGAGCCTTCTACAGGTATCTGATGACTGAGGATGCAATCAATGAAAATCCTGCCTCGCTAATTGATACACCCAAGATCGGGATGAAACTGCCTGTTGTGCTTTCTGTGGCAGAAATTGAGGAGATAATCGATGTAATTGACCTGAGCAAACCCGAAGGCCACAGAAACAAGGCTATCATAGAAACCCTCTATGGGTGCGGATTGAGGGTCACCGAACTTGTCAACATGCGCATAACCGACATACATGTCTCTGAAGGATATGTGTCGGTCACGGGCAAAGGCAACAAGCAGAGACTTGTCCCCATCGGTAGTAAGGCTTTAAGAGAGATCGAACTCTATCTTCAGCACCGCATTCACCTTCCGAATATTTACGACAGGAACATACTGTTTCTGAACCGCAGGGGACGAAGACTGACAAGGGTAATGATATTCAGCATAATCAAGGATCTGGCCGACCGTGCCGGGATAAAGAAAAACATCAGTCCGCATACTTTCCGGCATTCATTTGCCACTCACATGGTTGAAGCGGGAGCCGACCTGCGTGCAGTACAGGAAATGCTCGGTCATGAGTCTATACTTACAACCGAGATCTATACCCATATCGACCGGAGCTATCTGAAGGATACACTGATGCTGTTTCATCCCAGGGCCTGACCAGTAATAAAGCAACATACTAATAAAGAGATAGTTGGAGCATACTGTCGGGATGGTCTGTCATCTGCTCCTTTTTCGGGATATTGCTTTAATTTATAACTCTTTTTTGTTACCTTTGCACCTAATTTTGCAAATTCGAAGGTTAAATATTAATAGGTAACAATCAGACTATGTCAAAGGTAAAAAGAGTTTACAGCTTCGGTAACAAAAAAGCTGAAGGAAAAGCCGACATGAAGAACCTGCTCGGCGGCAAGGGGGCAAACCTTGCAGAAATGTGTCTTCTCGGACTGCCGGTACCTGCCGGATTTACGATTACAACAGACACCTGCACGGAATACTACCAGAACAACAATGAACTTCCTGCAGGATTGATGGATGACGTGTGGCATGCAATGGAAGGTACTGAAAAAATAATGGGAATGAAATACGGGGATCCGGTTAATCCGCTGCTCGTGTCCTGCAGGTCGGGAGCCCGCAGGTCGATGCCCGGAATGATGGACACGGTCCTGAACATCGGACTCTGTCCGGCAACAATACCGGGACTAATCACCAGGACAAAAAATCCACGCTTTGTGTGGGACTCATACAGGAGGCTGATAATGATGTATGCCGATGTTGTTATGGAAAAAGCCGAGGGCGTTGAATTGCCTGAAGGAAAGGGCATACGCAAGCAGCTTGATGAGATGCTCGACAAATACAAGCACGACAGGAAAATGCACTCTGATACCGAACTGTCTGCTGATGATCTGAAAACTCTTTCTGAAATGTTCAGAAAAAGAGTGAAGGAGCAACTCGGAAAAGAGTTCCCCGATGATCCTAAGGAACAACTTACAGGGAGTATCAAGGCAGTCTTCAAAAGCTGGAATGGCAAAAAGGCGGTCTCTTACAGACGCATAGAAGGTATTCCCGACGAGTGGGGCACTGCCGTTAACGTGCAGGCTATGGTATTCGGCAACATGGGTGACAGTTCAGCTACCGGGGTTGCATTTACCAGGAACCCGGCTACCGGTGAAAACCTTTTCTATGGTGAATGGCTGGTCAATGCCCAGGGAGAGGACGTCGTTGCCGGCATCCGGACACCGAATCCACTTAATGACGCTACAAAAAATGAGCAGAACAAGCACCTTCACAGCATGGAGGAGGTAATGGCGGGAACCTACAGGGAGTTGTCTGATATCCGTAATACCCTTGAAAAGTCTTTCCGCGACATGCTTGACATAGAGTTTACTATTCAGGAAGGTACCCTCTACATGCTTCAGTGCCGTGCAGGTAAAAGAACGGGAACAGCAGCACTGAACATGGCAATGGACATGCTTGAAGAGAAGCTTATCGACGAGAAAACAGCAGTACTGAGACTTGACCCTGCCCAGCTTGACGAACTACTGCATCCCATATGCGATCCAAAGGAGGAAAGCAAGCATTCGCCACTGGTCAAAGGTCTTCCTGCCGGTCCCGGTGCAGCAGTCGGAAAGGTGGTTTTCACGGCTGAGGATGCTGTTGCCTGGGCAAGAAAGGGTGAAAAGGTGATCCTTCTTCGTGAAGAAACTAATCCCGAAGATGTTGAAGGGATGAGGGCTGCCGAAGGTATTCTTACCGCAAGAGGCGGAATGACCTCTCACGCTGCCCTCGTGGCACGCGGATGGGGTAAATGCTGTGTCGTGGGAGCAGGAGGCCTCAGCGTCAACGCATCAACAAAAACAGCTAAGATTACCGGTACCGACATGGTGATAAAGGAGGGAGACCTACTGACACTGAACGGTACCCGCGGCCATGTCTATTCCGGAGCGATGCCACTGATGGATGCCAGTGAGAACCCGCGGTTCCAAAAGTTCATGTCTTTAGCCGACAAATACCGGACAATGGGTGTCAGAACCAATGCCGACACGCCCGATGATGCAAAACTGGCGCTGAGCTTCGGTGCTGAGGGAATAGGTCTGTTCCGTACTGAGCATATGTTCTACGGCAAAGGATCGGAAGAGCCCCTGTTCCTCCTGAGAATGATGATCCTCAGCTCAACCGTAGAGGAACGCAGAAAAGCCCTCAACGAACTCTCAGGATTCGTGAAAAAGGACATAAAGGCCACCATGGAAGCAATGAACGGACTTCCCGTAACATTCAGGCTTCTTGATCCCCCGCTCCATGAATTCGTGCCCCAGAGCCGGGAAAAACAGGAAGAGCTGGCCAAAGCACTGGGTATTAAACTTGAAGATATCCTCAAGAGAGGCGAAGTGCTTCATGAGTCAAACCCGATGATGGGTCACAGGGGCGTTCGCCTTGGCGTAACCTATCCGGAGATCAGTGAAATGCAGATACGTGCCATCTTCGAGGCTACGGCTGAACTGCTCAGGGAGGGTAAGAAACCCCACCCTGAAATAATGGTGCCTGTCACCTGCGAAGTGGCAGAGCTCGATTTTACCAAAAAGATCGTCGACACCGTATATGCAGAGGTCTGTGGCAAATATGGTCTGAAGGAGATTAAATACCTCTACGGCACCATGATAGAGATACCACGTGCCACCCTCCTTTCCGACCGGATGGCAAAATCAGCCCAGTTCTTCTCGTTCGGCACAAACGACCTTACACAGATGACCTACGGCTTCAGTCGCGATGATACCGGTGGATTCCTCCACGATTACATCGACAAGAAGATACTTCCGGCAGATCCTTTCCAGACTATTGACCAGGATGGGGTCGGACAACTTATCAGGATGTCGGTGGAAAAGGGACGTTCAACCAGACCCGACCTCAAGGTGGGAATCTGCGGCGAACAGGGAGGCGATCCTGCTTCCGTAGAGTTTTGTTACAGAACCGGACTTACATACGTGAGTTGCTCCCCGTTCAGGGTTCCCATTGCCCGCCTCGCGGCTGCCCACGCAGCAATAAAGGCCAGTAAATAGGCTGAACAGAGATAAGCAGACGAAACAAAGAAACCGCCTCAACCTGAAAATTGGGGCGGTTTTCTTTTAAACCATCAGATGTTTTACAACCGTTATATGCCTTATTTATTGCTGCATGGATAAATATTTTTTATCTTTGTCAACCATTGTAGTTTAACCTAAACATATTACCATGATAACAGCAAACGATCTGGCCGGATATGGCATAACCCAGGTAGAGGAAATAATATACAATCCTTCCTATGACCTGTTGTTCAGTGAGGAGACAGATCCCAACCTTACAGGCCTTGAAAAGGGGATAGTCACAACAACCGGTGCCGTAGCTGTCGATACCGGGGTATTCACGGGACGAAGCCCCAAGGACAAGTACATTGTCAGGGATGAGGTGTCGGAGGACACTGTCTGGTGGAAATCTGAAAAGGCGCCAACATCCGATAACAAACCCATAACATGGGAAGTATGGGAGCACTGCAGGAAGCTGGCCGCCAGACAACTCTCGGGGAAGAAGCTGTACGTCGTTGACTGTTACTCCGGGGCCAACAAAAACACCAGGCTGAGTGTCAGGTTCATTCTTGAAGTCGCCTGGCAGGCTCACTTCGTGAAGAACATGTTCATAAGGCCTGAACCGGAAGAACTCAGAAACTTCAAACCCACATTTGTCGTACTAACTGCCTCCAAGACAATTAATCCCGACTGGCAGAAGCAGGAGCTGCATTCCGAGAATTTCGTTTTCTTCAACCTGAAGGAAAGAATGGCCGTAATAGGCGGCAGCTGGTATGGCGGGGAGATGAAGAAGGGCATATTTTCAATAATGAACTATTACCTGCCGCTTAAGGGCATTGCAGCAATGCATTGCTCTGCCAATGTTGGAAAGAAAGGCGACGTGGCAATATTCTTTGGCCTGTCGGGAACCGGCAAGACAACTCTTTCCACCGACCCCGACAGGGCGCTGATAGGAGATGATGAGCATGGCTGGGATGATGATGGTATATTCAACTTTGAGGGAGGCTGCTATGCAAAATGCATTAACCTCAGCAAGGAAAATGAACCCGATATTTATAACGCAATCAGACGCGATGCCCTGCTCGAAAACCTGGTGATAAGGGAGGACAGAACCATTGACTTCAACGACGCAAGCAAGACTGAGAACACCAGGGTCTCATATCCCATTTATCACATCAACAACATCATCAAACCGGTATCCAAGGCCGGCCATGCCAACCGTGTGATCTTCCTTACTGCTGATGCCTTCGGGGTCCTGCCTCCTGTTGCCCGGCTCACAAAGGAACAAACCATGTATTACTTCCTGAGCGGTTATACTGCCAAGGTTGCGGGTACCGAGAGAGGCATCAAGGAGCCGGTCCCCTCCTTCTCAGCCTGCTTCGGAGCGGCATTCCTTCTGCTCGACCCTATCATCTACGCCAAGGAGCTGACACGTAAGATGGAGATGCAGGGAGCCGATGCATGGCTTGTGAATACCGGATGGATGGGCGGTGCCTATGGAGTTGGCAAACGTATTGATCTCCCGTCAACCAGGAAGATTATCAATGCCATACTGAACGGAACTCTCGAAGATGTAAGTTACACAACCCTTCCTGTGTTCAACCTGTCGATACCCATGGAAATTGAAGGGGTCAATCCCTCCCTGCCCGATCCGCGCTCTGCCTGGGAAACACCGGGAAAATGGCATGAAGCTGCCCTTAACCTGGGAAAGAAATTCATTGATAACTTCAGTAAGTTTACATCCAATCCCGAAACCAGGGACCTTATTCATGCAGGTCCTAAAATCTGATTGAGATGAGTGTTCTCCAGATTATCCTGATCGGTCTTGCAGCCTATCTTGCAGGATCGATACCCACATCCGTGTGGGCTGGCAAATTATTCCACGGCATCGATGTACGGGAACATGGAAGCGGGAATGCAGGGGCTACAAATACGATCAGGGTACTTGGATGGAAAACCGGGATACCGGTGCTAATCATCGACATTTTCAAGGGGTGGTTCGCAGCGTCGCTGCCTCTCTTTTTTGCCCCTGAGGGAATAAGCGATTCGACTATTCTCAATTACCAGATGCTTGCCGGCCTTGTAGCCATCGTCGGTCACATATTTCCTGTTTTTGCCGGCTTCAGGGGCGGCAAAGGTGTGGCCACAACCTTCGGTTTTCTCCTGGCATTGAGTCCGGTGGTGACTCTGTTATGCCTCGGCATCTTCCTGGCTGTACTGCTCGCTTCAGGATATGTCAGCCTGTCATCAATAGCTGCAGGAATCGGTTTTCCTGTCCTGGTCTTTGCACTCCTCAACACCCCTTCCCTCCTCTTCAGGTATTTCTCAATACTAATTGCCATTGCGATAATTGCAACTCATCAGAAGAACATTGTCAGACTGATGCACGGTGAGGAAAAGAGATTCATAGGAAAGAAGAGATGAGTTAAGTACCCCCGGCAGAACAGCCACAATTCAACTTAATGAGCTGGCAGGGAGCGACTGTGGCTCCCTAAACCTGCTCGAGTATTTGTATCCTTGTCTTTATGGGGGGGTGTGTGGCAAACAGATTACTGACAGAGAATCCTCCTCCCCTCTTTTCCAGCTGCGGGTTCTCGATAAACATCTGTGCCACATCCTTGCGTTTCACAGCCTCTATGGTGGGATCTCCCGACACCTTCCTCAACGCGCTGGCCAGGGCCAGTGGTCTCTTCGTAAGCATTGCTGCGCCTGCGTCTGCCATATATTCCCTGTTCCTGGAGATGGCGAACCTGAACAATGAAGCAATAAGGTAACCAACCAGGGCAAGTATCAGAGCCAATATGATCCCCCCGCCGTTGCTTCCACCTCCTCTCCTCCTGCCTCCACCCATGGCACCAAATCTGACCGAGCGCAGCAAAGCCTCTGCAATGAAGGCAAATATCCCGACGAAGATGACTGAAACTATCAGTAACCGTACATCACGGTTCCTGATATGTGTGAGTTCATGAGCTATGACACCCTCCAGTTCCTCGTCATCGAGTTTGTCAATAATTCCCCTGGAAAGGGAGACGGTGAATGTATTGTCGTTTATTCCGCTGGCAAATGCGTTGAGTGAGTCATCCTCTATCACATTAATCTTCGGCATCTTCATCCCTGCTGCAATCGCAAGGTTCTCAACCAGGTTGTACACCCTCTTGTTCTCCTTTCTCTCCAGTGATCGTGAGCCTGTCGCAGCATTTATCATGCGGGTATGTGAGAACCATGCTATCAGAAACCATAAGGCTACACCCGCGCCTATCCACGGGGCAACCGAAATAAAATGACTGGTGACCCCGGCAGGAGTCCTGTACTCAATGCCGGTCGCAAACCACAGGAAAATCCACGCAAGCCCGAAAAGGACGAGGGGAAACATAACCAGAAGCAACACCGATCTGGCGTTGTTGTTCCAGATTTGAGTCTGCAAACCTATGTATTTCATCCTACTATGTCAATCACTCAAAAGAGACCTTTGGAGGCTGGTCGAGTATCACCCTCTGCTCGGTACCCAGGTCAAACATCTGCTCCCTCCTGAAGCCGAACATTCCGGCAATGATGTTGGCAGGAAAAACCTCAATTGCATTGTTGAGCTCCTTCGTTGCCGAATTGAAGAACCTCCTGGCAGCTGCCAGCTTGTTCTCAACGTCAGAAATCTCCTCCTGGAGATTGAGAAAATTCTGATTGGCTTTAAGATCGGGATAGGCTTCAACGGCTACCCTGAGTCCTGCCAAAGCCCCTGAAAGCCGGTTCTCCGCCGATATCTTTTCGTCAATAGTCCGTGCATTCATGGCTCCGGCCCTGGCTGCAGTAATCTCAGTCAGTATTTCCCTTTCATGCTTCATATATCCCTTAACAGCCTCAACCAGCTGAGGTATCAGGTCATGCCTTTGCTTTAGCTGAACGTCTATGTCTGCAAAGGATTGCTCCCTGCTGTTTCTCATTTTAACCAGCCTGTTATAGGCCAATATGGCATACATGGCAAGGAGAAAGACTATTCCCAGAACAACAAACAGTGGTATCATAACAGTCGTTTTAATTAAGTGAAACCAATAACTTGAATGCGCATCTTTATCGGATAAAAACCTTCATAAAGATACCAAAAAATGTTATTTTAGAAGGGTCACACAAATCAGTACAGTAAAAAGACAATTATCTCAAAAACAAAGCAAATATGGAAAAGAACATCAGGGGTACACGCACCGAAAAGAACCTGCTGAAAGCATTTGCAGGAGAATCACAGGCAACCAACAGATATGAATTTGCTGCCAAAGTGGCACGTGAAGAGGGCTACGAACAGATTGCCGCCATCTTCATGGAGACCGCTGCCCAGGAGAAACAGCACGCCAAGAGGTTCTTCAACTTTCTTGAGGGCGGCATGGTTGAAATAACAGCCTCCTACCCTGCAGGGAAAACGGGGACCACAGCCGACAACCTCCTTCATGCTGCCGAGGGCGAAAATGAAGAGTGGGAGCACCTGTATCCTGAATTCGCGAAAGTAGCCGAAGAAGAGGGGTTCAGGAATATTTCAACCGCTTTCAAGGCGATTGCAGCCGCAGAGAAGAATCACGAGGAGAGATACAGGAAGTTACTCAGCAATGTGATGGGCAATAAGGTTTTCCAGCGCGAAGAGAAGGTCTTCTGGTATTGCCGTAAGTGCGGCTATATTCACTTCGGGACAAAACCGCTGAAAAACTGCCCTGCCTGCCTCCACCCTGAGAGCTACTTTGAACTGATGGCGGAAAACTATTGATCAGATGACCTTTTGGCACCCGATCATGAAGGCTGATGGACACTCTTTGCTGGATCTGATCCGCAGGCGTCAGAGCGACCGCGGTTATACCACGGAGCCCGTAGAACAGGATAAGATTGACAGAATCCTCGAGGCCGCCCGCCTCGCCCCTTCGGCATGCAATGCGCAGCCATGGAAGTTCATTGTTGTTACCGACCCTGAAACCAGATCGCGGGTTGCAGAGGCCGCTTCGGCCAAAGCCCTGGGGATGAATACCTTCGTCACCCAGGCCCTTGTGCTGATCGTAATAGTCAGGGAGAAACCAAACCTTTCTTCACGTGTGGGCGGCAGGGTCAAGGATAAGGATTATTCGCTCATGGATATTGGAATTGCTGCTGCGTTCATTACCCTCCAGGCCTGTGCCGAAGGCCTTGGTTCCTGCATTATGGGCTGGTTCAACGAGAAATTGGTAAGGAAAATCCTGGCCGTGCCCTCAGGCAGGAGGATCGAGCTGATAGTTGCTGTTGGATATTCATCAAAAGAACATCGTGAAAAAAAGAGAAAACCCCCGGGGGAGGTCTTCTCTTCTGACAGGTACTGATGTGCCAGTTTTACCGAAATGCTTAACGTAATCTGCCCATTCCCTATATAAGGTCGGACAATGCTCTTTTTATCCTTCTCACTGCCTCAGTTATATTCTCATCAGAAGCTGCATAGGAAATCCTCAGGCACTCGGGCGAACCGAAGGCTGAACCGGCAACCGTCGCAACATGTGCTACTTCCAGAAGATAGAGTGCCAGGTCATCTGAAGTAGTAATGCTCTTGTCACCAAACTTTTTGCCGAGATAGGAAGAGATATCGGGCATAACATAGAAGGCACCCTGGGGGACTCTGAGTTTCAGTCCCTTAACATCTTCAAGCAGTGAACATATCAGATCCCTTCTTCTCTGAAAAGCCTCCTTCATCTTTTCGCGTGCACCCGACTTTGACCTTAAGGCAGCCAGAGCGGCACGCTGTGCAATCGAAGAGACACCCGAGGTGAACTGGCCCTGCAGCTTGTTGCAGGCTTTTGCAATCCAGAGCGGTGCGCCGATGTAACCTATCCTCCATCCTGTCATGGCATAACCTTTCGAAACGCCGTTTACGGTAATCACCCTGTCATAGATGAAATCGAAGGAGGCCAAACTGACATGCTCACCAACAAAGGTGATGTGCTCATATATCTCATCCGAAATAATGAAGAGTCCCTCATGCCTTTCAACCACCCTGGCTATCTTTTCCATCTCCTCGCGGGTGTAAACCATTCCCGTCGGATTGCTTGGAGAATTGAATATTATGAGCCTCGTGCGTGGCGTTATGGCAGCCTCTATCTCCTCCGCGCTTGCCTTGAAGTCATTCTCAATCCTGGTATTGATGACAACCGGCTTGCCTTCTGCAAGAATGATGTGATCCCAGTAACTGACCCAATAGGGTGCAAGTAATATGACCTCATCTCCCGGATTGACAATTGAGAGAACAACATTAATCAGGGAATGCTTGCCACCGGCTGATACAATTATCTGATCTGTGCTGTAGGTCAGGCCGTTCTCAACCCTGAACTTCTCCGATATCGCTTCACGAAGATCTGCATATCCCGGAACAGGAGGGTAAAATGAATAATTGTCGTCGATAGCCTTCTTGGCTGCTTCCTTTATGTCTTCTGGTGTGTTGAAGTCGGGCTCGCCAAGGCTCAGGTTTATTACATCCACTCCCCTGGCCTTGAGATCACGACTCTTCTGTGACATAGCCAAAGTCTGTGATACAGACAGCGACTTGATTCTGTTCGATAGATATTCCATAGCGTTTTTACTGGTAGGGTTTCTTTTTCCGGAAACGTCAAATTTAACAAGTTTATCCGAATTAGAAAATGAAAAAAGCCACCTGGGGTTAATCTTTCCGGAACCCTGGCCTGCTGCCTTTTATTTTCAGATACAGGGGTATTTGAAATACACCTTAAATTATTGTAGGTTTGTAATATCATTAAAAGAACCGTCAATGGAAATTATATATGATTTGCTGAAAATACTGGTTCCGTCAGGACTGGTGCTCATTACTGCATGGGTGCTGATCAGCAAAATGATTAAGAACGATCAGGACCGCAGGCGAAACGAAATAGTACTGATGAACAGCCGTACGGTACTGCCGGTAAGGCTGCAGGCATACGAGAGAATAATCATGTTCCTTGAGCGGATAAGCATGGAATCCCTCCTTGTTAGGGTAAACCGGCAGGGCATGACTGCCGGTCAGCTTCATTCCACACTGCTGACAACCATCAGATCTGAATTTGAACACAATTTGTCACAGCAGATATATATGACACCACAGGCCTGGGAGGTCATCAAGAATGCAAGGTCGAATACCATCAAGATCATAAACAGCATCGCCGAGGCAATTCCGGAATCTGCCACATCGGTCGATCTCAGCCGGACCCTCCTGGAAAAGGTGATGGAACTTGAAAAGGAACCGACACAGGTAGCAATAGAGTTCGTCAAGGCAGAAATTGCCAGACTCCTGTAGCCTTATTTCCCTGTAAAAATGAAGGACTCCGGATTGTTCCGGGTCACCCTGTTTAATGCCCTTATGCGGGGAGTCACAGCAACTCCACGCTTCTTCTTATAAAAGCGCTCAGTTCCTCTCCCTTTAGCATATTGTTTGCCAGGAGCGCCAGGTCAATAAGCTGCTTCGCTTGATTGTTACCCTCACCCCACTCCTTCATTCTGTCTGAGAATCTGGTCTCGGCATCCGTCAGCTTCCGGCGTAGTTCGGAGAGATCATCCTTTTCAGCCTGGCTGATCTCATCAGCTTTCCTCTTCCCATGCTCCTTCTCCAGGAAATCAACCTGCTCGTTAAGCTCCCTTATCTCGGTGCGAATTGTCTTCATCTGGTCACCCATTTCCCTCTCAACATCTTCTGAAAGCTTAACTACCTGCGAATGGTTGCTATTCACCACAAGGTTGTAGCTGTCGGGCAGATCTCCGTAGAATCCCATTCCGCCTCCCAGTTGAGACATATCCTTCATTCTCCTCATGAATTCAGACTGGGTTATTACCATCGGACTGTCATTCTCATCCATGGGCTCAAAGGTGACGGAAAAATGATCCCTGCCCTTCAGCCTCCCCGCCAAGACATGTCTGAGGGCATTCTGTTGTTCCTCTCCTATTCTTGAGCTCTTCTGCTCCTCCTTCATAATCAGCTTCTCCGGAACATCAGAGTCAACCCTTACGAACCTTGAATCCTTGAACTTCATCTCAAGATGATTCAGTAGATGAGTGTCAAGCTGCCCATCCATCAGCAACACATCATAACCTCTCGCCTTCGCCTTCTCAATGTAACTGTACTGACCCAGCTTGTCGGTAGCATACAGGTAGATAAGATTCTTGTTACGGTCAGTCTGAGCCTCCCTGATCAGCGCTTCATATTCTTCATAGGTAAAGTATTTGTCATCACTGTTCTTCAGCAATGCAAACTTCGAGACCTTTTCATAGAATTTCTCCTCAGTGATCATTCCGTATTCAATGAACAGCTTCAGGTCATCCCACTTCTTCTCAAATTCCTCCCTGTTCTGCTTGAATATTGATGAGAGCCTGTCGGCTACCTTTTTGGTTATATGTGCTGATATTTTTTTAACATTGGAGTCGCTCTGCAGGTAGCTCCTTGAAACGTTCAGTGGTATGTCGGGTGAGTCAATCACACCATGAAGCAGTGTAAGAAACTCAGGAACAATACCTTCCACTGAATCAGTTACATAAACCTGGTTGCAGTAGAGCTGAATCTTGTTTTTCTGGATTTCGAAATTGCTTTTTATCCTGGGGAAGTACAGTATACCGGTGAGCTTGAAAGGATAATCAACATTCAGATGGATGTGGAACAACGGTTCATCACCGGCAGGATACAGCTCCCTGTAAAACCTGGTGTAATCTTCATCCTTCAGCTCTGACGGCTTGATGGTCCACGCCGGCCTGGTATTGTTGACAATCTTATCCCTTTCAGTGTCGGTATACTTGCCCTCCTTCCACTCCTTCTCCTTACCGAAAACAATCTCAATGGGCAAAAACTTACAATATTTCCTGAGCAGTGATTCGATACGCGACTCCTCAAGAAATTCCTTCGAGTCCTTGTCAATGTGCAATATTACGTCGGTTCCAGCCTCAGGCCGATCAGCCGGTTCAATCGTATATTCAGGACTCCCGTCACAGGTCCACCTGACAGCTTCTGCACCGGGTTGCCATGACCTTGTAATAACTTCTACCCTGTCGGATACCATGAAGGCTGAATAAAAACCGAGTCCGAAATGACCAATAATGGCATTGGCCTGATCCTTATACCTGTCAAGAAAATCGTTGGCGCTGGAGAACGCAATCTGGTTCAGGTACTTATCGAGTTCCTCAGCCGTCATGCCCAATCCGTTGTCTGATATGGTGATTGTCTTCTTTTTCCTGTCAACCGATACCCATATCTTCAGGTTATCGACATCACCCTTATAATCGCCGGCAGTAGATAACGTCCTGAGTTTCTGGGTGGCATCCACGGCATTTGATATCATCTCCCTGAGAAAAATCTCATGGTCGGAATACAAAAACTTCTTGATGATGGGGAAAATGTTCTCTGTTGTGACTCCTATCTTACCTGTTTGCATAATCGGTATAGTTAAATGGTTAAACAATCGGACAACCGGCATTTTCAAAGGTCATGCCATAGCTGTCATACTGACAAATAGTCACCGTCAGGGAACTGCTGCTAAAAATATTGCGGGAACCGGAACCTGGAATAGAGCAGCAGCAACAGTACTGCAATAACTGAGGCCATCAGCAATCCGAGCACCCTCCTCTTCCTTATGATTTTCCTGGTCAGATTCTCCTCACTAATGAGCTTCTTGACAGAATTATGAATGCGCAGCACGGAATTGTTGGTGGCCGGAACCCATGAATAGGCATTTATCCCCGATTTTGCAACCAGTTCCTCCGGGACCTCCCCCGAAACCAGCAGGATTATGACTATATCGGGCACGACCATCTCTATCTCAGCTGCTATGGTTTTTACCGGTTCATTCTGGTCACTGGTGTCAGCGAATGGAAGCAATGCAACCTTAAGTCCCCTTGCCTGACGGTACTGTTTCACCAGGTTCAGGAGTTCATGCCTGCTCTGGCTCACCAGCACCTCATAGCGGGTAGAATCATTGAACCTTCTCCTCACCTCAACGGAGTAGCTTTTTTTCTCATCGAGGCAAAACAGGTACGTATACTCAGGGTTAACCATATCTCAGAATGTCAGGTACAAATTTAATAAAAGTCTTTCAGGCTTTTACAGCCTCATCAAGTAACTGAATTATCATGTTGCAGGCCTCGTCAATCTCATCATTTGTAATGGAAAGCGGCGGTGCGATCCTGAATGAGTCGGGACAAAACAGAAAATAATCGGTAACAAATCCGTATCGGGGCGCATTTGATACCACATACCTTGCCTTTCCGGCATCTCTCAGTCTGACAGCCAGCAGCAATCCCTCGCCCCTGACCTCGGTGATGAGATCATGCCTTAGTCTGCTTCGAAACCTCTGACCCTTTGAAACGACTCCGGCAACCAGTTCCTCTTCCATCAGCGTCTGAAGAGAAGCCATTCCTGCAGCACAACAAACGGGATGCCCCCCGAAAGTTGTAATATGTCCGAGTGCCGGATTAAATGACAGCGATTTCATGATGCTACCTGAGGCAATGAACGATCCCAGGGGCATGCCTCCCCCAAGAGCCTTGGCAAGTATCAGTATATCAGGGACCACCTCATATCTTTCCATGGCAAACATGGTTCCGGTTCTGCCAAACCCGGTCTGACACTCATCGAAAATAAGCAATGCTCCGGTCTCATCACATCTTTCCCTCAGTAGTTGCAGGAATCCGGGATCCGGAAGGATAACCCCGGCTTCTGCCTGTATGGGTTCAACAATAACTCCTGCGGTTTTTTCCGTGATCATGCCGGCAACAGACCTGTCGTTGAAACCGGCCATGACAGTATCCGGGAGCAAAGGTCCGAATGCCGATCTGAAGAGATCACTTCCCTGGACACTGAGGGCACCATAAGTACTGCCATGGTAAGCATTGCTGAAATAAACCACCTCCGTTCTGCCTGTATGGCGCCTTGTGAGTTTAATGGCACCCTCCACTGCCTCACTTCCGGAATTGACAAAATAGATGCAGTTCAGGTTTTCCGGCAGGAGGGAAACAAGCAATTCGGCATATCTTACCTGAGGTGACTGGATAAACTCACCATATACCATTATATGAAGGTATGCCTCCGCCTGTCTCCTTACCGCATCAATAATTCTGGGATTTGCGTGCCCTGTATTGCTTACCGAAACTCCGGAGACCAGGTCAAGGTACCTTTCACCCGCAGGACCATAAAGGAAGACCCCTTCAGCTCTTTCCACCTGGATCAACAGTGGCTCAGGCGAGGTCTGCCCGAGGTATCTGAGAAAAAACTCTTTGTATGAATACATTGCCGGCTGATTACTTCGCCATCACATTGATATCGCCAAGCAGGCTATCGCGATAGGATTTACCGAGAGGGATGCTCCTGATCTCCTTCCCTACTTTAAGATCCAGGGAATTCTCCCTGATGATCTGTATCATCATCTTATTAACTATATAGGATCGATGCACCCTGATAAACAAATCTTCAGGCAGCTGATTTTCGATTGCCTTCATGGTAAAGTGAATAATGAATTTCTCATCAGCAGTTGCAAGGGTGACATAGTTCTCGAGAGCCTCAATGTATAAAATGTCCCTGAATTTTAGTTTCTCGAGTGTTGGTCCTTTCTTGATGAAGATTTCTTTGTCCCCTGAATTCTCTCTCACCTCCCTCCGACTGAAATAGCTTCTGGTCTTTTCTATTGCCTTACAGAATCTGCCGTAAGTGACAGGTTTCAGGAGGTAGTCGACGGCATTCAGGTCAAAGGCCCTGATAGCATGCCTGTCATCGGACGATATAATTATTATATTAGGTGGGTTGCTAAGGCTGGCAATAAAATCAAAACCATCCATCTCAGGCATCTGAATATCCAGGAAGATCAGATCGATTTCCCTGTTCTTCAGAAGGACATTCCTGGCTGATATGGAATCACTGTAGATACCAACCAGGTTCAATGAACCCGATTTTCTGACATACCCTTCAATTACCTTACAGCTAAGCAGGTCGTCATCTACAATAATACAATTCATTCGCTTCGATTCGATCTGGGTCAACTCAAATCAAAAATACTAAAAAAATGGTCTCGGCGAAGCAATGATCCATCAATTTGTGATTATCTCAAAAAAAAGCCCCGCTCAGGCGGGGCTACAGACAATCTTTTCGGAAGGAGATCAGAGTCCTTTTGACAATGAGGGAGCAGCCTTGAATTTAACAACTTTCTTGGCTGGTACATTCAGTTTGGCACCTGTACGAGGATTGCGGACAACCCTTGCACTTCTCTTGTCAACCTTGAAAGTTCCCATATTGGGGAGCTGGATTCTTGAACCCTTCTTCATAGCTTTTCCGAAAGCGCCTACAAAAGCGTTGAGAGCCTTGTTGGCATCTTTGATTGATAATCCTGCGTCAGCAGCAATGGCATTGATTAACTCCTTTTTTGTCATGGTAAAGCAATTTTTAAGGTTAGACCTAACGTTCTATTTAAATACAAATTTATTTTTTTTTAACTCACTGGCAAACTTTTCTTCCCATTTTTACACAAAATGCGCACTTTTTTGGTTAAAGGATCGCTTTTTTTACACTAACGACCTTTTTCAGGATAAAACTCCGATACCTCTCAATAGTTGTGCCAATCAGCTGTATTTCCCAGACAAATCCGGAAGTACTTAGATTAATTTGCTCTAATGTATTGTATATCTGCTATTTAATTAATTTTTTCGGCTAAATCCAAAAAAAGAGAATTTTGTTATCTTTGCGGCGGAGAAATGGCAGAGTGGTCGAATGCGGCGGTCTTGAAAACCGTTGTCCGGGTGACTGGACCGGGGGTTCGAATCCCTCTTTCTCCGCCAAAACCACTTGCAGATAAAACCCGCGCACAGCGGGTTTTGTATTTTCAGACCGGCAAATACCCGTTAAGAGCCTGCTCTTAAAAGGGTTTGACGGGGTGAAAATCAATGCCGGAGGCATTAGTCTGCAAGTGGTTTTGAGCATCTCCCTCAAGGGATCACCAACGAAGTTGGTAATCCCGATAATCCCTCAATGGTTCATCTGGTGGTTTGAAAATATTTCTCAAGGGATCACCAACGAAGTTGGTAATCCCGATAATCCCTCAATGGTTCATCTGGTGGTTTTGAGCATCTCCCTCAAGGGATCACCAACGAAGTTGGTAATCCCGATAATCCCTCAATGATTCATCTGGTGGTTTGAAAATCTCCCTCAAGGGATCACCAACGAAGTTGGTAATCCCGATAATCCCTCAATGATTCATCTGGTGGTTTGAAAATCTCCCTCAAGGGATCACCAACGAAGTTGGTAATCAAAACCCGCGCACAGCGGGTTTTGTATTTTCAGACCGGCAATACCCGTTAAGAGCCTGCTCTTTTTGCTACCTTTACACCGCTAAGCGATATACATGAACTCCACCCGCCACCATAAGGAAGATACCCGCCTTGAGGTCAGCACTCCTGCAGAACTGATGAAATTCCTGACAGAAAATCTCAGGGACAAAAGCCGCGACAACATTAAATCGCTGCTCAGGAAAAAGCAGGTATGGATCAACGGGAGACAGGTATCACAGTTCAACCATCTGTTAAACGCCGGAGACAATGTGGTGATACGATGGAACCCTGCCTCCCATGGACAGCTGAACCGCAACCTCCGGATTCTGTACCAGGATGATTACCTGATAGTTGTAGATAAATTCCACGGATTGTTGTCAGTAGCCGCTGAAAACGATGGCAGCGAGACTGCATACAGTATCCTTAGTTCCTTCGTGAAGCAGCAGGATCCCTCATCAAGGATCTTTGTGGTTCACAGACTCGACCGCGACACATCGGGTGTGATGATGTTCGCAAAGAGTGAGGAGATACAGTCTCAACTTCAGAGGAAATGGAAGAACAACATCCTCGAACGAACATACATGGCTGTCGTGGAAGGCAAGGTCGAAGAGCCTGAAGGTACAATCCGCTCATATATATACGAGAGCAAGGCAATGATGATGCATACCACCCAAAATCCTGAGAAGGGAGACATGGCAATCACCCATTACCGTGTCATTAAGAGCAACCCCTGCTATTCACTCCTTGAGATCAGGCTTGAAACAGGCAGGAAAAACCAGATAAGGGTTCACATGCAGGAGATGGGTCACAGCATAGCCGGCGACAAAAAATACGGCGCTTCGGGAAACCCCATCGGAAGGCTTGCGCTTCATGCCAGTGTTCTTGCATTCATTCATCCTGTTACGGGGAAGGAGATGAGGTTCGTTTCGAATATCCCTACCAGGTTCAGACGAGTAATATGACTATCGCTGAAATATTTTCCTGGATGACCATGTTTTATTCAACTGCCCTGTATCCGTAGATTAGCATGAAAGTCTTGTTATTACTGTTTTACAGCAGGTACACACCTTACCTCCCCCTGCTTTTAAAAAATATGACTTAACTTTGAGAAAAAGCATACTAATAAACCTGGATTAAAAAATAGCTGTCTATGAAACCCTTTCACAACATCAGATTTATTGCCCTGCTGTCGGTTCTGGTACTCGTTGCCGGATCATGCAGCCAGAATGAAAATGCCCGCTGGAACAAATATTCGAAAAATGTCACAATTATCCGCGACAACTGGGGCGTTGCACACGTGTACGGCAAAACCGATGCCGATGCCGTATTCGGAATGATCTACGCCCAGTGCGAAGACGATTTCAACAGGGTTGAAGTCAACTACATCAATTCAATCGGCCGGATGGCAGAGGTAGAAGGAGCAAGTCATATATACAACGACTTGAGGATGAAGTTATTCATCGACCCGGAAATTGTAAAACAGGAATTTGAAGACAGTCCCCCCTGGCTTAAAAAACTGATGACCGCATTCGCCGACGGGGCAAACTACTACCTTAACACCCATCCTGAGGTGAAGCCCAAACTAATAACCCGCTTCGAACCATGGATGGCCCTTACATTCACAGAGGGAAGCATTGGAGGAGATATAGAAAGCATCTCAACGGCCCAATTGAGATCATTCTACGGAGAAGCAAACACCGCCCGCAACGAAGCAGAGGTAATGTCTGAAGAGACAGTCAGTGACGAGCCCACCGGTTCAAACGGCTTCGCACTGGCTCCATCTATTACTGCCTCCGGGAATGCAATGCTGCTAATCAATCCACACACCTCCTTCTATTTCCGTCCTGAGCTGAAAATGGCCTCGGAAGAGGGACTCAATGCTTACGGAGCTGTCACCTGGGGCCAGTTCTTCATTTACCAGGGATTCAATGAGAGGTGCGGATGGATGCATACCTCAAGCCGCGCGGATGTTATCGACCACTATCTTGTGGCAGTTGAAGAAAAGGATGGGAAATACTACTATCAGCACGGCAGCGAACTGAAACCTGTTATTGAAAAAATAATCTCAATACCCTACAGGGATGGTGATAAAATGTCAGTAAGGGAGATAAAGACATATTTCACCCATCACGGTCCGGTAATACGTGAGCAGGACGGCAAGTGGGTGGCTGTAAGGTTAATGGTGGAACACATCGATGCCCTTACACAGTCATACATGCGCACAAAGGCCAGAAACCTTGAGGAATTCAACAAGACAATGGAACTCAAAACCAATTCCTCAAACAATACAGTATATGCCGATGCTGACGGAAATATTGTCTATTATCACGGCAACTTCATGCCTCGCAGGAATATGGACTTTGACTGGGCAGGAAACGTTGATGGCAACAATCCGGAAACCGACTGGCAGGGGTTACATGATCTCGATGAGATGATAATCATTAAGAACCCGGCTAACGGATGGATACAGAACTGCAATTCAACACCATTCACAGCAGCCGGCGAGTTTAGTCCCAAAAGGGAGGATTACCCCAGGTATATGGCTTACGACTCAGAGAATGCCCGGGGAATTCATGCAGTTATGGTTCTTAAGGATAAAAAGGATTTCACCCTTGATAAACTGCTTGAGGCTGCATATGACTCATATCTACCTGGTTTTGAGGAAAGTATTCCTGCCGTTGTGGCAGCATATGATGTGATAGCCAAAACCGACAGGACAGTAAGGGAGAAGCTTGCAGGTCCTGTTGAAGCGCTTCGCAACTGGGATCTGAGGTATTCGGTCGAATCGGTGCCAATGTCGCTTGCCTATTACTATTCAAATTCCCAGAGCCGTCAGCCACGTGCTGAAGCAGGGAGGCAGGCAGCACCGGTATCACGTGAAAGACGCCTCGTCGATAACCTGCTCAGGGCCGTGGAAAACCTTACCGAGGATTTCGGAACATGGGAGACACCCTGGGGAGAGATAAACAGGTTCCAGCGCCTTACCGGCGACATCAACGGCAGGTTCAGCGACAGCGAACCAAGTCTGCCGGTGGCCTTTACCTCCTCAAGTTACGGTTCACTGGCTGCCTTCGGAGCTTCAACCTTCCCCGGAACCAAGAGAATTTACGGGACCCGCGGAAACAGCTTCGTCGCGGTTGTGGAGTTTGGTGACAAGGTAACTGCAAGGAGTTCACTGGCAGGTGGTGTCAGCGGTGATCCCAGTTCTCCCTACTTCATGAACCAGGCGCTTGACTACACGCTCGGTAAATTCAAGGAGGTCCCCTTCTACAGGGAGGACCTTATGAAGTCATACAGCAGAATGTACAAGCCCGGGGAATAGCATTCTGAAGAATGTACAATGTACGATTTACTATCTGATTCTTAGAATTTCCTCCTCAAGGCAAATGCTTGTCAGCCTGAGACTTATAGTCCCTGCAGCAACTATACATTTAATTTGCTAATGCAATTTAATAATTTTATTTATATTTCGTCAATTACCGAAATGGTTATTTGGAACGAAAATAAAAACTTACACTTATGAAACCAACAGGATTTATCGGAGGAGGAAGGATAACAAGGATCTTCCTTAAGGCATGGAAAAACAGAGAAGTAATGCCGGAGAAAGTGGTTGTGTACGACATCAATGATGAGACTGTCGCAAAACTCAAAATTGAGTTCCCCTCAATTGAATTATCAGATAATCTTAAACAGGTTGCAGGTCAAGATTTTGTCTTCATAGCCCTGCACCCCCCTGTCATCATGGAAACCCTCGACAAGATAGCAGGGTATATCAGCGATGATTCCATAGTAATTTCGCTGGCGCCTAAAATATCTGTCGAAAAGATAGCCGGTAGACTGCCGACGAAAAATATTGCCAGGCTAATACCAAATGCCACATCGTATGTCAACAGGGGATACAATCCTCTTACAATTGCCCCCGGTTGTACCACTGAATCAAGAAAATCCATAATGGAACTGCTGACACCGCTCGGACATACCTTCGAAGTTGCTGAACCAAAGCTTGAAGCCTATGCGATATTATCAGCCATGCTTCCTACCTATTTCTGGTTCCAGTGGAATGAACTTGGAAAACTCGGACCGAGAATGGGTCTTACGGAAGAGGAAACTGCCATGTCAATAAGGGAGTCACTGATAGCCGGTATCGAGATAATGTATGATCACGGCATGAGGCCTGAGGAGGTTATCGACCTTATTCCTGTGAAGCCGATAGGCGCTTCGGAGGCACAGATAGCAGAGATCTACCAAACAATACTGCCAGCGTTGTTTGAGAAAATTAAGCCCTGAAATCAGAAATCTGATATCAGATATCAGATATCAGATTTGATAATCTCCCTGCGGTCGAGAGGCTTAACCGGCAGGGAGCGGATGGCTTAGGGCGGAGAGCAATAACCTTCTCTGCCATTTCAACTTCATTTCGGTGGCCGTTAAAACCTAAGGTTGTCAAAGTGTTGAGTGTAACCAATATCTTCTCTTGTTTGCGAAGGCAACGAGAATGATAAGGTCATTTACCGATACCTGAACCAGGGTATAGTTCGGATCGCCATTGGTAAGATATGACCATACGAAAACCATTGCAGTACAGGGTGCTGCCCCGAGTATGATGGCACCGGCAATATACTCACCTGCCAGAGCCGGGTCGATCCATGCAGAATATAGTTTCGCAAAAAATATCCAGGCAAAGAAGGCCATCGTAAAGGGCTTTATCAACCAGTTTATGATTAATGTCCAAACCACACCGCGGGGCTTCTTTCCAACCTGCTTAATGCTGGTAAAGTCAATCTGAAGCATCATAGGATAAATCATAAGCCATATAAGTATGGCAACCGGAATGTTTACCCTCGCTATCTCCCAACGGCTTATTACCTCAATGCCATCTCCGAAAATAAGCCCGAGTCCGACTCCGGCCAGTATACCCAAAGCCACCCAGAGGGTAAGGTACTTTTCAAAAACACCGATAGTCTTCTTCGGTTTTTCGCCGATTGTTGCTTCTTCAAATTTTTCACCCATAGCTATTGATATTTTTTTGATTCCAGAATTACCCGGCAACAAACGCTATGACTTGCCTGCAGTTACAGTTATCGACGATATGCCGGTATTTCCCTTTCTGAAGGTCTCAATCTCATTATCCGAAAGATAGCTCCCAAGGAGTGTTTCCGGCAGTTCAATATTTCGCTGCTTCTGTATCTTAACATCCTTAAAGCCGGCATCCTGAATCATATCAAGGTAATCTTCAATTTGCACGGCACCTGACACACACCCGGCATACATCTCCGCATCCTCCTTAAGCTTGTCGGGCAGGTTACCACTGATAACCACATCAGAGACTGAGAAGTGGCCGCCTGGTTTTAACACCCTGAATATCTCGCTGAAGGCCTTCCGCTTATCAGGTACCAGATTAAGTACACAATTGGAAATCACAACATCAAAGGCGCCGCTCTCCAAAGGCATCTCTTCAATATCGCCATAAACAAACTCAACATTCTCAAATCCAAGCTTGGAGGCATTGTTCCTGGCCTTTTCAATCATTTTCTCTGTAAAATCCAGGCCGGTAACACGACCCTCATCCCCGACCAGAGCCCTTGCAACAAAGCAGTCATTTCCGGCGCCGCTGCCGAGATCGTGTACTGAGTCACCATTTTTTATCCCTGCAT
>JAVEWX010000160.1:0-6526 GCA_034004335.1 Bacteroidales bacterium | reverse complement strand
AATGGAGTTTCTGCGCTATGAAGAGGTGCCTGCAGAAATAGCAAAAAGAATAGTTGAAATTACAAAAGGAAAAATTCTTTAAAGATGAGTCAGAAAATCAGAATCAAGCTGAAATCTTACGACCACAACCTGGTTGACAAGTCTGCCGAAAAGATCGTCAAGACCGTTAAATCAACCGGAGCAGTCGTAAGCGGACCGATACCTCTTCCTACCCACAAGAGGATATATACGGTTAACCGTTCCACATTCGTGAACAAGAAGTCGAGAGAGCAGTTTCAGCTCTCCTCATACAAGAGGCTGCTGGATATCTACAGCTCGACGCCCAAGACAATCGATGCCCTGATGAAGCTGGAGCTTCCCAGTGGCGTGGAAGTAGAAATCAAAGTGTGAAACAGGTAAAGATTTAAGCAATGCAGGGATTAATAGGAAAAAAGGTGGGAATGACATCCGTCTTTGACGAAGATGGAAAGAACATTCCCGTAACGGTTATAGAAGCAGGCCCGTGTGTTGTCACACAGGTCAAGACAGTGGATAAGGATGGCTATTCGGCACTGCAACTCGGCTTTGACGATAAGAGGGAAAAGCGTTCCACCAAGGCCGAAATGGGCCATTTCAACAAGGCTGGCGCAGCCCCGAAAAAGAAGCTTATTGAATTCACGGGTTTCCCACAGGGTGAATACAATGCAGGCGACGTACTTACAGTTGAACTATTCCGTCCCGATCGCTGGGTTGATGTCAGGGGCTGGTCAAAGGGCAAGGGTTTCCAGGGCGTGGTTAAAAGGCACGGCTTTGGAGGCGTCGGCGGACAGACCCACGGACAGCATAACAGGGGGAGGGCTCCCGGCTCGCTCGGAGCATCATCATGGCCTTCGAGGGTAATGCCCGGAATGCGTATGGCAGGGAGGAAAGGCAATGACAGGATAATGTCAATAAGCCTCAGGGTAATTAAGCTTATACCCGAGAGCAATCTTATGTTAGTTAAAGGATCGGTACCTGGTCCTAAAGGTGGATACTTAATAATTACGAAGTAATGGAATTAGCAGTCATTAATATAGAGGGGAAGGAGACCGGCAGAAGGGTCAGCCTGAGCGATTCAATCTTCGGCATTGAGCCCAATGATCATGCCATTTATCTCGATACCAAGCAATACATGGCCAATAACAGGCAGGGAACCCACAAATCGAAAGAGCGTGGAGAGATTGCGGGCAGTACGAGGAAAATAAAGAGACAAAAGGGAACCGGTACAGCCAGGTTCGGAAGCATCAAGAATCCGCAGTTCCGGGGCGGAGGCCGCATCTTCGGCCCGCGACCGCGGTTCTATGGGTTCAAGCTCAACAAGAAGGTCAAACTGCTTGCCAGAAAATCAGCCCTCACCTACAAGGCCAGGGCCAACAGCATAGTTGTCCTTGAGGATTTTTCGTTCGAAGCCCCGAAGACAAGGGAAATGGCACGGGTCGGAGGTAATCTCAATCTGTTGAACAAAAAATCGCTGTTTGTTTTACCGGAACAAAATAAAAACATATATTTGTCATCTCGAAATTTGCCGGGAGTTGAGATTATAACCACCTCAGAATTAAATACATACAATATCATGAGGGCATCAACTCTGGTATTTTTTGAGAGTGCAGTTGACGCTTTGCAGGCAACGATTGAAAACTAGAATAGTTATAAGGAGATGGAAATTCTGATAAAACCGATAGTAACCGAAAAGATGACCGGACTGGGAGACAAGTTCAACCGGTATGGTTTCATAGTTGCCAGGAATGCCAATAAGCTTCAGATCAGGAAGGCGATAGAAGATCTCTACGGAGTAAGGGTTGAGGATGTCAATACAATGATTGTTGCCGGCAAACGAAAGAGCAGGTATACCAAATCGGGTGTCCAGTCAGGAAGGAAGGCAACGGTCAAGAAGGCTATAATAACCCTGGTTGAGGGAGACACCATTGATTTTTACAGCAATATATAATATTAATTATGGCAGTCAGGAAATTGAAGCCTGTAACACCAGGACAGAGACATAAGGTTATAAGTGCATTTGACACTATAACCACGGAGAAGCCGGAGAAATCCCTCCTCTCACCTCTCAAAAAGAGCGGGGGAAGGAATGCCAGCGGCAAGATGACTATGAGATACAAGGGAGGCGGTCACAAGAGGATGTATCGCATCATTGACTTCCAGAGGGACAAGGAGGGTGTTTCTGCCACGGTTAAAAGCATAGAGTATGATCCCAATCGTTCTGCCAGGATAGCTCTTGTGGTATACAGTGACGGAGAAAAGAGGTACATTATTGCTCCGGCCGGGCTCAAGGTGGGGCAGGAGGTAATGTCAGGCAGGGAAGCCACCCCCGATATTGGCAATACATTATACATGAGTGAGATACCCCTGGGTACCATAATTCATAACGTTGAGCTTAAGCCGGGCAAGGGAGCAGCCATGGCCAGGAGTGCAGGTGCCTATGCACAGCTTGCAGCAAGGGACAAGAAGCATGTTACAATAAAACTTCCCTCGGGTGAAACCAGGATGGTCCCGGTATCATGCAGGGCTACCATCGGCTCTGTTTCCAATCCCGACCATAACCTTGAGGTTTCGGGTAAGGCCGGCCGTTCAAGGTGGCTCGGTCGCAGGCCCAGGACAAGGGGTGTAGTGATGAATCCTGTCGATCACCCTATGGGGGGTGGCGAAGGAAGAGCTTCGGGAGGTCACCCGCGTTCAAGAAAGGGAATTCCGGCTAAGGGCTTCAAGACCCGCAGCAAGAACAAGTATTCCGACAAGCACATTATTGAAAGAAGAAAAAAATAATTGAGATAACATGACAAGATCTATCAAGAAAGGACCTTTCATTGACTTTAAGCTTGAGAAAAGGGTTTTGGATATGAATGAGGGCGGCAGGAAGACCGTGATCAAGACCTGGTCAAGGAGGTCGGTTATATCGCCTGATTTTGTTGGCCATACAATAGCCGTACACAACGGGAGCAAGTTCATACCCGTGTATGTAACCGAGAACATGGTAGGCCATAAACTGGGAGAATTTGCTCCTACCCGCATATTCAGGGGTCATGCAGGCAGCAAGAAGTAACCAGGGGGTCGTAAACATTGAAAATCGCTAAGCAATGGGTGCAAGAAAAAGAAATACAGCCAATCTGAAAAAGGAAGCGAAGAAGGATACTTACCGGGCAGTCCTGCGTGATTGTCCTACATCGCCCAGGAAAATGAGGCTTGTAACCGATTTGATAAAGGGGATGGATGTGAACAGGGCCCTCGACGTGCTTAAGTTCAGCCCCAAGGAGGCCTCGAGGAAGGTTGAAAAACTTCTCTTGTCGGCAATTTCAAACTGGCAGATGAAAAATGAGGGTTCCAGGCTCGAGGATAGCAATCTTTATGTCAGGGAGGCATCAGTCGACGGAGGAAGAACCCTCAAGAGGTTGCAGACTGCACCCCAGGGAAGGGCTTACAGGGTCAGGAAAAGGTCCAACCATGTTACCCTGGTCATTGACAGTAAGGTAAATGAAGTTGAAAATGTATCAAAATAATATAGATGGGACAAAAAGTAAATCCGATAGGTAACCGTTTGGGTATCATCAAAGGCTGGGATTCCAACTGGTATGGTGGCAGGGATTTTTCAGGCAAGCTTGTGGAGGATACCAAAATAAGGGAGTATCTGAATGCCAGGCTGGCCAAGGCCAGTCTCTCCAAAATAATCATTGAGAGAACCCTGAAGCTCATTACCGTTACGGTCAATACCGCCCGTCCGGGCATCATCATTGGCAAGGGCGGCCAGGAGGTGGACAAACTTAAGGAGGAGCTCAAGAAGATTACCAAGAAGGATGTGCAGATCAACATATTCGAGGTAAAGCGCCCCGAACTTGATGCAAACATTGTTGCCAACAACATAGCTAGGCAGGTTGAAGGCAAGATATCCTACCGCAGGGCCATTAAAATGGCAATTGCCTCTACAATGAGGATGGGAGCCGAAGGCATCAAGGTGGTTATCAGCGGACGTCTCGGAGGAGCTGAGATGGCCAGGAATGAGACCTACAAGGATGGTCGTATACCCCTGCATACTTTCCGTGCAGATATTGACTATGCCCTGGCGGAGGCGCTTACCAAGGTTGGTCTGCTGGGTATAAAGGTATGGATTTGCAACGGAGAGGTTTACGGCAAGCGCGATCTTAGTCCAAACATTGGGGCCAAGAACCAGAAAGCCAAGGCTATAGGCAAAAGGAAGCCCAAGAAATAGTCTTTATTCATATACCATTATTTTTTAATTGCATTGAGCGATGTTACAACCAAAGAAGTCCAAATACAGGAGGAGCCAGAAGGGCAGGGTGAAGGGCAATGCCCAGAGGGGCAACCAGCTTGCCTTCGGTTCATTCGGCATCAAAGCCCTTGAAGCCACATGGATCACGGGAAGGCAGATCGAGGCCGCACGTCAGGCCGTAACCCGTCATATGAAACGTGAGGGGCAGCTCTGGATCAGAATCTTCCCTGACAAACCCATAACCAAGAAACCTGCTGAGGTCCGTATGGGTAAGGGTAAGGGTTCACCTGAGGGTTTTGTGGTACCGGTGGCACCGGGAAGGATAATACTGGAAGCTGAGGGTGTACCTTATCAGGTGGCTAAGGAGGCTCTGCGCCTTGGAGCCCAGAAGTTACCCATAACCACAAAGTTTATAGTGAGGAACGATTACGTTCAGGAATAAAACAATTGAGAGATGAAAATGTCAGAAATAAAGGAACTTAGTTCCCAGGAGCTTCTTGAAAGACTCGACAATGAAAAATCGATGCTGGTGAAGATGAAGCTTAACCATGCAATCTCTCCTCTTGATAATCCGATGAAGATCAAGTTCACAAGGAAGAACATTGCCCGTATTCAGACAGAATTGCGCAAGAGAGAATTTAGTTCAAAATCAAACAGCTAGAGGAACCGATGGAAAGGAATCTAAGAAAAGAGCGTATTGGCGTTGTGGTCAGCAACCTGATGGACAAATCAGTTGTAATTGCCATCAAGAGAAAGGTCAAGCACCCGCTGTACGGGAAGTTCATCAACCGTACAAAGAAACTTATGGTGCATGATGAGGAAAACAGCTGCAACATAGGTGATACCATACGCGTAATGGAAACCAGGCCCCTGAGCAGGAACAAGAGATGGAGATTAGTAGAAATAATTGAAAGAGCCAAGTAGTCATGATTCAGCAGGAAAGCAGATTAACGGTAGCCGACAATACAGGAGCCAAGGAGGTTCTGTGTATAAGGGTTCTTGGAGGAACCGGAAAGAGATACGCCACTGTTGGCGACAAGATCGTCGTTACGGTGAAAAGTGCAATGCCGTCGGGGGAAGCCAAGAAAGGGCAGGTAAGCAAGGCCGTGGTGGTAAGGACCAGGAAGGAGATAAGACGTGCCGATGGCTCTTACATAAGGTTTGACGATAATGCTGTTGTTCTTCTCAATAACACAGATGAGGTAAGGGGAACACGAATTTTCGGACCCGTGGCCAGGGAACTCAGGGAGAAATACATGAAGATTGTATCACTGGCCCCGGAAGTGTTATAATGTTATAATAGCCAGATAGCAATGCAGAAGAAATTACATATAAAGAAAGGTGACACGGTAATAGTGATTGCCGGTGAATCGAAAGGACAGAAGGGTCGCGTCCTGGAAGTCAGGAGAACAGTGGAAAGGGCCCTTGTAGAGGGAGTTAATCTTGTTTCCAAGCATACAAAGCCCAATGCCAAGAGTCCTCAGGGAGGAATCATAAAGAAGGAGGCCTTCATACATATCTCAAACCTGATGCTTGTTGATCCCTCTACGGGTAAGGGCACCAGGATCGGAAGGAGACTCAATGACAAGAACAAGTTAGTGCGTTATTCAAAAAAATCAGGAGAGGAGATCAAGTAATGTATACCCCTGCTTTAAAGACCAAGTATAGGACAGAGATTGTCCCTGCACTCGTTAAGGAGTTCGGTTATAAGACCGTTATGCAGGCGCCCCGGTTGGAAAAAATAGTTATCAACCAGGGGTTAGGTCAGTCCATCGCAGACAAGAAGCTGTTGGAAGCGGCTGTTAAGGAGATATCTGATATTGCCGGACAGAGGGCAGTTCAGACGGTTTCGAGAAAGGACATATCAAACTTCAAGCTCAGGAAGAACATGCCTATCGGAGTAATGGTTACGCTCCGCAAGGACAGGATGTACGAGTTCCTGGAGAGGCTTATAGCTGTTTCATTGCCTCGTATTCGTGACTTTAAGGGTGTAAGCAGCAAACTTGACGGTCGCGGAAACTATACCCTCGGAATTACAGAGCAGATTATTTTTCCCGAGATTGACCTTGACAAGATCATGAAGATCATGGGATTACAGATAACTTTTGTTACCAATGCAAGGAGTGATGAAGAGGCTTTCGCTCTCCTTAAGCATTTCGGATTACCATTTAAAACGAACAAAAACTAGACAGTATGGCTAAGGAATCAATGAAGGCACGTGAAGTGAGGCGTGCAAAACTGGTTCAGAAATATGCAGCTAAGAGGGCC
>JAVEWX010000159.1:0-6527 GCA_034004335.1 Bacteroidales bacterium | reverse complement strand
ACGAAATAACACAAGGCACTTCTCATCGACTATCCTAATGAGACCGACAAGGCAGAGTTCAGAAAAGCTGTTGCAGGCGGGGCACTTCCAAAGACGGCCAGGATAGGAAGTCTTATCGAGATCCACGGTGAAGGGGGTAGAGGATACGACTGGACGGAAGGATGCATTGCCCTGACGAATGAAGAAATGGACCTTGTTTTCAGGATCGCCGGGGAGGGTACCCCGGTGACTATAGTCGGATCAACGGTCAGTCTCGACAAGCTTCATGAATGACAATTCTATGGATGACAACAGGACAGATATAAACAAAACCCTGCCGGAAGATATCCGGGGTGGGGACTTCTTAGCCTGGTTCCGGTCGCTTCAGGAAAAGTTTGGAGCGGATTCCGGATTCAACAGGACGGCAAAAAAAACTTTCCTGGTACTGGGAGGTATACTATCATTCTTCTTACTGACGGCTTTTGTGATTTATGGTGTGCCTGGCATGCAGGAAGCACTATCAAAACATAAGCCCGGGCTTGACAATGACCCGGAACTAAAGGAAGAACAGAACTACAAAAAGCAGATATCGGCACTGTCGGGAGATGTTCAGAGACTTTCAAGAAAATACGCTTCCTATACATCAGGACAGTCATACATTGTTATAAATACGACCGATAACAGGTTCTTTCTTTACCGGAACAAACAGCTGATAAGGGAAGGATTCTGCAGTTCGGGAAGTTACACTATGCTAAAAGCTGAGGGTGAAAGGCATTGGGTGTTTAAGACTCCTAAGGGAAAATACCGGATACAGGGCAAGATCACATCACCTGTATGGAGAAAGCCCGACTGGGCCTTTGTTGAAGAAGGTCTTCCCATTCCGTCAGCCACTCATCACTCGAGGTATGAATACGGAGTGCTTGGCGACTATGCACTCAGCATAGGCGACGGTTACCTGATTCATGGGACGCTTTACAAGCGCTTTCTCGGGATGCCCGTTACTCATGGCTGTATCAGGCTTAACGACGAGGACCTGAAAGCCATTTACAACACTCTGGCGATTGGTTCGAAAGTTTATATTTTCTGATTTCAGATAAGGCAGAATTATGGAAGAGAAATACGACGAAGCCGGAATGAAAAGAAGAAAGAACCAGCTTATGGTTTCAGGGGTGATAGTAACGGTGATCCTGGTATACTTCACGATTATGTCGCTGATGGCTCCGGGAAGGAAACTGGCTGATATCCGGCTCAAGTATGGTCCCGAAGAATCTTCAGAGAACAAGATTGATGAAAGGTTGTACAGAGATTCATCCTATATGGCGTTGCTTAAGGGGAAATCATATCTCCAGGCCAGGACAAGTATGGCTGAAACGGATTCGGTGTATATGACGCTGAATCTTTCCGACAGCACCGCGAACCTTGAAATAAGCGGTGTTACCGTGCATTCAGTCAGGATAAGTTGTTACAGGGTAAGCGGAATCCTGCGCAGGACTGATGAATACGCAATTTCGTCGATGCTGTCGTTACCGATGAACATTGTAAACGATCTGGCCACTATAAAGAAGGAACCGCTGATGATCAAAATGGCGCCAAAGGATACCAGTGAATTCAAGCCTGATATTATTCCGGACACTTCCGATTATGAGCCTGTCAATTATATCCTGGAAATGGATAACGGGATCAGGATTTATGTTTATCAAACTACTGACACGCTTGGAAGCGACAAGCGTCAGTTATTCTTTTTTGACCTCAGGGACAGGTTCAGAACCACATGGAGCTACATGAAGAGTATGGCTATGCTCCGGGTTCCCGAATATCATCCTTTCATAAAGATCAGACTGCCAAAGGCTGATGCAAAGATCCTGTACAGGGCAGTCCCCCGCAGGGGCCAGATAGCTGTTTACACTTAGCATCTTTTTCCGCTCAGGGTTAACATTGAATCAAAAAAAAATGTAGGTTTGAGTCAGACTCTAAACTAATTCATTCCTGCATGTCACGATTCACTGGTATTATTGGAATCATTATAATTCTCGGACTGGCATTTCTGTGGTCGAATAACAGGAAAGCAATTAACCTGAGGCTTGTTATAACAGGTCTTCTGCTTCAGCTTGCGCTTGCAATTTTTATTCTCAAGGTGCCGGTTGGTCAGAGTATCTTTGCATGGCTTGGCAAGGTCATCAATAAGCTGCTTGACTTTTCGCAGGAAGGGGGCCTTTTTGTTTTTGGTGATCTTACTAAGGTTTCGGAGATTTTACCTCCTGCGATTGTCAGCGGGGGAGTATTCCTGTTCACTCTCCTTCCCACAATTATCTTTGTCTGTGTCCTGGTTGCCATGGCCTATCATGTAGGGATAATGCAGCGGGTTGTTGCCGTGCTTGCCCGTTTCATGCACTGGGCGATGAGGGTGAGCGGAAGTGAAGCGCTGTCGAATGTGGCGAGTGCATTTGTTGGCCAGGTGGAAGCGCAGATAATGATAAGGCCGTATCTGTCGGGGATGACAATGTCGGAGCTTCTTGCTTCGATGACCGGAAGTATGGCGTGCATAGCGGGGGGTGTAATGGCGGTTTATATTTCAATGGGGGTTCCTGCTTCTTATCTTCTTGCTGCCAGTCTGATGGCGGCGCCGGGGGCACTGGTGATATCAAAAATTGTGTTCCCCGAAACCCGGGAATCCGAAACCAAGGGGGTTGTGAAGATTGAAGTAAAAAAGGAACAAACCAATATTATGGATGCTATTTCGCACGGGGCAAGCGACGGGATGACCATTTCGATTAACGTGATTGCCATGCTGATAGGCGTCATCGCCCTTGTGGCACTGGTAGATGCCCTTCTTGGATATTTCGGCCTCTTCCTTGGATGGACAGGACTGTCACTCGATTTTATCGGGCTCGATGTAAACAGTCTGCGGCTTAAGGATGTATTCGGGGCTTTCTTTTCTCTTTTTGCAATTGTTATGGGTGTTCCGGTGGCGGAGTCGTTCGATGTAGGTTCATTGATGGGAACCAAAATGGTTATCAATGAGTTTGTTGCTTATTCCGATCTGGCACCGATGATACATCAGGGTGCACTCAGTCCGAAGTCAATAGTTATAGCAAGTTTTGCCCTTTGCGGGTTTGCAAATTTCAGTTCAATAGCAATCCAGCTCGGAGGAATAGGGGCGATGGTTCCCTCACGAAAGGCCGATCTGGCCCGCCTGGGATTCAAGGCGATGATCTGCGGAACTATGGCATCATATATTTCGGCCAGTCTGGCGGGGATACTTATGTAATGCGGAAAAGCCGGAGAAAATCGGAGATTTTGAGTTTTAATCCTGGCGCCTCAGGCTGTATGACCATGCACATTTGTTGTTTAATAAATAAGATATACCTGTAAAATAACCTGTGAACAAATGAAAAAGAAAAGTCGTTTTTTAATCGTTGTTTCCCTTGCACTCGTACTGCCTGTTACTCTTATGATGGTGATCCTGCTGGCCGGGACAGGGTGCAATTCATCCTCCTCCAGACCGGAAGGTCCATGTGATATCCTTGCCGATGCCGGAAATCCGTGCGTGGCTGCTCACAGCAGCACACGTGCATTATATTCTTCGTATAACGGTCCCTTATACCAGGTCATGCGCCAGTCCGACGGCAAGACACTGGATATAGGTGTGGTCCGGTCAGGTAAGGGCGACCCGGGCGGATATGCCGATGCTGCCACACAGGATAAATTCTGCGCCGGTACCTATTGCTGGATAACCATTCTTTACGACCAGTCAGGTAAAGGCAATAATCTCACGCAGGCACCGCGCGGAGGATTCAGTGGCCCGTCCATGGGTGGATTTAATAACCTGCCGATAGCTGACATGGCCCCGGTTACACTTATGGGGCACAAGGTTTACGGTATCTTTATCGAACCGGGCATGGGCCTCCGCGACGACGACCCGGTTGGAACAGCCGTCGACGATCAGGCAGAAGGTCAATACTGGGTTATTAACGGACACCACTATAACTCAGGCTGCTGTTTCGATTACGGCAACGCCGAGACCGACAGCCGCGACGACGGCGACGGTACGATGGAAACCACCTACTACGGAAACGCCACTGCATGGTATCGCGGGCAGACCCCCGGTCCCTGGATCATGACTGACCAGGAGAACAACCTGGTGGGTTGTGTCAATCCTTCACCAAACGATAAATATTGTCCTGACCTGCCTTCCATCACCTGGCGGTTTGTAACAGCCACAGCAGATGGAGAACCGCACCATTGGAGAGCTTTGGGCGGCGACGCACAGCAGGGCGATCTGAAAGTCATGTTCGACGGACCGCGTATTATAAATGACAGAAACAGTTATGATCCGATGCGCAAGCAGGGAGCCATCCTCCTGGGAAACGGAGGCGACAACAGTGTCGGCTCACAGGGCACTTTCTACGAGGGTGCAATGACAGCCCCGGGCACTTTTCCAACTTTGGAAACATATCAGAAGATACAGGCTAATATTGTTGCCGCAAAGTATGATATGCAGCGCCTGAGCATTGCCCCGGAAGAGTTCATCGACACTCCGTCAGGACTTCAGACATTCTCCCCGGAATCATCCCGGAACACTTCAGTGAAGTTCACAAATACCACCGGTGCGCCAGTTAATGACCTCACCCTAAGTATAATCACACCGGCTGGATGGGAATCTGTAGTTTCTGGCTCCGCCGAAACTTCAAAGAAGTTCACTGAACCGATTGCTCCCGGTGCAAGTGTGAGTGCAACCTTCAATGTGACTTCAGGATCAGAGATCTTCAACGGTGACCTTGTTGGAACAGCCTCGTGGACCAACGTTTCGGGCAAAAATCAATCGGAAACAGCTGTTGAAAAAGTGCGAAACGTCAATCCGGTGAAGATTAATGAGTTTCGCATAAGCGATGGTTCTGCTGCTAACTCAACCAATACATTTATAGAACTTTATAACGCCGGAGGTAGCGAAGCAGATATTTCAGACTGGACTCTCACCCAACATGCGACCCAGATGCCGGTCTTTTCATCAATCAAAATTCCGTCGGGAACAAAGCTTGCTGCCAAAGGTTTCTATCTTCTGGGCCTCTCCAGTTCGGGGCTGGCTGTTCCGGCAAAAAAGGGTGAGTCGACAATCTATGTAAGAAATACAGACGGTATGTCTGTCGGAGATGTTATTGAAATCGGTACGGGTTCAGGTATGGAGAAACGTACGATAGTAAGTTTAACCGCACCTGCTCAGCCTGAGGCACCAGCTTCACCATTCGGAGGCGGACCCCGCGGAGGACCCAGAGGCTTAACAACAGTGTGGCAGCCCCTTCCCGACGGACCCGTAATCACTATCCCTGAAGGTTCTGACAATATTCCTGTCACAAGTGTAGCTGGTTTCGAAGCGGGGCAGAAAATGGCCATCGGTTATGGTGCGACATATCCCACTGTTAATCAGTCTATTGAAAAGTATGAAGTGGTCACAATAACCAATGTTGGCAAGCCCGGCACACAAGCCTGGCTGTCAATGGACGCCTTAGCCGGCGATAGAAACATCAAGGTATCCTCCGTCGCCAATATATCGGTCGGTGACAAAATCAGACTGGACATTGACAGTGAAGGTCACGGGATAGAGACTGTCACAGTGATGAATGTCGGCACGCAGTCCGTTCGCAGCACTTTCAATGGTCCCCTGAAGGATACAGAGGATCCTGGTACGGGACTCGACCTGGCTGAAGCGTTGAAGTTCGACCATGCTTCCAACATGCCATTCAGTGTAAGGGGAACAGGGATCAGTTTCCAGCCGGCTGCTGCCTTTGCCCATTCGAGCAATGAGCCTGTACTGGCACTCAGTTCCGTCATCACGCTTGATCAGCCCCTGGCCGGCAATCATGATATTGACGCAGTGGTGCTGGACGAAAAGGTTACAACTGCTGGCTACCATGGAACTATGGCGCCCGGCCAGTGGTTTGGCGGCCCCGTCCTTTCCCCCGGTTCCGGCAGCATGGTGTTGCGTGATGCGAATGGAGTTGTTGTTGACGGTCTTAATTATGGCGGCCTGGTCGATCCATGGGCAGCCGAAGGCTACCAGGCAGAATCGGGAGCCGGTGCGAGCGGATGCTATGTTACCTCTCCTTCTATGGGCAGAGGCTTCAGGATGGATCCTGGTATGCCTCCCAGCATGCCCGACAGAAGCGCTGGCCGATATCCGGACGGTGCTGACAGTGACTTCAATTGCCGAGATTTCTTAATACAGACCAGTATCACACTACTGGCACCGGCAGCAGCCAGTTCAACTAATATCAAAGTCGCCAGTGTGGCTGACTTAAGCCCTGGTCAGAAGATAATTATCGGAAAAGGCAAAAACAGCGAGACTGCAGTTATTGCTGCTGTCGGAACACCCGGAGGGACGACAATCGGAACTCCCGCAAGCGCAGGAAAGAAAGTCATCCTGGTTGCAAGTGCGGAAGGTTTTAATCCCGGACAATCTGTCACTATTGGCAGTGGGAAAAACAGTGAGACTGTTGTAATTGCTGCAGTAGCTCCCGGACGTCGTCGTTTTTGGGGAGCAAGATCGGAAG
>JAVEWX010000158.1:0-6601 GCA_034004335.1 Bacteroidales bacterium | reverse complement strand
AACTGCAGGTCATATCCCCCCGCGTTGAACCTGTAGAGCAGGGCAGCGGTAAGATTCTTATCCCTGCCTGCCTTGACAGCAGCTTCAAGCGATGAGGTATAACCGGGGTAGAAGCGAACCCGGACCCCGTCACTCCCGGGGCGTTCTTCATAATCGAAGTCAAAGAATGAATATGAGTTGAAGATGTCGTTGGGGTTCCACACGAATGACTGGCCCCAGTTGATACGCTGCCTGCCGATGGTAATATCAAATTTTCCAAGGCTGTACTCGAAATTCAGTCTGTCGAATGTAGTGGTCAGTATCATCGACCGGCTGTCAACAAGGTTGCCGGTGAGAAAGTGAAGGAGTCCATCATCTCGACTTACCAGTCCGGCATACCCTGGAATCAGCTTTACATAATCACCGTACATCATGCGGTTTCTTATTCCTGCAGTGAAGGTAAGCGACTCTCCCGGGTGCCATTCGATGTTCAGCCGGTTGTGTAGAAGGTTGTCAAGTGTCCAGAAAGTGTCAAATTCATCGAACATCACCGAGCTCATGTACTTGACATAACCATTGAGGCTCAGACGGGGTTCCCTCTGCGGCTGTGCACCGGCACTGTGCCCCCACAGAAGGCAGGCTAATGTCATACAGGCGACCCACAGTGCTGTTTTCCTGATCATCATAGCATGCTATTTTCTTGCATCGGATACTACATGGCCGTCTTCAATGGTTATCACCCTGCGTGCCTTATTAACCACTCTCTGGTCGTGGGTTGAAAAGATGAACGTAATATTTTCATCCCGGTTGAGCTTCTCCATGATGTCGAGTAATGTTGCGGTCGACTTTGAGTCAAGATTGGCCGTTGGCTCATCAGCCAGTACAAACTTAGGCTTCGATGCCAGGGCTCTTGCCACTGCAACCCTCTGTTGCTGTCCGCCCGACATCTTCGACGGCCGGCTATCAGCTCGCTCCGCCAGCCCCACGGCAGCAAGCAGCTCCATAGCCCGTTGTCGCCTCTGCTCACGCGGAAGCCCCTGCAGTTCCATTATAAACTCAACGTTTTCACGTACGGTAAGAACAGGTATAAGGTTATATGCCTGGAACACAAAGCCTATGTTGCGAAGGCGAAAGTCGATGAGCCCCGACGGACTAAGTGATGCCATGTCGGTGTTGTCGATCATTATTTCGCCCGACGTTATCGTATCAAGCCCTCCGATCAGGTTCAGAAGGGTTGTCTTGCCGCTGCCTGACGGACCAACGATAGCAACAAATTCCCCCTTTTCAAATTCCAGATCGATCCCGTCAACAGCCTTAACCTGTATCTCGGAATCATTGTAGATCTTCACCAGTTTCTTTATCTCAAGTATTTTCATCTTTATGGATGTTTTTCCGGGTTTTACATATCAATTCGAAGGGCTTCGGCAGGTCTTAACCTTATCGCCTTGCGTGCAGGGTATAGTGCGGCAAGAACCCCTGTCAGGGCAACCAGGAAGGCTACAACCAGCAACTGGCTTAACCCTATCTCGGGATATATCACAGCATCAAAACCCAGGGAATTGAGTCCCTCCGACCAGAAGCTGAGGTCTATACCCGTTTTGGCAGTCAGCGCTGTCAGGACCACGGCTATGATGATCCCGATAACCCCGCCTGTAAGACAAAGCAGTACTGTTTCTGTCACTATCATGACAAACACCTTCAACCTGTTCATACCGACGGCCATAAGCATGCCAAGTTCCTTTACCCGCTCAAGGACCACCATCAGCATGGTGTTCACTATCCCGAAACCGAGTGCAAGCAATATTATTATTATAAATATGTACATCATGAGGTTCATACTCTCATTCATCAGTTCCATCTCGGGTAGCAGTTGCGTCCAGGTCATAACCGACCGGTCGGGATAACTGCCTCCGACAATACCGGCAAATTCCTGCTCGCTTCCGTTTTCCGACATCAGCACCGCTATCTCGTGGGCAGCGCCCTCCTCAAGCTTGATAAGGTTACGCAGGTCGGTATCTCTCACAAAAGCCTTCATCTCATCGTATGCACTGTTGGCAGAGCGGTAGATACCTGCCACCCTGAATGCACCTCCCGTGAGGGTGCCATCCATTTCGGTGAGTGTTACTACCACCCTCGACCGCACACCTGCTCTCAACTTTTTGGCAAGTTTTTCACCTATGACTATCTGGTTGGCCCTCTCCTCTTCGAAATAACTGCCCTCGGTTATCAGTTCATGAATGTTGGTTATTTCCCGTTCGAGGGCCGGATTGATGCCGGTCAGCATCACGCCGGTACCGGTTTCGGCAGTCGCAATCATACAGGTGGTCAATATTCTTGATGATACTGCCTTAACTCCGGCGCTGCCTGAAAGTGCAGCGGCAACCTCCGAAGCATCGGGCATGTAGTCATGCACCTCCTGAGTGGCCAGAAAATCGGCTTGGTGCAGCTGAATGTGTGAAATCTCTGTCCCTATGACGGCATCAATTCTCTGGTTGACCCATCCAAGCATAAATGCAATGGTGTATACCCCGGCGAAAACGCCGATTGCTATAGCTGCTATTATCACGAGGCTCCGGGTTCGGTTCCTCCATATGTTGCGCCATGAAACTGCAAGTATCATATTTCTCTTTATGTGAGGTTCAAATCTTCATAACTATACTAAGCACGCAAGGCCTTTGCCACAACGAGTTTCCTTATCTTCACCACCGGGTAGAAAGCAACAGCCGTTGTAATGGCAAATACGGTAACCACCTGGTTTACAAATATCCATGGGGCTGTCCCGAAGAACAGGAAAGGTTCAAAGCCATATTGCAGATAAGCTTCTCTCACCTCCCCCGGAAGTTCAATGGGGTTACCCACAAGCGTCAGAATAACCGGTATGCTTACCGCGAAACCGACCACAACACCGGTTAAGCCTATCAGCATCGTTTCCAGGAAAAGGACGGTTGCAAGTTTCGACTTGTGCATTCCGACGGCAACCATCACGCCAAGTTCCCGGCGTCTCTCGGCCAGCATCATGATTATGGTTCCGAAAATACCGAAGCCTATTACGATGTACAGGATAAAGAGCATAACAACCCCGCCGGCCTTGTCACTTTCAATGAACTGAACGATCTCGGGATTGAGTTCCTGCCAGGTGAGCACCGAAAGACTGTCGCCGGCAATAGCATTGACCTCCCTGAGAGCCGGGGCTACTGCATCATACCCGTCTGTCATTATTACCAGGGATGTAATCATCCCTTCTGCCGAGAAGAGCTCCTGGGCAATGGCCACATCCATGAATACACCCAGGTTGTTCATCTGGGGGGTGCTGAATGTAAGGATACCCTTGATGGGGTATTGCCCGGCGGCCGTGACCCCCCTGTATCCCTGGCTGATAAGTATAATCGTATCATTGATGCCCAGACCGAGGTACCTGGCAATATTTGAGGCTACAAGTACCCCCTTATCTCCTGTATTGAGCATTGACCCTTCCGAAACCCAGTGTCCCAGGTTGGAGGTCTCTTTGTCCTTTGCCGGTTCGAAGCCGATCACTGCTCCGCCTCTTGTGTTCATCCCCGATGATATCAGGGCAAAGCTCTCAAACCGGCTTGCAACAGTTGTCACACTGGCTGAAGTCTCAAGTCGCTCCACCAGGTCATCAGCCGGGGCGAATACATTGTTTACTGTTTTGTCGCCGGCATAATCGGGATACTGCACCTGCAGGTAACCCGACGATAACCTTACCATCATATCGATCATGTTGCCGTAGGTGCCATCCTGCATAGAGGCCATTATGGTCGCCAGCAACACCCCGAAGAAGATGCTGGCGACGGTGATCATCGTTCTCCTTTTGTTGCGCCAGAGGTTGCGCCATGCCATTCTCAGATAACTCATATACAGTGTTTTATCATTTGTAACTGTAAGCCACTTACCGGATGCCGGAGGCCGGTTACCGGTTACTGGTTTGCCCCATGCTGTTATTCGTTCTTCGTTTTTCGTTCTTCGTTTTTCATTATTCGTTATTCGTTATTCGTTCTTCGTTCTTCGTTTTTCGTTATTCGTTTTTCGTTATTCGTTATTCGTTTTTCGTTTTTCGTTCTTCGTTCTTCGTTCTTCGTTTTTCATTATTCGTTATTCGTTATTCGTTATACGTATACTCCCTTCGGACGTTAACTCGCCATAGTCCCGTTTCAATTATTCAATAACAATTAAAAATATCTTTAATCTTTATAATTTACTTTTCCATTTCACATTTTTCCTTTTTCCTTTTTCCTTTTTCCTTCCGTATTAAAAATTCGCTGCGAGGCTCTCAAATGAGGGGATACCCCTTTTCTATTGATATTCAACCCCTACGGGGTTTTACCGAATACCGAATACCGGCCAATGGCCACCGGATGCCGGATGCCGGATGCCGGCCACCGAATACCTTTTCTCCATGCCCTTTGCCATTTACCGTACCCTCCTCATATTCTGTTGTGAAAAGAACGACTCATCTATCGGTATGTTGAATCTCATATTGTCAAGTACAATTATGGTTTTCTGGTCCTTCTTGTCTTCAGGTATGATTTCGATCCTGGATGGGATTCGTCTCCCATCCATCATCCTGACGTCATAGGAATACTCTGTCTTAACCAGGTAGTCATACTCATCATAATATTCCGATTTCATCTGGTTGTATTCATCCCTGCTAATCCACTTGATAATTTTGCCCCATACCACGGCCGCATCTTCATGGGGTATCAGTTCTATCTTCCAGCATTCGGCACCTTCGATTGTTTCAGTTCCGGCCAGCATGTGTGTAAAATCCTTTACAATTGATGATTCCCTGAGAATATCGTCATTAGTGTAGTCCGAACCCATCCACCCGTCGGCCATCATTGAAGGCGGAAGCTTGATCATCCGGCTTATTGATGGCATCCAGTTCCACATCTCGGTGCCCCGTTTAAGGAAAGCCTGACCCTTTTCCTTTGCAGGCGACATTATAAGGGTCATTGCAAAGTCGCTGCCCATTGTCCAGTTTTTGAACTCCACGGTACGTTCCCAAGAGGGCCTGACAATTGTCATGGTCATGTAGCTTTCGCTCGACTTCTCACCGCTCCATCTTTCGTCGGCTTTCCTAATGATCTCGGTGGCATCCTGTGAGGCTGCTGAAGCGTTAATCAGGATGGCCGCAACGATGAAGAATGCCCTCTTCTCATGCAATCTATTCATTTCAGATTATTATTTGAATACATTTCGATTATCTTCTTCTCCACAACCCTCAGTGGGAATCTTTCCGGATCACTGAGGAAATTCATGCATACCCCGTCGAGCAACGAACTGAAAAGGAGTGCTTCTGCCTCGGGATCATCCGCTTTCCTGCCCGCAAAACAGGCCACAAGCATTTTCATATAGCCGTCGGTCTTAGCTTTGAGTTCCTTCCTGAACATTTCAATGGCAGGCGACTGGTACATTATGAGAAAAAAGAGCTTCCAGAAGGAGGGACGTGCCTCCACCAGCCTGAATGACTCCCTGATGAAAAACACCAGTTCATCGCTGGTCAGCACACCGTCACGATCGGGATCAAATCCGTAGGTTATACTGTCAAAGCCGGTAAATATTATCTCCCTGAGCAGCTCCTCCTTACTCTCGAAATAATTGTACATCAGGCCCTTCGATATGCCTGCCCTGCCGGCTATATCACTTATGGATGTTGAGTGGAACCCATTGCCTGCAAACAGTTCAAGTGCCGCATCCATGATTTTCTTCCTGGCGCTTTCCCTTATCTCCCGGTATTTTTCCTCAGATCGTGGCATTGATTGCTGGTTTACTCCCTTCGGTCGTGAGCTAGTCGGTTACTCCCTTCGGTCGTGAGCTCGTCGCTTTGCGCCTCGGTTTGCTCCTCGATTCAATATTCAAAATTCAAGATTGGCTTCGCCGAGCTCAGACCACAAGTGGTCTTCGGTTCAAAAATTGGCTTCATCGAGTCCGGATCGTGTGCCGTGTGGTGCGTTCTTCGTTCTTCGTTCTTCATTTATAACACCTGATATTCAAATAATTATATTATTTACCGATTACCGATTACCGATTACCGATTACCGATTACCGATCACCGATCACCGGTTGCTCTATTCTTTATTATACATTTATGACTGAACGTTCGGTCAAAGATAAACCGTAAAAAATTATTTGTCAAGTATTTTTTGATTTTTTTTCAGGTGTAAGTGAATTTTATTTACCGGAACCCCTTCCTATGACGGCAACAGACATATGGTCTTACCGTGACACAGCAGAGTTAAACCCTGCACCCTGAACCGAGCCCCGCCTTGTCGGGGCGAGCTCACGACCGAAGGGAGTAACCCTGAACCTTACACCGTGCGTTCGATGTTCCAGACGAAGGCCCTGATGCCGACCTCAAGGTTTACGTTGTCTATTTTTCTCACCTTTTCGAGAAGCTGATCAACCATTTCATCCTCAACCATCACAAACATGGCTGAGTTTATTTCGGGCCATGTATGGGTGCCCAGGTGAGGCGCTCCTGTCTCCGAGCCCCTACCCTGCACATTCTCCACCATGCTGTATCCTCTTGCCTTAATGCTGGTAAGCATGTAGTCGACCTTCTCGGTCAGTGCCTGGTTGTATATTATCATTATTGCCTTCA
>JAVEWX010000157.1:0-6640 GCA_034004335.1 Bacteroidales bacterium | reverse complement strand
CGGTGTAAGTATCCTTACCCCTTTCATCTGTATCAGCAATACGGTATCGCCGACGGTAAAACCTGCCACACTGGTAACCTTAACATAGTCTGTGCCTGTTTCGGTAACAGCCACGCTGAGGCTGTTCAGGTTACTTCCGCCTATCTCGGTCTGGGACAAGGCGACACCAGCCTGAACTAAAATCAGAACCAGAGTAAGATACAGTATCTTTGACCTTCCGAGCAACTCCCTGATTGATTTTAAAATCCCTGCTAATATAACGAATTTTATGGTTCCGGCAACCCTGTGTTCCAAACCGGCCTGCTCAATCTGCCTTTTCAACGGAATAAAGTACAGGCAGAGTTATCCTGAATGTGGTACCTTCTCCATAGGTCGATACAAATTCTATTTCACCGGCCATTCCTTCAACAAGTCGCTTCACGATACTGAGGCCAAGTCCCGAACCCGATGACTTGGTTGTAAAGTACGGGGTAAAGAGCCTGTCCTTCATTTCTGCAGGGATGCCGGTTCCGTTATCGGTCACGCATATTACTACTTTGTCGCCTTCAAGGGAAACAGAGACCCTGATAAGTCCGCTCCTGGTCTGGGGTATAGCCTGTATGGCATTTTTCACCAGATTTGAAAAGATGCTGTTAAGGTGCTCCCTGTCAACAAACACAACGATTTTTGCTCCCGGTGGCGTACAGGTTACCCTGAAGCTGATATCATCGGTATTCTTGAACAATTCGAGGGTGGTCTTTATCTGTTCCATTATGTCCACCTGTACGGGTTCTGCCTTCGGCATCCTGGCAAAATTTGAAAATGCTGTGGCGATCTTCGAAAGGTTATCTATGTATTCTATCTGGTTCCTGGTAAACTTGTCAAGTTTTTTCTCAAAGCCCGGCTTACCGTCGCGGAAGGCTTTGTCGAGTTGCTGGACATTGAGTTTCATGGGGGTAAGCGGATTCTTTATCTCATGTGCTATCTGCTTGGCCATTTCCCTCCAGGCAAACTCTCTCTCTGATACTGACAGTTTCCTTACGCTCTCTTCCAGTTCCTCGACCATTTTATTGTACTGACCGACCATCTCTCCTATTTCATCACTGGCATCATACCTGAGGGGTTCGCTCTTTCTGCCCAGCTTCACGGAGGCAAGCCTCTCTCCCAGCATCCTTATCGGCGAGGTTATTCTTTCGCTTATCAGTACGGCAAGACTCATTGTGACAAGAATCATCAGAAGGCTGAAGTTGACAATGGCAACAATGAGGTTGGATATCTCCGCAGATATTTTACTCTGCATGCCAAAATAGGGGATATTGAGATATGCCAGCAGCTCGTTCCTGTAATTGAAGAAAGGCACGTAGATCGACAAATATTCAAGCCTTCCTATCTGCTCACTTGAAATATATTCCGACTCGGCAAGCATGCCAAGACTCTTCAGGGCGAACAGGTTCATCCTTCGTCCTGTCAGGTCACGAATATAAACCTCGGGGCGAGAGGTTGCAATCAGCGTTCCGCGACTGTCAAAAAGGTTGATGTCGGTGAAGAATACATTGGAGAACTTTACCAGCAGGTCACTTAATGACTGATACTTGCCATCTGTCCAGTTATTTGTTAAAACTGCCTCATTCTCGAGTTTGTGCTGTAGTTCGATATACAGTGAAGCCGCCTTCTCTCTCAGTGTATCATTGTGTCTCTGCCTGTACTGTTCAATGCTCAGGTATGTGGCTCCGGCCGCAATACCGAGAAATGAAAAGAGGATAACGGCAAGGAATCCTGTCTGCAGCTTTTGCCTGAAGGTGAGGCGGTAGAGAGACATAGGGCTTTTTCTCCTGCAAATGATAATGGCTGCGTAAGAAAGCAGAAGAAGATAAATAAGTATATAGCCGAATGAAACAACCCTGCTCAGAAATGGTATGACCCTTCTGCTAAAGATGACAGTTACATTGGCATGCCTGTATGCAAAATGATCGTAGCCGTTCCGTTCAATATGAATACAATCTTCATCACTGCAGATAATGTCACTGTCCTTCTTGGGATAAGCAAAGTCGCCCGTGTTCAGAACCAGGTTGCCATTGATATATTTTGCCAATGAGTAGTCCTTATGAATGGCAGGCCTCATATATCTTTCGTCAGTAAGCAGTTCGGGGTAGCCCTCCCTGTATGGATTGACATAGCTGAGCAACTCTATGAACAAGCCGTTTGTTCCTCCCGAGGGCAGGTCGTAATAGATCTTGCCCATATAACTGGGCCGGCCGGTTTGATTCTCAATAAACCAGAAATGGGTTCCCGAAATCTCCACTCCCTGATCACCAATTATCTCCTCGAAGAAAGCAAAACAGTTTTCCGCCATATCATCACCATCATCAATAAGGAGGGAAGAGTTCTCCTGACACAGTACCACCGAAAAATCATAATTGGTCCAGTAGCTCCCGAAATAGGTGCTTCGCAGGTATTCAGAGATATCATCCGCATCTTCCCTGCCAAAGGATCTGCTTTTCATCATGTCTGTGAGCATGGAGTCTGCTTCCAGTGCCGGACTCAGTTCAATCAGGAGATATTCGGCAACAAAATCGTGTCCGGCAGCATGAGTGACAGCCGACACCCTGAGACTGTCAAGCTCGTTTGTAATTGATGTCTTACTTATGAAATATGTCGTATAGAGAGAAAAAATAATTGCATAGAGAAAGGAGAAGTTAAAGAGTCCCATCCGGCCATTTGAAAAAACCTTCAGCAGTATGATCAGCGCAAGGTAGACGAGAACAACAGCATATCCGGTCTGCACACCGAAAAGGGCGATGTCGGCAAAAAGTGTAATGTTCAGTGCCACCGCGATGGACATAACCCATATCTTCATTCCCGAAAATATTTTCAACAGTTTCAGAATATAGAAAGATGGGGCCATTAAAAGTAAGAAGAGCGATGTGAGTCCGGCTACTGAAACAAAAGATACACTGGCTATCCTGTAGCCCTCAAAACTGAGGTTTGGGTGAGACATCATCATGATCATAATCCGGTGAAAGAAAATCACCATGAGGGTTCCCGGTATCAGCAGCATGGTAAAACGGAGGAAATCGCCTGACAGATTTTGTCCGATCCGGCGGGAACTTATTTCAGAATTATGGAATGACCTGCCCAGATCGGCAATAAGTATGCTCATTATAAGCAGGTGCCCCATCGAGGGGATGAGTTTCGCCAGTGAGAAACCAGCAGGACTGAAGAGCTCAGTTCTGCTGAAAACACCCGGATATATATCCTTCACCACCAGATAGTAGAAAATAGCATAGAGACTGGCCTTGACCAGAAGGGGTATCAATGGCAGGTTCCTGACTTTCAGTCTGTTGGTTATGTCATTTATTGTTGCCAGCAGCATAATTCCAAAGGCTAGCCAAAGGATGAGCGGCAATAATATCAGTAAAGTATTTTCCTTCACGCCCGGGAAACTGAGAGAAAACAGGATTACTCCCTCATCTGTCGAAACTGCGTATTCCGGCGATTCCTCATCAAAGGATATGGATGTCCCCTGCGGAAGCCTGAAATAATCGGGGAATCCGCTTCTGACAAGCCTGTTCTGGATATCATAGATGCTGTAAATCCTGAAGAGACCCACATAAACTGTGTCATTAACTGTTTTCCTGCTGTGGGTGAACCAGCCGTTCTGGAGAAAGATGACAGGACCGGTATCTGTCATGGATGGTAAGTCATCGGGGATATCTACTGAGGGATCGCTCCAGAAAATGAGATCATCTCCCCTGAATGCCAGAAGGGTTATTCCCCTGGCGGCAAGTTTCCGGAAATCATCACGTCCGGATAGAGAAAGGAGCAGGGAATCGGAGCCTGCAGAAGCACTCAGAAGATCAAGGTTCCTTCTCATCAGTTCCATCCTTCCATCGATGATCCTGTTCACCCTTCCGGTGAGAAACCTGTATTCGGTTCTGCCGAAATAGATCCTTCCTGATGCCATGGCAAGGACAAGGATGGCTGTCAGTAAGAGTAACCTGACCAGCCCTCTAATGTTCCCTCTAACAAGATCACCGGCCTTACTCATGATGATATGGTGTCCCTTCAATTATCGTAAGTACCCTGTAAAGCTGTTCCATGAACAATAACCGTACCAACTGGTGGGGAAATGTGAGTCGTGAAAGGGAAAGTTTCATTTCGGCCCTGCTGTACACTTCAGGGGAAAAACCCCAGGCACCCCCGGCAACAAATACAATGTTCCGGCGAATGATCGTAAGCGACCGTTTCATGAAAGCCGCCAGCTCAGATGTTGTGAACTCCCTGCCCTTGTCATCGAGCAATATCAGGTAAGAGTCTTCGGGAAGAAATTCGAGCAGTTGCTTCCCCTCCCTCCTCTTTACCTCCGACGAACCAAGTTTCCCTGTGCTTTTAAGTCCGGGAAGCGTAACCAGCTCAAAATTAGTGATTTTTCTGATCCTGTCGTGATACAGGGAAACGCCTTCGGCTACATGTTTTTCGGTGGTTTTACCCGTCTGTATGAACACAAGTTTCATCCTGCCTGACAGATCTATGGTTTTGAAGATAAGTTAAATGACAAAAATAGGAACTATTATCGTCAATAAAAAGGGCGGCAGTCACCACCTGAATTTTTCTATTAATTAAAATAATGTACATTTGTAAATGTCGTTAAAGAAGGATATTTAACACACCGGTTCATATGAAAAGAAGAATCTGGCTGTCAATTGCTTTGCTGGTTGTCTCACTTGCAGGCCAGTCTCAGGAACCTGATAAAATACCGGCTGGCATCTCTCTTGCGTTCAAGGCCGGAAACGCTTCTGAACTGGTTCGTTACCTCAATTCAACCGTTGAAATCCTCCTGCTGGAAAAGGAAGATTTCTACAGGAAGAATGCGGCGGAAGTGGTACTCAGGGATTTCTTCACTCAATATCCGGTCACCGATTTTGTCATGAAACATCAGGGTTCAAACAATGATGTTTACTTTGCCATCGGGAGCCTGACGACAGGCAAAAACAGCTTCAGGGTATATTTTCTACTCAAGAAAACCCCGGAGGGATTGTTGATACACCAGATCAGAATTGAGCCTGACAATGGCGGATAGACAGCTTGAATTACTTGTAGCAAGGGCGTTGGAGGAGGATCTGGGATCGGGTGATCACACATCCCTGGCCTGCATTGACAGCGATATATCGGGCAGTGCACGCCTTATTGTCAAGGAAAGGGGGATACTAGCCGGACTGCGATCGGCACATGAGGTTTTTCGACAGACCGATGCCAGGCTGAAGATGGATTGTCTGCTGGCCGACGGATCCGGAATAGAGGCCGGAGATATAGCATTCATTCTCTCAGGCCCCCGCAGGTCAATACTCAGGGCAGAGAGGGTAGCCTTGAACCTACTCCAGAGAATGAGTGGAATAGCAACCACCACTTCAAAATATGTGGAGGCAGTAAAAGGCTATGATGTGAAGATACTTGATACACGTAAAACGACTCCGGGAATGAGGTTTCTTGAAAAGGAGGCTGTCAGACTGGGAGGTGGTGAGAATCACAGGATGGGCCTGTGGGACATGATTATGATAAAAGATAACCACATCGATTTTGCGGGAGGAATAGTTGAAGCAATAGGCAGAACCCACGATTACCTCAGGAGAAAAGGGCTTGATCTGAAGATAGAGATAGAGGCAAGGAGTATAGAGGATGTGGAGAAAATAGTATTGACCGGAGGCGTCGACAGGATAATGTTTGACAATTTTACTCCGTCCGTGACGGCCATAGCCGTGAAGATCGTCAACAGACAGTTTGAAACCGAATCATCGGGAGGCATCACCATGGATAACATAAGGGAATACGCTGCCTGCGGTGTCGGCTACATTTCCGTCGGTGCACTCACCCATCATATTAAAAGTCTCGACATGAGCCTCAAAGCCACCTGAATAATGACCAGGTTCAACATTCCACTGCGCTACCCCGATACCAGGAAGATAAGACAGCTCGTTTTGCCGGGTTTCCAGGGTGTGCCCCTGGCAGAAGTGGTCAGGTTCGTGTTTAAGGGTTTCAAGAAAGGAGTCCTGGTGACACGGGCATCCTCCATAGCATTCAATTTCCTGATGGCACTTCTTCCGACTCTCATCTTCCTTTTCACACTAATTCCATTTGTGCCAATACCCAATTTTCAGGAAGAAATGGTCAGGCTCTTCGAGTACCTTATGCCCGAAAGTGCCTTCAATTTCCTGGAAGGTACGATTGTTGATGTCGTTACACGCAGGAGCGGGTCACTGCTTGCCCTGATGCTGCTGGCAACGGTTGTCTTCTCAACCAACGGCATCCATGCCATGATAAATGCATTCGTAGTATCAGCTCATCAATTCAAGTCGAGAAGCTGGCTTGAACAAAGGAAAATATCGATAGTGCTTCTGATTATTGTAATCTCCCTGATCCTCATTTCAGTTACCACCATGATTGCCGGCAAGATGCTGGCAATCCGAATGGCAGAGCATAAAATGATTAGGTCTGATCTGGTTTTGCAGGTCTTCATGGTGCTCAAGAGCCTGATTAACATAGGCCTGCTCTTCATGGCCATCTCATTCCTCTACTACCTGGCGCCAGCCCGACGTTCCGAATTCAGGTTCTTTTCACCTGGCTCCATTCTCGCAACCCTTCTTTTTATCATCAGATCGGAAGA
>JAVEWX010000156.1:0-6661 GCA_034004335.1 Bacteroidales bacterium | reverse complement strand
TCTTTAACTATACCTTCAAAGCCCATCCCGGTCTTACTCTCAAAGAATAAACTAGTTTCTAGTGCTTCTGCGGGCCTCTCTACGCCCGCCTGTCTTTATCTCAATACTTTCAAAGAACTTATTTATTCCTCACTATCCCCACCCCTCAAAAAACCGGGAAAGGACGACAAAGATAATGCTTCTTCCTGTTTTGTGCAAATTATTTCGGGCTTTAAGATTTGCTATTTTCCCCATCCTCACCTAAACCTCATCTCTTCAGCCTTTTACTGCACTCAAGTCTTTTAATGAACTCACTTCTCTCTAAAAGCGGGTGCAAAGATAGAGACTATTTTATTCCGTGCAACTTTTTCATGAAGAAAAAATATTTATTTTTCAGGAAAGAATTACAATTCATCACATTCCTTTGATTATCTGACGTTTACGATCTTATACATTCCACAGTAATAATACTATTTTACCCCAAACTACTATCTGTCACATATCTTATCCGGTTCTGTCGGCAACATAAGGATCGACATAAGGATTTCTGATTATTTTTGTTATTGCTGTCATCAATGGATACAGCAGAAAGCATGCATACATATAATATATAATATAATCATGGTGTACCTTTTTATAATAATACCAGTCCTGCTGCTTATAACTGCAATAGTAATTTACAACTCGCTGATAAGAAGGAAGAATGATGCCGACAACGCATTTGCCTCGATTGATGCCATGCTTAAGATGAGACATGACCTGATACCGGCACTTGTTGAGGCGGTAAGGGGTTATATGAAGCATGAACGCAACCTTCTCAGTGAGATCACCGCCCTGAGGTCAGGTGTCACCTCAGGGAGAATCTCCGAAGAGGAACGCATAAAAGCTGAGAACCTTATAAGCAGGGGTCTGTCAGATTTATTTGTAGCGGTGGAAAACTACCCCGACCTCAAGGCGAGCACCAATTTCCTGAAGCTGCAGGGAGCCATCAATGAAACGGAGGAGCAGCTGGCAGCAAGCCGCAGGGCTTTCAATGCCGCCGTCACCCTCTACAATAACGGTATAGAGGTGTTCCCTTCAAACATAATAGCCTCTGTGATGAGGTTCAAAAAACGGTCTCTTTTCGAGATACCCGTGACTGAAAGGGAAAAGCCACCTCAGGGAATCGTAAGGGACAACCTATGAAAATGTATGCCGGAAGATGAGCCGATACGACAACTTCAGGAAGTTTTATGACGAACAGCTCAAACCCGACCTTGAAAGGATGGACAGGGAGAGGAGGAGGGTGAGGAGAAAGGTCGCTGCAATACTGCTGACAACAGCAGTCGCGGTGATCCTCGAACTAATCCTGATTCCCTCCGGGGCTGAGGCCCCGAAAATTTTCATTCCGATGGTAACCGGTATGGCAGGAGTGATTGTTGCAGGGGTTTCGTCATGGAGTTTCAGACAGGAGTACAAGGATAAAGTAATATCGCGGATATGCGGATTCACCGGTGAGGATATTTCATATTCACCCGGCGGCTTCATACCTGAGACCGAATTCAGGAACAGCAGAATATTCCTCGTCACACCCGACAGCTATAAAGGTGAGGACTATTTCAGCGGCCGCATGGGAGACACGCGGATTGAGTTTTCGGAGATTGAAGCAAAGGTAAGAAACACCAGCGGCAGCGGGTCGGACAAAAGAGATGAGTACACAACAATCTTCAGGGGAATACTCCTGATTGCCGACTTCAACAAGCACTTCCGAACAAACACGGTAGTGCTTCCCGACACCGCGGAAAGGCTGTTCGGTAAATTCGGGCAGACCCTCCAGTCAGTATCCCCGGGCAGAGGGACACTGATAAGACTCGAGAATCCTGACTTCGAAAAGGAGTTCTGTGTTTACGGTGACGATCAGGTGGAGGCAAGATACATCCTTACCCCTGCACTGATGGAAAGGATACTCGCATTCAGAAAAAAATGGAAATCCAGGGTAAGTCTGTCATTTACCGCCTCAAGGCTATACATAGCCGTTAACCTGAACAGGAACCTCTTCGAGGCTCCTGTCTTCAGGCCTATGGCGGACTATGAACATACTGAAGATAACCTCAGGTTCCTGACCCTCCTTACAGGGGTTGTGGAAGATCTTAATCTCAACACCCGTATCTGGACCAAGGTTTAAGATCAGGAAATGAAAGGTATCCCCACATTAGGATCACCTTGATTATTGTTTCAGAAGGTGCGACATCTTCCTGACAATTAAATTGGTGGCATATCCCGGACTTAGACGATAGAGGCGTACCAGGAATTTTGCATCCTTTCCCACACACATCCTGTATTTGTCCTTTTCCATACCTTCTATGATCAGTCTGGCAGCCTCGGGTGCAGGCATCGGTTTTATGCCCTGCGTCTTCTTGTCACTATCAGCTCCCATCGAGATGTCAACGCCCGAATTCCCGGTAATATTAGTTGCTATAGCTCCGGGAACCACAAGTGTCACCTTCACATTCGTGCCTGCCAGCTCGGCATAGAGTCCCTCGGTCAGGAGCTTGGCAGCAGCTTTGGAAGCACCGTAAATAGTTTGTCCCGGAACAGGCAGGAAGCCACCCATGCTCGAAAGATTGACGATATGAGCTTCCGGCCTGTTAAGGAAGTAGGGCAGGAAAACCTTTACCATGTTAAGCGTACCGTAGAAGTTTACATTCATAACCTTCTCTGCCGCCTCGAAGCCAAGGTCGTTAACCCTGACGAAAGGTTGTATGATACCGGCATTGTTGATAAGGGCATCTGCAGTGCCATGTTTTGCAATTACGCTGGCAGGTAATGCTTCCACCTGTGCCCTGTCGGTAATATTTACCCTGTGGACGGAAAGGTTAACGGCAAGGTCGCCAGCCAAAGACATTGTTTCCTTAAGTGCTTCCTCATTGATATCAACTGCGGCTACTCTCGATCCTTTTCTCAGCAATGCCAGAACCAGTTCCCTTCCAATACCATTTGCTCCTCCTGTAACGATGATAGTTTTGTCTTTTACCTTCATAACCGTTGATTTCTTTTGAAATATTGATTCAACAGATAAACACTCAAAAGCCTGTTTTGTTTGAACGAGCCGGTAAACCTGAACCGTGGCAATCATCTTGTCTGCTTTTATTAGCTATTCCGGCCCTTCTGATGTAAATTTGTAAATAACCAACAGCTATAAGACATGTCATTCAACAGGCGTAATTTCATCAGAACAGTAACTGCAGGCATGGCCGCCTCGCTTTTGTTCAATACCGGCACACAAGGTGCCGGCAGAATTGGCTCTCTGCCTGAGGGGGGAGAGGGAATGACCGATGATGAGACCTGGTGGAAGTTTGTGAAGGCACAGTTCTCTCTTGAAGAAAACCTGCTCTACTTCAACAACGGTTCACTCGGACCCTCTCCTGAATATGTAATTGACAAAACAGAACATTTCAGGAGAATGCTCGACGGCTTTCCCTCGAGATATATGTGGGGCGGCTGGGACAAAGAGAAGGAGGCCGTGAGGAAGATGGCTGCCGATTATATTAACGCCGACAGTGAAGAGATAGCCCTCATCCATAACACATCAGAGGGGATGAACCTTTTCGCCCGAAGCTTTGATCTGAGGGAGGGTGACGAAATCATCCTGGCAGACCACGAACATACTACGGGAGTGATACCTTATGAATACTATTGCAGGCCACTGGGTGTTAAACTGGTAAGGCCGGTATTACCTCTTCTGCCCTCGTCGCCGGAAGAGATCACCGATATATACAGGAAAAGCATAACAAACCGGACCCGGCTGATCTCGATGGTACACATGACCAATACAAACGGAATGATACTTCCCGTAAGCCAGGTTGCGGAGCTTGCGCGCAGCAGGGGCATTCTTCTCTGTGTTGACGGGGCCCAGGCTGTTGGCATGCTGCAGATCAGCATCAGGGACCTGGGGTGTGACTTCTACGCTGCCAGCGGCCACAAGTGGCTGTTCGGTCCGAAGGGCACAGGACTGCTATATGCAGCAGGCAACAGGAAGGAGATGCTCAAACCGCTTATGGTCAGCAGCAAATGGTCAAAGCCTGACATCAGGATGTTTGAAAACTACAACACCCGTAACCTGCCTGATGTTCTGGGACTGGGAGCAGCCCTGGAATTCAACAATATGATCGGACAGGAGAGAAAAGAGCAGAGGATTTACTCGCTGAAGAGATACTTCAGGTCAGCTCTTTCGGGGGACAAACGGTTCATATTCAAGACACCTGAATCTGACGTCCTGTCGGCCGGCATTCAATCGGTTGAGGTATCAGGAAAGAGGGTTGGAGATGTATCGGCATTCCTTAGTGAGAAATATTACATTGACTGCCGCCCGATGACCAGTCACGGACTCAATGCCCTCAGGATAAGCCTGTCGGTCTTCAACACCATCGATGACGTCGATATTCTCGTACGTGGGCTGAAGGAGTTTGCCTGAGGGGGATAGATGTAAGGTGAAGAGGCGTAAAAGACGTAAAAGACGTAAAAGGCGTGGGAGACGTAAAAGACGTAAAAGGCGTGGGAGACGTAAAAGGCGTAAAAGGCGTGGGAGGTGTGGGAGGCGTAGGAGGGGTTGCGCGGTGCGCGGTGCGCGTTACGGGTTGCGGGGTGGTGACTGAACATTAAAGTACCTGACAGATATCGCCTGGAAATAGGTCATTGTTAGCTTTCTGTCCCCAACTACCGGAATAAATGCCGACTTTATTGCATAATCCTCATCAAGAATAAGCATTACCAGGTTAAACCCAATTGCTAAACCAAATGCACTCCTGTAGCTCATTTCAGTTTTGCCAACATTATCCAGGGATTGCTGTTTATATCTGACCTTTCTATTCGCTCCTTAAGACTGAGATGCTTCTTGCTGTCGTAACTATGCTTCTGGGGAAGGATGGTAATATTCCGGAAATGACCTCGAAGGAACCGGGGCTCAAAATAGGCAAGAAGTTCTTTATCCGAATAATAACCCGCAGGCCAGAATGGGATCCCTCCATCAATGTCATTGGTGAAACCCCTGATTGAGGCAATGCCTCCAGGGCCTGACGGAGGACTTATATTCCTTACAGCTTTCTTTGCTTTATCGTATAGAAAATAACCAGGGACATCTATTACCCTGGCCCCCAAAAAAATATGCCCCGCTGTCTCGACAAAACCGTTAAAATAGACAGAATTTTTTCTTATTGTCCTGTCAGGATCACCGGTATTATATCTTTTTTCCCACGTAAGGTGCTTCTTACCTGCGCTGAGATAGTACCGGGGGAAAATCCTGTCCTTGTTCACAATCCGGTAGATTGTGTCCACGTTGGCATCTCGCAATGAAAGAGAGTCCCTGAAATAGTAATACCCGTCAGCAATGTGGCTCCAGAGTATTGCCATCCCTCTTGGGATAAACCTCTCAACAGGAAGCAGACTGCCCGAGGGTTTGCCTTTAAGTGTCGTAACCGAAATTGCATAATTATTACTGAATTGAGCATGTAACCATCCCGTATAACTTAGCAGATGGTTGTTGACAGATGCAACATAAAGGGGATAACAGCCAACTGTAAAGGATGTTACGTGTTTCCCGTCAAACTCAAAAATATTGACCTTTTTCAAAGTGTGATCGGTAACAGCTATCTGGTTCTGATCCCTGAGAATATTCAGATTAATGTTTGTCTGCGAGAATTCACCGGGGCCTCTGCCTGTAGAGCCTATCCTGTTTAGAAAGCAGCCTGTCTCATCAAATCTGAGAACTTTCCCTGAGGACTCAAGAATAAATATATTGCCATTATGTACAACAATATCCTGTATACTCCTGATCATCGACTCTTCGTTAGCTTCCAGCTCGATATACCTGAAATCGCTGAAAATCTCTGAAGCCATAACCTGTTCTCCATCGTAGAGTACCGGGGTAATGTCAATCACCTCGAGGTATCTGAGATAATCCGATATGGTCCCCCTTTTCTGCCAGGCTGCAGATAAGAATATCGCAGCCGCAACCGTCAACAATGTTGGTTTCCAAAAATTACGAATACACAGTAACATAGTAATCTCCGTTAATATTTAAAGTGTCTCCGGGATATGATCCGGATACCCTGAAATCCCGCCAGATGATAATCATATCCCTGAGACTTTACTCAGATCAGTTACTGAACGGATTGGTTGAGCATTCTGAGTTTTCCGGATCACAAATCCATGGTCTGCAGGAAATCTCCGGATTATCATAGAACTGACAGATCTCTATAATGCCCACCTCCGACCAATAATCAAGCAAAAATGGTTCTCCTTCAATCCATAAAGTTATTGGATCATAGTACCAACAAGTCGTTGTCGTTTCAATCGTAATTGAATAGTTCGTTCTTTCAGCTGTATAAACGATACAATCAGATGGATCGATCGATAATGCGAACAGAGTAACAACCGCAAAAACATCTATTGCTGCAATCAGGATTAAAATTTTTACCTTTCTCATACATTGATTTCTTAAACTTTTTCACCTAACACGATGACAATACCTGGCGAGTGGTATCCTGTAGCTCCCTAATTATAAGGAATTGAAGACATTCAGTCAAATTTTCAAAGTTTTTTTCAAAAAAAAAAAAACAAATGTTCTTCAACATATTTTGTCAGTAGCATTGTGACCTCATAAACGATGTTGGTTCAGGGCGCAGGGTTGCGCGGTGCGCGGTGC
>JAVEWX010000017.1:0-32060 GCA_034004335.1 Bacteroidales bacterium | reverse complement strand
TTGGCCCCGACCTGAATAACGGTGAGACCCTTGTTGACCCTCGAGAACTCACTGATGAAGTGGTCGAGGGTGCCCGGCTCGGGGAAATAAAAATACCTGTAGTATCCTGTATACAGATAACTGTTTCCGGCACTAAGCGAAAACATTATCCTCCGGTACCTGCTCTTGAGTTTTGTCCTGAAATTCATTGGTCTGGTTTTCTATGCTGAGGTCAAATATAGCAATATAATGAATTAACATGTCCCTCCTCCATGTTATTGATATGGTAATGCTTAGTCAGCTCTTTCTCAGCACTCTGCCGTATGTTTCAAGGGCCCTGGTCCTTGCTTTGGTATGGTTGACGACCGGTTCCGGGTAGTCGGGTGTGCCATAGTCAGGTAACCACGATCTTATGTATTCCTCATTTCTGTCAAACTTCTGTTTCTGAATCGCCGGATTGAAAATACGGAACCATGGGGCTGCATCACAACCGGTTCCTGCTGCCCACTGCCAGTTGCCATTGTTTGAGGAAAGCTCAAAGTCAAGCAGTTTCGACCCAAACCAGGCCTCACCCCATCTCCAGTCGCAGAGCAGATGTTTAGCCAGAAAACTGGCAGTCACCATCCTGACCCTGTTGTGCATGTAGCCGGTAGCCTTCAGCTCCCTCATACCGGCATCAACGATAGGGTATCCGGTCATGCCGCGGCACCATCTGTCAAAATGCTCTTCATTGTTTATCCATTCAATATTGTCATATTCAGGTCTGAAGCTTTTTTCCGACGCCTGTGGGAAATGACTGAGTATATGCATGAAAAACTCCCTCCAGATGAGTTCGGAGTTGAATATATTGCTGAGTCCTTCGGTCTGTCTGAATACCTCCCTTATGCTTATCGTGCCGAACCGGAGATGCGGTCCGAGCTTAGTGGTTCCATCAGCAGCCGGAATATCCCTGTTATCTCCATACGACTTAATGGTATCGCTCGTCAGATCTGCCGGCTTTACCTTCAGGCCCGATGTCATGAAACCCAATGTCTCAGGCTTTGGTTCAGCCGAAAGAGGGGAATACTGCAACAAGTTTCCGAACAGGTTAACCGATGGCTCCTCTTTTATCATGCCGGCTCTGAACAGGGAAGACCACCTCCTCGAGAAGGGTGTAAAAACAGTATATGGCTTACCGTCTTGCTTCATAACGGTGCCCGGTTCCATTATCATCTGATCGGGGATGAGGTGAAGATGCATTCCCTTTGATCTGAGAATGTTGCCAATCTTTGTGTCACGTTCAAACGCATAAGGCTCGTAATCGGTACTGGCGTATACTGCATTTACGGGGAATGGAAGAGGCATTTCACTGAAAAAATGTTCGGGGGTGCCGTGAAATGTAATTAAACTGCTTCCGTTTTGCCTTAAACTTCTGTTAATCGATCCGAGTACCTCACAAATGAAGGTTATCCTTGCATCATCCTTTTCAAGTTTATCAAGAATGTGGGTGTCAAAAATAAAGACAGGCAAAACCCTGAACCCTGAAGACAGGGCCTTGTAGAGTCCCCTGTTGTCGGTCAGCCTGAGATCCCTCTTGAACCAGAATAGTACTACTTCAGTATTGTTCATAAAATATTATTGGGTATCCTGTTTTCTCCCGGCTATTGGAAATCCAATACCTCCTCCGTCTCTGCCTCAGAAATAGGTAAATATCTTCTCCATCTCCTCATACCCGGCTCTTTTGCCTGTATCGTGAATTGTCTCCCCGTTACCGTCGTCAAATTCAAAAGAGACCTCCGAGTCTATGCTCTCCCTGATCATGTTGGCCATCTTGCCCTCAACAGGAGCAACAATCACTCCGGACGAACTTTTGTTGACCGTTACGGTTAGCCTTTTTCTGTTCCTTCGGATAACTATTTCGGTAACAGAGTTGCTGCCCTGCCTGAGAGATACAATTTCTGAACGGTTATATGTGGCAAATACCTCAATCCGTCCTGCGAAAGACAGAAAGGATATTAACCCGATGAAATAGCGGCCCATCCAGGGTATTTTTGCAATAGATACCATTATTGAAGTATCAGGCGTGGTGAAGTTATTGCACTGGAGCCATAACCACGACTCAGGAAATGAAACTCCCCAATCCTTCTCAAGGTACCCTCTGCCATGGGAAAAATCATACAGGGTGCCGTTCACGGTGACAGATCCTGAAATACCATGGTTTACCGATATCACACCATGATTGCACTCCATCACGGGAATATATGAGTACCATCCCATTATTCCCGGCATTAACAGTGTCTGTGGAAGTCTTGTTATACCATTGTACTCAAGTGATCCGTCAATAATATACTCTGAGTTTCTGAGATGAAGGTCTACTCTTTCTGCTGAAAAAGCAGATTCCCCTATTCTGATCAGGAATTTACCTCGGACTGACTCAAATTTGTTGATATCATATCTGAAGTATGCTGTTCGGCCTGCAATGCCGTCAATATACTGAACGAACGCATGAGGATCATCCGACAGGGAGACCCCCGGGATGAATGCCATCGCATGTTTCAGGTCGTGGGATACATTTTTAAAATACCACCCCTCGAAGTAATTTTTCAGCTTGGCTGATCCCTGGAATACCTCAGGGTGAAATATTTTGTGAAACCTTTTCATAAACAGAGCTCATGCAAAATACGTAAAACTTGCCATAATCCAACTTCCCGGCATGAAGGATAATATTATGGCGGTCACTTTCAGATTCATTTTTATGGGTTATCTTGCGTTAATAATTCAGAATGAATTCACATTCTGTAAAGGTTTCATTTTAAATGCCATAAGGTTTCACGGGAATAGATTGCTTTCGTTATGGAGTTTCTTAACAACGATATCTTTGACCTTGTTCTTCTGCCCCTGGCAATATTCGTTGCCAGGATTGCTGACGTCTCTCTCGGGACACTCAGAATAATATTTGTTTCAAAAGGCATGAAGACGATTGCACCCCTGATAGGTTTCGTAGAGGTGCTGATCTGGATAATAGCAATCAGCCGGATAATGCAGAACCTCGATAACTGGCTGTGCTACATCGCATATGCCGCCGGCTTTGCAACAGGGACCTATGTGGGACTCATCATAGAGGAAAAGTTGGCTATAGGACATGAAATGGTGAGGGTTATAACCAAACGCGATGCATCCGAACTGGTTGACAAACTCAAATCAGAGGGCTATGGAGTGACATCAGTTGATGCTACAGGCGCTGAAGGTGAAGTCGGGGTTCTTTATATCATAGTCAGAAGAAGCATGATTGATAAGGTACTGAAATATATAAACAGTTATAACCCGAGGGCTCTCTATACAATTGAGGCCATCAAGTATGTCAATAAGGAGATCTTCCATAAGGCTTATGAACCAAAGATAAGGATCCCCTATTCAAACATCCGTAAATGAGACGGACCTAATAACTACAATAATTATCGCCCGGGGCAATCATTGAACCCATGATAGCAAACAATACCTGTTCCCGCCAGGCAAACAGACAAACTGATACCACGCATCCTTGTCCGCTCCGGAATATATGGCGCGAATCTTCTTCTGTACAGGACCCGGGTTAAAGATCATCCGTGTCGACCATGCTGAACCACAACCGGACGGAATGTTTAGACAGAGTTTAAATTACTCTACCGCTCCGGTAAACCTTGTCCTGAATTCAAAAAAAGTAATTAATTTCGCTTGCACGATCAAACATATATAGATGTATAGATATGAAAATGATATAATGGTTTGGTATAGCGTATATCTTAAGAAAAAACTCTGAAAAAGCAGATGACAAACCGCAGACAGTTCATTAAGATTTCCCTCGCAGGTGCAGGTGCCATGGCAACCGGACTGACAGGATGTTCATTATTCAGAACCGCGGACGATGCTGCATTGCTGGCGGCAGCGGAAGGCATCAGGACGCCAACTTATTGTGAAGTATGTTTTTGGAAATGTGCCGGTTGGGTTTACAAAAATGCCGATGGGAAAATCTGGAAAATAATCGGCAATGATGAAGATCAGAACAGTAACGGTCGTTTCTGTCCGCGTGGCACAGGCGGAGTTGGTATGTACTATGATGAAGACAGACTGAAAACGCCATTGCTGAGAGTGGGAGAGAGGGGTGAGCAGTATTTCAGGCCGGTAAGCTGGGACGAAGCCTTCGACTATATAGCCGAAAAAATGCGTAAAATAGCTGCCGAGCATGGCCCCGAATGTATAGCCCTTTTTACCCACGGGTCGGGCGGAACCTATTTTGGTGATCTCCTCAGGGCATTTGGTTCCACAAACATTGCAGCACCATCATACGCTCAATGTCGTGGTCCCCGCGATGTGGCCTTCTTTGCAACCTTTGGTGAGGGCGTTGAATCACCGGAAATAACCGACATAAGGGATACCCGGTGCCTGGTGCTCATTGGTTCCCATATTGGTGAAAATATGCATAACGGACAGGTGCAGGAGATGTCGGATGCTATTGATAAGGGTGCAACCATCATTACCGTCGATCCCCGCTTTTCAACTGCTGCCAGCAAGTCAAAGTACTGGCTGCCGATAAAGCCGGCCACCGATATTGCCCTGCTCCTGGCATGGCTCAATGTCATTATCGGGGAGGAGCGTTATGACAAGAAGTACGTAGAAAAATATACTTATGGATTCGATGCCCTTCGCGATCATGTAAGGAATTTCACGCCTGAATGGGCATATGGCATCACAACAATCGATCCCCGGTTAATACGTGAAACAGCAAGGGAGATGGCAGATGCAGCTCCTGCAGTAATAGTACATCCCGGCAGGCACGTAACATGGTACGGTGATGACACACAGAGGACGAGGGCAATAGCTATCCTTAATGCCATACTGGGCTCCTGGGGCAGGCGCGGAGGGTATTTTCGTCCGGCTTATGCCGATGTACCTTCATATCCTCACCCTCCATTTCCAACCCCACGACGGACCTGGAGAGAGGCGTTCCCGGGCAAGTTTCCTCTCGCCGACCTTGCCCTTGCTTCAGGAATATGTGACGCAACAATTCCTACTCCCGACAGGGAATGTAATTTCAAGGGATGGATAATAAACGGGACCAACCTGGTCGAAACCCTTCCCGATCGTTCAAAGACCCTGGATGCCATACAGAATCTCGATCTGATGGTTGTGATCGATACCATGCCCATGGAAATAACGGGGTGGGCCGATGTGGTGCTTCCCGAATGCACCTACCTCGAGAGATATGACAGCATCAGAACCGGTCCCGGACGAAAACCGCAGATTGCACTGAGAATGCCGGCTTCCGAACCCCTTTATGATTCAAAGCCTGCCTCCTGGATGGCAAAGGAACTGTCAAAGAAGCTTGGCCTTGAAGATTACTTCAAGTGGGATAAGCTTGAAGATGCCCTCGACTGGCAACTTCAACAGGCAGGTACTTCACTCGAGGAGATGAAAAGAATTGGTGTAAAGACTTTCGAAAGGGAGTACGACGATCTCTATTTCTATGATAATGAGGAGGTGGAGTTTTATACAAATACCGGGAAGATTGAACTTTATTCAACTGCCATGGCAGCAGAGGGATTTGATCCCCTCCCGATATATACTCCCCACGAGGAGCCGCCATATGGTTACTACAGGCTCATCTATGGACGTGCTCCAATGCACACCTTCAGCCGGACTGCCAATAATCCCAATCTGACGGACCTGATGGACGTCAATACCCTGTGGGTTAATCCAAGGGTCGCCGGTGAGTGGGGCCTCAGTAACGGACAACCGGTATGGCTTATGAACCAGGATGGCGTTACCAGTGACTTTCCGATAAACGTGAGGGTAACCGAAAGGATAAGATGGGATTCTGTTTACATGGTCCATGGATTCGGCCATGCCGATAAGAGGCTTTCACGGGCATATGGAAGGGGAGCCAGCGATGCAAAACTTATAACAAAAGTACTGATGGATCCTGTGATGGGAGGAACAGGTATGAGAGGCAATTTCGTAACCTTCCTGACGGAAAAACCGGAAAGTGAGGTGGTGTCATGAGATACGCAATGGCTGTCGATACCAGGAAATGTGTCGGCTGCAGCGACTGTGTCGTTGCATGCCAGACCGAAAACAGTGTTCCTATTGGCTATTGCCGCGACTGGATTGTGGAGGTGACCGATGGCACTTATCCCCGGCTTGAGATGGAGATACGCTCGGAGAGATGCAACCACTGCGCAAATGCACCCTGCGTGAGATGCTGCCCTACGGGGGCAAGCCACTATTCCGACGGAGGTATCGTACTGGTGAAACCCAACAGGTGCATAGGTTGCGGTGCCTGTATTGCTTCATGCCCCTATGACGCACGTTACCCTCACCCAAAGGGATATGTCGACAAGTGCACATTCTGCATCCACCGGGTAAGGAAGGGCCTTCAACCTGCCTGCGTGGCAGTTTGTCCTACCAAATGCATGTACTTCGGAGACCTCGATGATCCGAACAGTGATGTGAGCATGATACTTAAACAGAGAAAATATAAGACTCTCATACCTGAGGCAGGGACAATTCCCCACCTTTACTTTTTAATATAGACAGAGTATGAATGAAGAATTGATTATCAGCGGAAGATCAAACTATCTCATTGATCCTCACCTTCATATATGGCACTGGCCGATTCCGGTATATCTCTTCCTGGGTGGCCTCGCCGCCGGTATTTTGTTTTTTGCCTCCTTGTACTTTATACTCGGTAAGGAAAAGGTCTATCCGACAATAGTCAGGAAGGCAGTTTTCATTACACCGGTGCTTCTCTTACTCGGACTGCTCGCCCTCTTTTACGACCTGAACCACAAAGCCTGGTTCTGGCAACTGTATACGACAATAAGGATTGAATCTCCTATGTCGTGGGGTGCATGGACCCTTATGGTTGTCACCCCGGCCGCATTCATATGGTCAGCCCTTCATATAAAGGATCTGTTTCCGCGATTTGATTGGCCCTACAGGTGGCTCCACGACCTCGACCGGTTCTTTAACAGACACAAGCTCATACTGGCCTGGGTAATGCTTATCTTTTCAGTCATTCTCGGCATCTACACGGGAATCCTGTTGTCAGCCTTCAATGCCAGGCCATTGTGGAATACCTCTATACTGGGCCCCCTGTTCCTGGCATCCGGAATGTCAGCCGGAGCCGCTGCCATCATACTGATGTCTAAGGATCATGCCGAGAGGTTGCTTATGACAAAGATTGACCTGGTTTTGCTTGGTGTGGAACTCTTTTTTATTATACACATGTTTATGGGATTCCTGGCCAGCACACAGGTTCAGATTGATGCAGCATCACTCTTCCTGGGAGGGCCATATACCATGGTCTTCTGGATATTCGTTGTCATACTGGGGATCATTATCCCGGCTCTTCTCGACTTTATGGAACTCAGGGGGTTTCATATACCTGCCCTCGTTCCCGGAACACTGGTACTGTTCGGCAGCCTGATGCTTAGGTTGATTATTGTCTTCGCCGGACAGGAAAGCAGATGGCTCTATTAAACTCAATAATAACTGAAAACATGGATAACAATTTAAAGGAAACAAGGAGCAGAAAATACCTTAACCCCTACCTGGGAGGAGTCCTGCTCGGGCTGGTTCTGCTGACTGCAAATTTTGTTTCGGGCAGAGGCCTTGGTGCCAGCGGTGCATTAAAAAGCGTGATAATAACGGGAATGGAGGCGATAGCACCTGCAGCGTCGGAGTCCTCACGCTTTGTTGCCGAGTTCAGCGACTCACATGAGGGTAATCCCATGAAAACATGGCTTGTCTTCCAGATGCTCGGCGTAATTGTGGGAGGCTTTCTTTCCGGTGCATTTGCCGGGAGACTTAAATTCAGGGTTGAACACTCCCCGAAAATATCTTCACGCCGCCGACTTGTATTTGCTCTCGCCGGGGGTATCCTGTTCGGGTTCGGATCACAGCTCGGACGAGGATGTACGAGTGGCTCAGCACTCAGCGGAATGGCAGTCCTTTCTCTGGGCGGCTTCATTACCATGATGGCTATCTTCGGCACGGCTTTCGCCCTTGCATACTTCTTTAGAAAAAACTGGATATAAAAAAATCTTGCTCATATGGGACCATTGGTTGTTAATGAAATAATATCGGAGAATACAAATTTCTTCCTGGCTTTCATAATAGGAATAGGCTTTGGATGGGTGCTTGAAAGCAGCGGATTCTCCTCAAGCAGGAAACTGGCCGGGATATTTTACGGGTACGATACTGTGGTGCTGAAGGTTTTCTTTACGGCAGCCATAACAGCTATGCTGGGACTGCTCTTCTTCAGTCTCTTCGGGTGGATCGACCTGAGCCTGGTTTATGTCAATCCAACTTATCTCACCTCTGCCATTCTGGGAGGTATTGTTATGGGTGCCGGATTCATCCTGGGCGGTTTCTGTCCGGGCACCAGCTTCTGTGCAGCTTCAATAGGGAAGATTGACGGACTGGTATTCATAGCGGGACTTTTCATTGGCATTTTCATCTTTGGCATTGGATATGGTATCTGGGAGAAGATTTATATGGCTGCTTTCCTTGGTTATCCCAAGGTAAGCGAAGCCCTTGGCATCAGGGATGGACTTTTTGCATTCCTGCTTATTGTTGCCGCAATGGGTATGTTCTATGTAGCTGAGTGGGCTGAAAAGAAATTCCCCAGGGAAGAGTATTGATAAAATTGAACCAAACAGCTCGGTCGGGTGTTAAATGTGTAACAGAATAATTTATTAATTCACTGCCGGGGATGATACTCCCTGGTACAAAAACCGAAAGAAAATGAAACCACGTACAATTCTTGCAGCAGCGGTAATTCCTCTTGGTTTAATCATAGCAGCAGTACCTCAAAATACCACGAAGCCTTACAAGCTTACTGCAGATCAGTTGCTGGCAGAAGTAAATTCACGAACCCAGTTCATATCACCCGATGTCGTTGCTGATATGCTGGTGAGTAAAGACCCCTCAATACGTCTTATAGATGTCAGGGCACAGGATGAGTTTGAAAAATACAGCCTCCCGGGAGCTGTGAATATTCCGTTGTCGGATATACTCTCAGATGAGTGGTCTGTCATTCTTGATCAGGATGTCAAGATGAATGTCTTCTACTCAAACGGCACGGTAACTGCCAACGAGGCCTGGCTGATAACCCGTCAGCTTGGCTACCAGAACAACTTTGTACTTGAGGGAGGATTGAATTACTGGTTCGAAAATATATTGAATCCGCAGCCACCGGCATCTACCAGCCCGAATGAGGAGTTTGCGAAATATGACTTCCGCAAGAGTGCCTCAATGGCTCTGGGTGGCGGAGGAATAACTCCTCTCGAAGGGTCATCGGCACCTCCTCCCGCACTTCCCGGAATCGTTCCCAAGACAGCTAAAAAGAAGGTTTCCGGAGGCTGCTGACAACTACTTCCTTATTGATGCAATATCCGCGACAGCCTCTATGGCTGCGTCAATGTGCTCTTCAGTAGAGAAGGGGCCGATACTGAATCTGACAGTTCCATGTATCTTCTCTGTACCTATGTGCCTGTGTACCAGGGGGGCGCACTGTAAACCTGTGCGGCATGCAATGTTATAGTCAACGTCAAGCATGGTACCGACATCCCCTGCCTCAAATCCTTTGATATTGAAACTCAAAACAGGATTGTGGTTCTCCGGACCTCCTGCACAGTAGGTTATCACATTCTCATTCTTCTCAATACCCGCCTTCAGCCTGGTCCAAAGAGCCATCTCCCTGCGGTGGATATTCTCAATACCCTGTTCGGTTATCCATTTTACGCCTGCATTCAGACCAGCAACACCCACAATGTTCATTGTACCCGTTTCAAGTCGGTAGGGGTATTCATCGAGATGAGCAGGGTGTGCCGAACGCACACCCGTGCCTCCATATCGTGTATGCCTTATCTCAACGCCCTCCCTGACATATGAACCGCCAATGCCGGTTGGCCCCATAAGGCATTTATGACCCGTGAATACAAAGACATCGATGTTCATAGCCTGCATGTCAACCTGAACCGCTCCCGCGCTCTGGCTGCCATCAACCACGAACAACACCCCGGCTTCCCGGCAGATTTTCCCTATTTCCGTCACCGGTTGAAGGGTCCCTGTTACATTTGAACAGTGATTGACAACTACCATCCTGGTGTTCTTCCCGATTGCCTTCCTGATATCGTCGGGATCGACATAACCGGCTTTGTCAAACGGAATATGTGTTACGTCAATTCTCCTCTCCTGCTTCATATGATACAGGGGCCTCAGCACTGAATTGTGTTCCAGCAGGGTGGTAATAACATGGTCGCCGCTGCGGGACAGCCCCTGAAGCACCAGGTTGAGGGAATCTGTTGCATTGTAGCTGAAGGTAAGTCTGTTATGATCTCCGCCTCCATTGAAGAGATCCCTCAACATCCTCCTCGTGTTTGAAACGACCTCTTCCGTTTCAAGAGCTGCATCAAAGCCCGATCGGCCCGGGTTCACGCCATGCTTCCTGTAAAAACTGTGCATGAAGTCATATACCACATCGGGTTTCGGAAAACTGGTGGCTGAGTTGTCAAGATAGATAAGTTTGCTCATCGGGTTATTTTTTGAAGGTTATCGGGATATGGTTTCAAAGCGCGTCAGCAACTATCTCTGCCATGGTTAATATCTGTACATTGAGTTTGTATGCCTGGTTTATCTGAATGAGCTGGTCAACGCAGTTATGGCAGGGAGTTACAACTATTTCGGCGCCTGTTGCCCGTATCTGGTCAGCCTTTATCCCGCCGGCCGACATTCGCCTTTCATTATACTCGCTCATCGACAATTGCCCTCCTCCGCCTCCGCAACAGTAATTGTCGTTGCCATACGGGGTCATCTCAACAAAGTCTGTGACACACCTGTTGATTATGTCCCTTTGCTGCTTCATTATGCCGCCTCCCCTCACCAGGTTGCATGGATCGTGAAGGGTGACCCTACGTGTGTTTTTTGACCTGTCGGGTTTGATTCGTCCCGTATCGATGTATTCCTTGATCAGCTCAACAGAGGTAAGAACCTCAAAAGGGTAGCTGCGGTGTATGTAGTTGGGCCCTTCCCATCTGAATGACCTTGAACCGTGTCCGCATTCCGCAAGCACTACCTTCCCGGCTCCAAGATTCAGGGTTACATTCTCAAGTCGGTTGACTATTTCAGCGGCAAGGGTGTCATCTCCCGAGAAGTATGCATAGTTGGTAACGTCATACATCTCGGTCGATAATGTCCAGCTCTCACCTGCCATATAGAAGATCTTGGCCATCGCCGAAATTGAAAGAGGGAAAAACTTCGGTTCCCGCGGATTAAGGGTATAAATAACCTTCTTCCCCGGTTCATCAAGAGGGATTGTCGCGTTCTGATCATTAAGCTCATACTGCAGTTCCTCCTCGAGCCACTTAATAGTGTCAACAATATCCTCCTTCGGTATGGCCATGTTGTTACCTGTTTCAATGGCTGCCCTTACGGTGCTCTGCAATGTTTCCGGAACCAGGTCCATCGTGGCAAGCATGGAACGGCCTGCCCGTACGACATCCGATATATCAATGCCAACTGAACAGTGGATTGTGCAGCGACCGCACATTGTACAGGCTCCATACAAAATGTCTATCATCTCAGTTATCGTCTCCCCGTCAAGATCCCTTGCTCCCGTAAGTCCGGGAACCAGCCTGCCGGTAAGGGTATTGTATCTTCTGTAAACGGAGGCTACCAGGTCTACCTTCCGTGCCGGTATGAATTTCGGATTTTTGCCCGTCAGGTAGAAAATACAACTATCGGCACAAAGCCCGCAATGGACACAGCTGTTCAGGTAGGTGAGAAGCCTTCCGTTGTCCCTGCGGCTTATTATATCAAGCGCTTTCTGTCTCTTTTGATCGGCGGTCATTCACATTGAAGTGTTATTGTTTTACCGGTGGCCAGGTTCCCCGGTAACCGAAGAAATAGCCAAGGTGGTACCTTGCGGCAAAGAAATATATCGTATGCCTGAGCTTGCCAACAGGGAGGTAAAGCAGCAGGAGAGAGGCCTCTACGAAATAGAAAACCCTGGCCTGATCAAGATTAAGAGCGGCTATCGTTCCGGCATGAAACAGGGTGACCAATAAATTGGAAATGTAATCATCGGGATTGGAAAGCAACCTCAGTTCAGTATTCAGGAACCTCCGGATCAGTATCCATAATCCGGACACGGTCGTTACTGCAAGCATGAGCGTTATAACAGACCTTATAATGCCTGCAGGCCTGAATCCTGCCAGTAGAATTACAAATAACAGCAGGGCCAGAAAAGTTCCCAGGTGATAGATTATCCCTGCAGCGTAGGCAGGCAGGTGCAGGTAGGCCGATTCCTTCTTTGCCGGGCTCATTGCTCCCGTCATTGAATAGATTATGGCCCGCGTTGTGTCTCCAGCCCTGAGAGCATAATCAACAGGCTTCCCAGTTCTGACAAGCCGGATGAAATGATAGAGGGATGCAGTCAGGCAGACTGCAGCTGATACCAGCGCTAAAATTCTGAACCACTCCATCTGCCGGTTTGTTAGACGCACCCATCCGGCTTAGGTAATCCTGCAATACGGCAGGCACCCCTGGCCGGACCCAGCGGGAACAGTTCATAAACCTCTTTAAGCCTCACCCCTGAATCCTGGCATAGCACCCTGACCATCGGAGCGTTGCCTTTTTCCTCGAAATGCCTTCTTATTACCCTTACTACAGCCCAGTGCTTTTCGGTCATCTCCTTTATTCCGTCACTCTTCGCAAACAGTACGGCAACTTCATCATTCCATATTTCGGGATTGGCAAGGAAACCGTCCCCGTCAACTTCAAATACTCTTCCTTCAAGTTCAATTTGTGGCATAACTAACATTTATTCGGCTTATCAGCCTTCGGTTTCTATTCTGTCAATGATCTCATCGAGCGACATGGTTGTATCGGGCAAAATAAAGTCGGGACAATAGAAAAGAGTATTCCTGACAATATATCTCCTGCAAGCCTCATAACCCGGAGTGTATCCATGACACCACGATCCAATGTAATGTTTCCTGGTTCTTTCATCAATGGGGAATTCACGGTCGTTCACCAGCTTGCATCCTCCGATGTTGGGACAACAGGATTCAGACATAATAAAATCTTTCTAAAACCTATTTTCAGGTATGCAAATATGTCGATTAAAAATGATAGCAAAATGATTATTGTCAACTCTTTTTTCTTTTTTAGCCATCCCCGGATGTAATTGCATACTCAAGGCAAATATACTTAACAGGCAACAAAAAAGGAGGGTTCATTCCAGATAAACCCTCCTTGGAGTAAAGTGCAATTTCGTATTGCTATTTCTTAATAGCCTTCATTACCTGTTCCAGTGGCAATTTCTTCAAGCAGAAGAACCAGTCCTTGCACACCATCTCACCGGCCTTGCCCTCCATTCTTTCCTGGGCAGCATTACAACTACCTGCAGGAGAAACGATTACGTCGTCGCCCGGACGCCAGTCGGCGGGAAGGGCGATGCCGAAACTGTCGGCTGTCTGCAATCCCATAAGCACCCTCTTAAGCTCATCGAAGTTCCTTCCCAGGGATAGGGGATAATAAAGTATGGTCCTTATCATACCGTTGGGGTCTATGTAGAATACGGCGCGAACTGCTTTCGTGTTGCTTTCTCCCGGCTGTATCATTCCGTACTTCTTTGCAACCTCCATGGTTATGTCTTCAATAAGAGGAAATCTGACCTCTATGTTCTTCATTCCCTTGAATTCAATTTTCTCCTTTATGGTACGAAGCCAGGCAATATGGCTGTAAAGACCGTCAACGGAGAGACCAACCAGTTCACAGTTCAGTTCCTTGAATTCCTTTTCCATGGCTGCAAAGGTCATAAATTCCGAGGTGCAAACCGGGGTGAAATCAGCGGGATGACTGAAAAGAATTACCCACTTGCCCTTGTAATCTTCAGGGAAGTTAATCTCACCCTGGGTGGTAACCGCCTTGAATGATGGCGCTTTTTCATTGATCCTTGGCATTGAATGTGATACCTGCCCTCCTTCGCCGGCAGGGACAACCTTTAATACTGTTCCCTCCTGCAATAATGCATTCTTGTTTTCCATGTCAAAATAGTTTTAAGTTTATAATCTGATTTTTTTCCATTCTTCCTTCATCCTGTTCAGGTCAGTGATCCAGTCCTCAATATCATTTTCATGCTCAAGCTCTTCATTGAGGATCGTGGTTGCCATCTGGTGTGTTGCAAAGTCTTTCCCTGCAGTGAACTCGGCAATCTCCTGGTATCTCTGTATAGCACATCTTTCACCGTTGAGGTTCTGCTCAAGAATAGCCTCAATATAGGGATCTGTTGGTGCATCGTAAGGACAGCGTGCAAACTTAACCCAGTCCTTCGGGTCAATTAGCGGTGTACCCCCCAGTTGAATGATCCTGTTTACTACCATTACGGCATGATTTAGTTCCTGATCGGCATGGAGTAATAGTTCGGGTTCAACTTCACTCCTCATCGGACCTTCCATGACCCTTGCTCCAATCCAGTACTGGTAGTAGGCCAGCCACTCCTCAGCCAGAGCTGCGTTAAGCATTTTCACAAGCTTCTTGACATCAAGCCCTGCAATTTTTACGGCATGTTTTCCCATAGTCTTTTCAGTTTTTCCTGTTAGTATTGTGTTTACCTATTATGTGCAGATTGAGTTCCTCTATTTCAAACCCATCGATCTTCTTTCTCCGGAAATAATCATCAAGCATAAGCGATAGCTCCGTGTCATAGTAATCTTCTATCTTCCCGGTATCAGTGCAGTAGATGTGATGATGCTTCTCCTTAAGGGCATCATATCGCAGTATACCATCTTCGGTCTTCACCCTTTTTATTATTCCTTTCCCCGCAAACACTTCGAGAATATTATATACCGTGCCGGTTATAATATGGGGATTATCTCTCCTGATGTGTTCAATCACCTGCTCGGCTGAAGGATGGCTGCCCAACTCATATAAAGTCTTCAGAACAATAAGACGCTGAGGCGTTACTTTCAGTCCGGCCTCCGTGATCCTTTCCCTGACCTGCCTGTCGTCATTCATAGTTGCTCCTAAATAAGAATGATTCAAAAGTAAGAAAAAATCCCCATACTGCAAAATCCGGGGTGATTTTTTTCAGAAAGAATCAGGAAAATGAACTTTTATCCCGATAAGTGAAGGGGCATCACATATAGATGAGGAACAGGATCAGCGGGATCACAATGCCGATTGCCGTCATCCAGGCACCGCGACCTTTTATGCCATTCTTGCCCTTAATTATGAACAACCCTGTAACGGCAAGTAATAAAAGCCCAAGGCAGTAAAGGTCGGAGAACCATGTCCATAGCCTGCCGGGCTTGTTGTAGTGAAGAAAATTGAATCCATTGAATATTGGCCTCTTCCTTATGGTTTCTACGCTGGCTTGTCCGGTTGACAGATTAACCGAAACTGAACCCCCATCCACAAATATCTTCAGGTTATTGCCTGATGACAGCTCCGTCCTGTACTTCAAATCGCCGGGAACCTGGTCGAGTATATATGTCGCCAGGCTCCTGTTATCTTCTTCCCGGTTTTCGGGTAGTGAGACATCGATCGTCTCCTGTCTTATAATATAGTTTGAGTTCCACTGGTGCCTGTGGTTGAGGGCCACACCCGAAACAGCGTAAATAATCGTCATTCCGAAGAAGAAATATCCGAAATCCCTGTGCAGTATCCTGTTGAGCCTGTATAGATTCATAATTAGGAGTATTATAAAAACAGGGTCAGGCGTTTGCCTGACCCGGAAATGATGTCATTGCCAGATCTGACTATTTGAGTTCGTAACTGGCCAGATTGATGTATGCTGATATGGAAGGATCAATACCTTTGGCTTTTAACGCTTCTGCCGCAGCTTTCTCGGTCTCGCACGTATGCTCTTCTCCTTCCTGATGCTGAGGAGCCGCCTCACCAAGCTGATCCTTGTTGCCGACAGTGTATTTCATGATACCCTCAAGTACAACCGATCTTCCCTCAAGTTCAACACTGAACTCACTTGCCAGTTCGCCCAGCTGCACCTCGATGCTGAGGTCAGACCCGTTTTCCTTGACCCTCATTTTTTCACCGCTGTGGCGACACATATGGTCTATAACTCCTTCTATCCTGACAACCTTGTCTCCATACTCCACCGGGTTGGTTACCAGTTCACTGATTGCGGTGGCAGGCAGTGTTTCAGTTGCAGTATCAGTCTGTTTTACATTCTTCTGGCCGCATGAAGCCAGAACCATCATTAATGCAGTTGACAGGTACAGTACTCTTTTCATATTGTTCATCGTTTCTGGTTTGATTTTCACATTTTTTAACGCTGGCAAAAATAATTTATTTTACCGTAAATGCAAATCCGACTTAATATGTCGGGTGTGAACCTATCCTGCCACGAAATAATTTGAGAAAATTATGCATCCGACTGTCCCGGGGCTTCGTCGGAGGGCAGGGTCCCTATCTGGTTGAGACATGAATTCACTCTCTCGAGGGTCTCCTCATCGTGGGTAAGAATAAGCAGGGTATCTCCCTCATGCAATTCCGTTGAGCCGTTCGGAGTGATGTATCCTTCAGCCCTCTTAATCATCATTATGAATGCTGTCCTCGGAAACTTAAGGTCTATGATCTTTCTGCCGGCAACATCACTGCCTTCAGGTATCCTGATTTCCGTTATCTCCGACCGGAATGTCTCCGACAACTCTACTTCGAGCGGGGTCTTCCTTCTGAGCTTTTCCGGAAGGGCTACCTTAAGAAGCCTCGCTACCAATGGCAGCGATGTGCCCTGAATCAGTACCGATGTTACCGAAATGAAGAACACGATGTTGAATATCAACCCGGCCTTCTCAATACCTGCTATCATCGGGTAGGTGGCGAAGACAATCGGAACAGCCCCCCTCAGCCCTATCCATGATATAAAAAGCCTGTCGCGGTTCCTCATCCTGAAGGGCCAGAGACTGAGGTAGACGCTTAAAGGCCTGGCAAATATTATCAGGAACACTGATATGAGAAGACCCGATCCCATCACAGGAAGAACACTGCTTGGCGTAACCAGAAGACCCAGTGTGAGGAATAATACAATCTGCATGAGCCACGCAATGCCATCAAACACCTTAATTATTGTCCTCTTGTGCATTAGATCCTGGTTGCCCAGATAAACAGCAGTTATATAGACTGAAAGGAACCCGTTGCCTCCGACAAAGTCAGCCGCGGCAAATGAAAAGAACATTATTGCTATTACCAGCACCAGGTAGAGCCCTTCATAGTCAAGCCTGATCCGGTTGATCACGAATCTGCCGAAGTATCCTGTTGCTATGCCGAAAAGGGCACCAAGACTAAACTGCATCAAGAACTGGGGGATGATGCTTGCAGTGCTTCTGTCAGTATTTATAATAAGGCCTATGAAGGCTATGGTCAGGAAATAGGCCATTGGATCATTGCTTCCACTCTCAAGCTCGAGTGTCGATCTCAGGTTGCCCTTGAGACCGGTATTCTTTGCCCTCAGTATCGAAAATACTGCTGCTGCATCTGTTGATGAAACGATAGAACCCAGGAGAAGTGCTTCCAGGATCGGGAATCCCATAATCAGATGGACGAACAAGCCGGTCGCAGCTGCCGTTAGAAGCACACCTGCCGTAGAAAGCGTTAATCCCTTCCACAGTACGGGCCTGACCAGTTTCCAGTCAGTATCGAAGCCTCCTGAAAATAAAATGAAATTGAGTGCCACAATGCCGATGAACTGTGCCAGCCCCGGATCATTGAATTCGATTCTGCCTATACCCTCTGACCCGGCAAGCATGCCTATCAGCAGGAAAAAAAGAAGGGTGGGAACCCCAAAGCGGTAAGAGGTTTTGCCGGCAAGTATGCTTATGAAAAGCAGTATAGAACCTATAAGTAGTATGTTCTCGGTGGTAATGCTCATTTAACAGTGGCTGTTTCAGCCCCAAAGATAAGAAAATGAGCTTAGGTTCAGAACCTGTACCCAAGGCTGAATGAAGGAGTTGGTAATACCGGCCAGCTGTAGAAAATGTTCAGCCCTCCCCGGAAATAGAAACGACCCTTTCCCGTGTAACGGTACATGAGAGGGAAGATGCCGGCCGCTATATCGTGGTAGGGCATTCCCTCAAAGAAATCAATCATCGATACCAGTCCGGCTCCAATCTCAAGGTGGTGACTGCCATAAGGTTTAGTAATATATGACAGAGTTATCGGGAAACAGATTGAAGACCTGAAGTCGGGCAGTATGCCAGCCCTCAGACTGTAATTGTATTTTCTGCCGAAAAAATGCTCATAGTTTAGGGAGATAATCCCGTTGCTGAACTCCCGGGGAGTCAGAAATGCCTCGGCATAGACTCCGCTTCTTAGTCCTCTTACACCCTGAAAATACTGACATTCAGCATGCAGTGCCGGGATAATGAATAATAACAGGAAAAGGGTCCTTTTCATCGGTTAAGTTCTTTTATTCAACGATAAAGGCTACCTGAAGGTAATTGTTAACTGCTGCAACGAGTCTCATCCTGACATAGAATGACCGGGTAAAGGTTCTCCAGGCATTGAATTCATGGTTGGGTACACAGAACTCATCAAATATCAGTACGTCACCTTTCTTAAGGTATGGCGAAACCTGGCTGAGGGCATAAAGCGTTGAGGAGAAAAGATCGGCATCCATATGAATGACGAGCTGCCTATCCATATTATAGCGGTTCCCTTTCAGAAAATCACTCAGCGTTTCCTGGAACAAACCTTTGATGAATTTTACTCTTCTGTCAGCCATTTCAGGAACAGGGGCTGCCATATCTCCCCTGCTGAATCCCGCACCCCACTTCTCGGGCAGTCCCTCGAAAGTGTCAAAACCAAAGAAGCCTGAGCCTTCATTATTATTCGAATTAACCCACCAGTTGAATGAATAGCCCCCGGAAACTCCAAACTCAAGAAAGGTTATCTGATTTGCATGAAGGCCATAGTTGACGGCAACATATTCGTACAGTTCGTATCTCTTGTTGTAGTTGCGTTTGAATGATGGAAAATCATTCAGCAGCCCTTTTGAGTGTTGTGACGCTGCCCACTTTGTCATTCTCAGTGTGTTGGCGGCAAACTCAAAGGGTTTTGCCATCCACCCGAGGAGGATGTGGGGACGCAGTACCATAAGTATAAGCTTCGAACCAGCAACAAATTTCCTGGTGGCAACTTTCATAAGCCATTATCTATATCTGCCACCTGGCATGGCGACAGGTTGAATACTATTTTATAAACCAGGCGAAGAGCACGGAAGTCAGTTAAAAATACTATGCCTGGAAGCATGGTTGACATCGCTGTTCCAGCGCCCGTATTTTCATATTGTTTTAAAGTCATACCTGGTTGGTTGTTGTTCCTGTACCCTTGGTTATCATATCGTTCATACTACCCATCCTGTAACCTTCAAGGTCGACAGTTACATATTTGAATCCATAACCCTTGAGGGCAGCAACCAGTCTTACCGAAACAGGACCCTCCGTCAGTTCACCTATTCTCTCCTTCTCAACTTCTATCCTGGCAGTGTCACCATGACAACGTACGCGGGAAATCAGGAACCCGTATTCAGCCAGGAGTTTCTCAGAAAGTTCAATCCTCTTCAGATACTCCTCCCTGATCTCATTCCCATACGGGATCCTGGTGTAAAGGCAGGCATAGGCTGGTTTGTCCCATGTCGGGAGGCCCTTCTTCCTTGACAAATCCCTTATCTCCCTTTTTGTGAAACCTGCCAACAGTAACGGACTGATCACCTTAAGTTCCCTGAGGGCCTCCATTCCGGGTCTGTAGTCTCCCGTGTCATCCGCATTGCTTCCATCCAGAACATATTTAATATTCCTGGCTTCAGCCTCCGATATTATTCTGTCGAAAATCTCCTTTTTGCATTGATAGCACCTTTCAATATCATTTTTTCTGACCGTTGCCGATATTTCGGGCATGCTTACAACAACATGCTCTGCGCCTGTCAGTGACACAAGCTTTTTGGCATCGTTCAGTTCACTCCCGGGTAGGGCGGGGGAGTCGATGGTTATTGCAATGGCATTTTTCCCAAGCGTTTCATAAGCGGCTGCCAGCAAAAATGCACTGTCAACCCCTCCCGAGAAGGCTACAGCTACCCTCCCGAGTTCCCTGAGAATCCCGGTCAGTTTATCGTATTTATCTACCATCAGCTCCGGGTCTGTTACATACCCAAACTTTTCATGGCATGGAACACGAGAAAGGCCGGCCATACAATAGCCTTGAGAAATCCCAGTACTCCCATCCAGAATGATGTGGCTGTTGAAATGAAGTATACGGCTGCTCCTATTAGTCCCAGTCCGTATACTGCTCCGGCTGCCCCGCTGTTTTGAACCTCTTTTTTCATTGTCTTTTTGTCCTCCTTTATAATGGTTATATGGTCTCCGGCCACAAATTTACTGATTTCATTTTACCTGATTGATTATCTGTCATACCGTAATAGCAGTCAGTGAAATAATTTGAGGGCTTTCTCCTGCACTGCGACTGCTATTTCTTAACCTCGGCATTCAGCCTGTTGTACCTCTTCATTATCTCAAGTACCTCATTTACCGGCAGGGCTTCCGACCTGATGGTTCCTTTCGAACTGCGAACCGTTCTGGCGGCAAAAAGTGAGTTGATGATAGCCTCCTCGGTGGCTTCAATGGCAGCCTGAAACAGCAGGTCAAGCCTGTCGCTGCGGTATATTTTCCTTTCCTCAACCAGCTGCCTTGATGAATAACTGACGCGGTTCTCTCCGGCTGTCGATATTGCAATGATATAATCACCCGATCCATGGGAGGCAATGCCTCCGGCCCTGGCTATCCCGAACGAGGCCCTCAGAGCCAGTCGTCTCAGGTCGTTCACGCTGAGAGGGGCATCGGTAATCACCACCACCATGCAGGAACCGTCCTCAATGGCTTCATTTTCAAGCCCCCTGAATCTGTGTCTGTTTAGCTCCAGACCCACAGGAACACCGTCAATCTGCAGGATGCCACCGAAATTGGTCTGAGTCAATACCCCCAGGGTATATCCTCCCGATGATTCAGGCATAACCCTCGATGAGGTACCTATGCCTCCCTTGAAACCAAGGCACTGGGTTCCGGTTCCGGCTCCTGCATTGCCTTCGGTTACGGCCCCGGTTTCCGCCGTCATTATTGCCTCCATAACATGTTCGCGGGTAACATGGCGTCCCCTGATGTCGTTAAGCCCGCCGTCATTGGTCTCTCCGACGATACCATTGACACTGCGGACATTCCTGTTTTCCGGGAAACTCAGGGTGTAATCAATCAGTCCCTCAAGTCCGGCGGCGATGCTCAGGGTATTGGTCAGTATCACCGGCGTTTCAATGTTGCCAAGCTCATTAACCTGCGTTATACCGGCCAGCTTGCCGAAACCGTTGGCCACAAAGATTGCAGCCGGAACCTTCCCCTGGAAAATATTGCCGCCGTGAGGCAACACTGCCGTCACTCCGGTGTTTACCGAATCCCCCCTGATTATCGTTACATGCCCAACCTTCACCCCCGGAACATCGGTTATCGCATTGTGAATACCGGGTGTCAGTATGCCGATACTGATCCCGTAATCACGGGGCCTGAGGGCCTGGCCCGGCGCAACGGCTGCCGTCAGAACTATCAGAATTGTGATTGCTGTAAGTCGTCTCTTCATCTTCAATGGTTTTATTACTTGTCTTTATTCCTTCGCCAGTGCTCCTTCCTGACGGCATATATCAGCTCGTCAAGGTACTCTCCATTCTTGATGAGAGTCTTCTCAAACCTGCCCTCGAGTATAAAGCCGGTTTTTTCCAGTACCCTCTGCGAACGGGGATTGTTACTGAAGGGACGTGCAAAAATCCTGTCTATATCGAGCTCCCCAAAGGCCATGTCAACCATCTCGCCTATGGCTCTGGTAACTATCCCTCTTCCCCAGTAATCCTCTGCAAGCCAGTATCCCATTTCTGCATTCCTCCTGTGAACATCACTCTGAGGATGTACTCCTATCGCCCCGGAAGCCTCTCCGTTAACTTCAATAGTCCTGATTAAAAGGGAGTCGCTCTTCATCACCCTTTCAATGAAAATCCTGGCATCTTCCTCGGTGTAGGGATGGGGAAACTCATCAGTGAGATACCTGGCCACATTCCGGTTGTTGGCATACCGGGCCATACTTGCTGCATCTCCGGGAACCAGTTTCCTTAGCCTGTAATCCATTATCAATTAGCTTTATTACCTTACCTTTATACTGCAGGCCACATATCTGAACTCCTGAATCCGCTCAAGCAGCCAGAAGACCTGTATGGCTGAAGAACTGCTTCGCCTGACACTACCATAGTGACCATCCCCTCAGCTATTGTTGAGGTCAAAGTTAGTCAAAAATGGTTTTCATATTATCCCCGGTGGCTGCCCTCGCCAATTCACTGATCTGTTCCGCCAGTATTCTGTCGGTTGAAAGTTCCGGAAGCTTATCCGTTCTGAACCACCCGACATCGAGAATGTCAAAGCCCGGTTTAAGGTCACCACCCTTCATCCTGCACAGGAACACCAACTTGTAAATATAGTAGGGCGACGGAGGGTGAGGGTGGCACCTTTTATCATATATGGCAAGAAGGCGCTCGGCGGTGACATCCAGCCCCGATTCCTCCTTCACCTCCTTTACCACCGACTCAGAAGGCGTTGAACCTATGTCTGCCCAGCCTCCTGGAAGAGTCCACTTGCCATCAACACTCTCTCGTACCATCAATATGTGCCCTGTCTCATTAACCACCAGGCCCCTTACATCGATCTTGGGCGTAGGATAGTCATTCACGGGACTGAAGAATGATTCAATCTCTGCATGCGAGCTTGTCGAAAGCAGTGCCATCATACCGGTCGACAGCCCCCTGATACGGGCATATCTCTCCTGGTCGAACGGATTGTCCTGGTATTTAAGCCCGGTTTCTGCCAGGGCCTTCAGCTGTTTGGCTGTCTCAATCAGCTCCCTGCTTGCACCCTGCACCGATCCACCCGATTGCTTGCATGATATCTCCTCAATTGAGAGCCTCAGGATTACCATCCTGTCTAACAGGTCGTTGCGATATGTATTGGAACCTCTCCTGCCATGCTGAGCCATTATGATGTCGAGGCCCCGCTCTTTCTCACTGCGCTCTGTCAAGATCTCAATTCGTCCGGAACCCATCAGCGACCTGTATGCCGTAGTCCATCCGCAGGAAGTATCTTCCGGGATGATTTGGTAGTAGTCCTCAATCTCAAATCCTGCTTCTGGATTCCTCTTAATTAACTCAATCTTTCTCCCTTCGGGTGCTGAATGAAAATAGAGTGTGTTGCCTGAATATCCGTAATTCATGGGGAAGATCTGCGGGACCTCTGATCCGGAGATTGCAATTCTGCATACCTTCGACCTGGTCAGTATCTCTTCAATAGTCTTTCTGTCAATTATTTCCCTTTCCTTTCGACGCATATAATCCTTTTATGATGAATGAAATTTATCTTAACCCAAAGGCCTGAAGCCTGACAATGAGAGGATTGTGATGTAATCAAGTCTGTGATCCGCCCAGGTTATTGACCCCTGCCCATTTAATCATGCTATATTAACAATAACTTTGCTTACTTTTACAATGTAATTATTCTAATTGAAAGGGGATCTTAATGAATGAGTTGCGAATAGGTGGATTAGCTATACCCATACCTGTTGTTCAGGGCGGTATGGGAATAGGAATCTCAATGTCACGTCTGGCAGTTGCCGTAGCCAATCAGGGTGGGGTAGGAGTCATCTCGGCTGCAGGGCTGGGGCTGGTTCACCCGAATCCGGCCCTCGATTTTGTTATGGCAAATATTGAGGGTCTGAAGAAGGAGCTGAGACTGGCACGGGAAAAAACCATGGGCATCATTGGAGTTAACATCATGGTTGCCATGTCAAATTTTGCCGAACTTGTTGCGACTGCAATCTCAGAAAAGGCTGACATAATCTTCGCAGGTGCCGGTTTGCCACTGGACTTGCCTAAATTTCTGACCAGGGGTAGCAAAACTAAACTTGTCCCTATTGTTTCTTCAGCCAGGGCTGTCCGTATAATATGCGAGAAATGGAAGGCAATGTTCAATTACCTGCCTGATGCCATCGTGCTGGAGGGACCCAAGGCAGGAGGACATCTCGGATTCAGAAGGGAAAATATCAGCGATGATCACTTCTCTCTTGAGGAGCTTATCCCTGAGGTAGTAAGTGAAGTGAAGACTTATGAGGAAAAGTATGACAGGGAAATACCTGTTATTGCTGCAGGTGGAATATATTCCGGCGAAGATATATTCAGGATAATGCAGCTTGGAGCCAAGGGAGTACAACTGGGTACCCGGTTTGTTACTACGGAGGAGTGTGACGCATCACCGGTCTTTAAGCAGACATACATTGATGCCAGGGAATCCGATCTGGAGATTATTCAGAGTCCGGTCGGAATGCCTGGCAGGGCTGTTCATAATACTTTCCTGGAAAAGGTGAGCGAAGGTCTTAAGAAACCATTGAAATGCCCGTACCACTGCATCAAAACCTGTGATGTTTCCCGAAGTCCCTATTGCATAATTGCTGCATTATTCAATGCCTACAGGGGTAATATGAAAAGTGGCTATGCATTTGCCGGAAGCAATGCATACCTGGCAAGTAAGATATCAACTGTCAGTGAGGTTTTTGCGGATCTTGTTGCCGGCTTTCAGAAAGCCCTTAACCGTTCCCGAAAGGAACCCTGACGGTAACTATTTGTTCCCTGTCGGATGACATCAGCTTTGCGCTGCCGCCACTATTGCTTTTGCCAGTATCGCGGTGGGATTTACCAGCCGAAGCCTTGTGTCATCTGCAGTAAGGCAAAGTGGTATCTCCGTACAACCCATTATTACGGCATCAAGTCCTGCATCTTCAAATTCCCTTATTGCTCCTTTTAGCAGTAGTTTGTTCCTTCTGCTCTTCTCAAAACGGGCATTGGCCTTGATTCCTTTTTTCCCATACACAGCTTCCATCACATCATTTATCCCGGCTACGGAAGGAGAATGAATCTTAACCCCGCATCTCAACCCTGTTTCCTGGTATATTCCGGTACTGGCGGTTCCCGAAGTTGACAGCAGCCCGGCCTCATAATAACCTGCCTTCACCAGGAATTTCACGGTCTCCTCTATCATGTCAATCAGAACAAAATCATGCTCCTGCTTCATCTTGCGGAGAAAATGGTGAGCAGTATTGCAGGGGCAGACAATGAAGTCGGCCCCTGCACCTTTAAGTATTTTCAACGATTCGGCCAGCCAGGGAACCGGGGATTCTCCTCCGTAAAGTATCGCTTCAGTGCGATCGGGAATCTGCGGATGGTTATCAATGATTACCCTTATATGATCCTGGTCTCTTTCTGTCGGGGTATTCCTGATAATCAGCTGCATCAACTGGACAGTGGCACTGGGTCCCACGCCCCCGATAATTCCACATATTTTCATTACAGGCTTTACTCTGGTTACTCTGGGTGGCCGGTTAAATAGTTGTTACAGTTTTCTGAAGGGCACTCTGCTGGCCCTCGATACGCTGACCTCAAATCCTGTTATCCTCCCGCGCCGGTCCCTGGTGAACCGGTAAAAGCCGCTGCCACTCGAGAATGCATCAAGGAACTGGGGCGTTATACGGTAAGTGTCTCCCGCATAACGGAAGATACGAAGGCCACCCTCCGTAACATCAATGCTGTATGTTACATCTACCTCCTCGCAATAGTATCTGCCTGTATACTCAGAGAGTGACTCAGCATCTGTTTTTGCAGGAGCAACACGTACGTAGGTGGTTCTTCCGGAGGTGATAATGTTGCCGGGTGAGAAAATATAACGCTGACCTCCCCGGTAAAGGGTATCACTGTGCAGTGCCCTGTATCTCTGGTTACCGGTATAAAGGCTCCCTTCGCGGCTTTCAATTCTCAGTACTTCATTATTACTGGCGGAATAGTAAATGCCTGCCCATCTTGTAAGGTCGGCTTCCGTAAGAGTCACTGATCTGTCGGGCTCTGCCGTACGGGGCTGTTCAGGTGCCTGACCCAGGAATACCCCGGCAACAGCCCTTCCCATCGAAGTGGGATTGAATGAAGCATAGTTGCTGAGAATGGCTATTGACAACTTCTGCTCAGGGTACCAGGCCAGCCAGGCACGGTACCCTGCCGTGGAGCCACTATGGCATATCTCATCGAATCCGTTAAGTGTTCCAATCATCAGTCCCGCTGCATAACCCGAAGAACGGCCGTTGGTGAGGAGCCCGGGTTCAATTCTCAGTCGGGCTATGTTATTGTTGAAAAGTTCATTGGTCTCCAGCAGGCGGTTCCATTTAAGCAGGTCGGAGGTGGTTGACAACAAACCCCCTGGACCGTGAAGATTCTCGAACGGCATGTTCTGCAGGAACCTCCCCTGTGATCCTGAATAGGCGACAGCCCTGTCAGGTACTATTTCCCGGTAATTGTCACGCCATTGTGTGTCGTTCATCCCCAGGGGACTGAAGAGTCTTTCTTCCGTAAATTCGGCCAGTGATTTACCTGAAACCCTTTCAATAATGAGAACGAGCATTACATAATTTGAGTTGCTGTAGCTGTATTCGCTGCCTGGAGTGAAATTGAGCGACTTCTGCCTGAATACTATGTCAAACCCCAGGTCCTGGGTATATACCCTGGTTGTCCTCGACCATCCTGTCAGAGAATAAAGGGCTCCCCAGTCCTTAAGCCCGCTGGTGTGGTTAAGCAGATTCTGTATTGTAATCGGGGCATCATATTGGGGAAGTTCAGGGACATATTTTCTAACATCATCCTGCAGGGACAATTTGCCATCCTGGGCAAGTAAAAGCACCGATGCTGCAGTGAATTGCTTTGACACGGAACCGCATTCAAAGATCGTCGAGGTCGTATTGGGAACCAGGTGCTCCATGTCGGCAAGACCAAAAGCCTTGTCGTAAATTACCTTACCTTCCCGCTCAACAGCAACGGCAAGTCCTGGCATGCCATTATGGTATTCGGCGAAAATTTCATCTATCAATCTGATGTTGTCAGGTGTCTGACCTTGTACGGATACCTGAATGATCAGTGGCATTAAAAACAACAGGATGTTGATTTCTTTTCTCATGGTAAACAGGGTTTATGTTTGGATTAATAACAAAAGATCGGGCTGTGGTCTGCCAAAAATATAAAATAATTGATTGGTTTATTCTCAACTAAAACTGTTTTACGGGAAGGTAAACGAAAAACGTGCTTCCTGAATCCTGTTTTGATTCAACGGCAACCCTGCCACCAAGCATTTCAGTATAGGCCTTTACAATTGACAGGCCCAGCCCCGAGCCTTCGTGTGGCCTTGTATTCGACAGATCAGCCTGTACAAAACGGTCAAAAACACTGTTGAGCCTTTCCTTCCTTATGCCTGTACCGGTATCTTTTACGTAAAAGACAATCTCGCCGGATTCGTTATGGCATCCGAACTCAATATAGCCCTTGTGTGTGAACTTAATCGCATTCTTGAGCAGGTTTTCTATTATGCTTTCCAGTTTGAACCTGTCGGTTAAGATTGTCCTGGTTCCGCCGGTAAGCCTGTTGGAAAGCCGGAAATCCAAACCCTTCTGCCTGGTCTGCTGGGTATAAAAATCACGGAAATATGACAGCAGGTCGCCTATCCTTACCTCCGAGAGGGACAGATTAATCTCACCGGCTTCAATCTTTGATATTTCGATAATGTTGTTGATGGTGTCAAGCAACCTTTCACCGCTCTTGCTGACAATCTGAAGGTAGTTGGCTTTATTCTGCTCCGAAAGGTCGGGAGCTTTCAGAAGTTCCATGAATCCCAGTATGCCATTCATGGGGGTTCTTATCTCATGACTCATGTTGGCGAGGAAGGCAGATTTCAGACGGTCGCTTTCCTCGGCCTTCTCCTTTGCCTTTATCAGCTCTTCTTCAGTCCTCATCCTTAGTCTTGTATTGACAAGTATCTGGGCGTATACCATCAGCAGCTCCCTTTCGGTTACTGAATGCTCCATGAGGCGGGTGTGGGAGGTAAACTCCACGAAACCGATGCACTTAATGTTACTCATCATGGGTACTGATATAAGGCTTCTTACATTTTTATATTGGGGCAGCCTCCTGAGAGCACTGATCTTGCTTGTCTGCACATCGCGAAGGTTTACAAAATTGCCTTCCATGTGCGATTTCATTGGCTCTTCATAATGACTGAACGGGATATTCTCCGACTCCTCTTTTGTCGGACCATGCCCCGGGGAGTGCCACTGATGTGTTCTCCTGCAAACCTTCGATTCAAAATCATAGATGTAGATACTTGCCATTTCAGCACCTATGAATCTGCCCATTACACCAAGTGATTTGTCTATTGCCGGTTCGATCGATTCAAGAGGCAGGTTTATATATGTTGATGAAATGTCAATAAGCAGTTGTTTCAGTGAGGCCTGTTTTTTCAATTCCTCCTCGGCAATCCTTTTCCCCGTTACATCTTTCCCGTAGAAGGCGGCTGCAACAACCTCTCCGTCTACGACAATAGGATTGACTGCCACTTCAATAAATAGTTTTCCCTGTACTGTCTCAATCTCCTCCTCAAATATGAAGTGCTCATTTGAAAAGACCCTGTCGTACCTCTCTTTCCACTTTTCCCTTATTCCTTCGGGCAGGGCTTCTATGATATTAATGCCCTTGTGGAGTGTGACGCCGAAAGACCTCCTGAATGCCTCGATGAATACCTCATTGACATACTGAATTTCATAATTCCTGTTAGCTGACCATATGCTTTCAAGAGAGTTTTCGATTATTGCCTTAAGGTTTGCCTCATTCTCCCTTATCTTAAGCTCCGACCGCATGCTTTCTGTCATATCCCTGACGATAGATTGGATATAGACCTGATCACCGATGTCGATTTTGTTCAGGGAAACCTCCACATCAAAAGTATCCCCATTGATCTTCATATGCTTCCAGTAAAACCTCTGGGGCTTTCCCGACATTGCCCTGCTTATGACAAGTGAAGCCTTATCCTTCGACTTTTTGCCATCAGGCTGAACAGAAGGGCTCATTTCCCAGGGACTCTGGCCAATCAGGTCATCCCTGTCTGAGCATCCGAACATCTCTATGGCGGCCTGGTTGCAGTCCATGAAAAGATTATTGTGCAGAATCAATATACCATCTTTTGCCGCCTCAAAAAGGGTATGATATACAATGTCCTTCTGCTTTAATGACTCCTCTGCCTTCTTCCTCTCGGTTATGTCTTCCAGTACCCCGTCAAAATACTCCGGCCTGCCTTCATTGTCAAATAGAAGCCTTGCATTGTCAATGACCCATATAGGGTCTCTTGATTTCCGCTTCAACTGAAACTCCGATTGAATTACCTCTGAGGTTTGCTGGGCTTCCCTTATCTGCTTTTCCCTGTCTGACTTCCTGATGTACAGGTCCTTGACATTGAGCTTCAGAAGCTCATCAACGGAATCATAATTCAGCATTTTGACAAGGGTAGGGTTGGCATAGATCAGCTGGCCCCCCGGAGTCGACCTGTATACTCCTACAGGCAACTGGTTCGTCAGGGACCTGTACTTATCCTCACTTTTCTTAAGGGCTTCAATGGCGGAAAACCTGTCGCTGATATCCCTGGCCATAGCAAATACAACCTCCTTGCCGAAGTAAGTACCCCTGTTCAAAACCACCTCCTTTGGAAATATCTCCCCGGTTTTTCTTTTACCCCACCATTCAAACCTCTGTGGAGCCCCTGCAAAGGCCAGTTCAAGATGCCTTGCTGTTTTTTGGGGATTGTTTTTGCCCGGGGCTGAAAGCATATCGGGAGTGGAGCCAATAAACTCCTCGCGGCTGTAACCATACATCTCACTGGCAGCCGGATTGACATCTATGAAGCAGCCATTCCTGTCCTGGATGTAAATTGCATCACTTGCATGGTCAAAAATGCTCTTGTAACTGAGTTCATCCCTGTCTTCCGGTAACCCAGCCGATACATCTTTCGTGCCTCTTTCCTTCCTCCTTTCGTTCTGCTCTTCCTTCATCTCGGGGCGGGTCATATGACTCAAAGCTAATAAAAAAATTGTACTAATTGGTTGTCATATCGATTCAAAAACAGATACCCTGTTTCTGCCGGCAAACTGAAAGTGTGAGCAGGGTAAATATCCATAGGCAGGGTTAATGAAAAAAGGCTGCCCTTCATCAGACAGCCTCTCTGTTTCTCCGGAAACCGGTTGGGATGATCTTAAAAGATCTCGGTTACCGATTACGGAAGAATTACCCTGTTAATAACATGAATTACTCCATTGGTGGTCTGCACATCAAGCAGGGAAGGAACTATCTCGGCCGTACGACCTTTGCTGTCGGTTATCTCCACCGGATACTGAAGTGAAACACTGAACTTTCCGTTAAGGGATGTAACCTCACCGTTTTCCAGGTCAGTCGAGAACACATATCCATCAACTACATGGTAAAGAAGTACCTGGGTAAGCAGGTCGACGGGAATATCGTCGAGACTTCCTGCGCCAAGCTCACCAAGCAGGTTTACAAATGCCTCATTCGTAGGTGCAAAGAGAGTAAACGGACCGCCGTTGGCCAGTATGTCAGCCAGGCCAGCCCTTGAAGCTGCCTCGAGCAGGATCGAAAACTCCGGTGCGAGACTTACTGCCGTTTCAACGATATTCTTGTCGGGAGGCAGAAGTATGTTGTCAATCATATGAATGACACCATTGCGGGCTTTAATGTCGGCCTGAACTACGGCAGAGTTGTTTATCATTACACCCCCCGTGGTGTTTACCTTCACATATGAGCTGTTTAAGGTCATGACATAGTCGTTTGAGAGCTGATTGCTGTAAACCAACCCCTCAATAACGTGATAGAGTAATATCTCCCTCAGGTTCGGAACAGATGAAATGTTTTTCTTGTCAAGTCCCAGTTTCGCAAAGGCCTCATCTGTAGGGGCGAACAGAGTGAGCCTGTTTGATGAAACTATCCCTGTAAGCCCGGTATGTGCCAGTGCAACACTGAGTGTACTGAAGGTGGGAGGAGCCGATTCACCTCTTTTGAAGTCAACTTCTGAATAATATTCAGGCTCACCGTATGAGGCCAGTATCTGAGTGATGTTGTCTGAAGGCTCGGGTGCCGAGGTGAAGAAATCATTCTCTGCCTTTTCGCATGAAGCAGCAAAAACAGCTATTGCCGTTAACACCAGCACCTTTGATGCTGTACGTGTCCTTATTCTTTCAAATATCATTTTTTTCATAATGTTTAAGTTTTAAGTCGTTTGAACAATAAACAAGCATAAAACAAGTATTGTTCAAAAAAAATACATAAATAATAAACAGAAATTAATAAGAAATTTCATTAATGCAGCTAAAAAGCTGAATATCAGCATTAAAATAAATTCAGTATCAATTTCTGATCACTTGCGAAGAATCAAACCGGGGTTATTGATATGTCTTTTATTTAATACCTGCATGGATACTTGCTCCCTGCCGCAGACTCAAATTTGGAATAATTTGTACTTCCGGTTTAAAAAAGTTAAATTTGTCGATATAGTAATATATATATCTGAAACAATAATTTTCCTGTTTAATAACTAAAACCTGGTATAATGAAACTAAGAAATCTTTTACCTCTTCTTTTACTTGCAGTTCTAATGCCTGTGGCAGGATGCAAGAAAGGTCCTGACAAACTGATTGCCAAAACCTGGAAGGTGACAACCGTTATGTCGAAGGGAACCTTCGACGAAGCTACATTTCAGCCTTTAAAGGATCAGCTGATGAAGGTTGAGATGACGTTTAAGGACAATAAGTACTCTATTTCAGTTGACGGCAATGTAATTGAGACCGGCACCTATGCTGTCGAAGGCTCAAAAATCGTTGTCACCACTGAGGAAGGCATGAAGATGGATGCGGTGGTAACCAAGGAGACTCTGACTCTTGATAATCCCGACTTCATGACAACTCTTCAACCCAAATAGAAGGAAAGGAGTGTAGCAATGGGTTTGTTTGATAAACTAGCAAAGGCTATTACGACACCGGAGGAAAAGGCAAACTACGCAACCCTTCTTACGGCTGCAGGAATAAGTATCCCTAATCTTGGCTGT
>JAVEWX010000155.1:0-6731 GCA_034004335.1 Bacteroidales bacterium | reverse complement strand
CTGAATGCGGCAGAGGGCTCTATAATACCGGCAACGATCAGTATGAAGAGAGTGAGGAAGGCAACGATATCATGTCGTATCCTGCCCCATGCAAACATTACGAGGGCAAAGGCCAGGGTAAGGAAGACAATAACATGATCCATGTCTATTCAGTTTGACATGGCCAAAAGTAGTGAATAGGGTACAGAGAAGAGTGGACCTGAGGCGTTTAAAATGCTGATATAATGCATTTTAAGTATTTATACTACCCGGGTGATGGATACTTATATGTATGAATCATCGTTCATTGTTCATCGTTCCTGATTTTCGGTTTTGAGTTCTGAGTTTGGTGTTCAGAGTGAAGTTGAAAAGCGACAGGTGGTCGTATTTTAAATACGCGCAAAAATGTTGTATTTTTACCCGCAACACGCAACCCGAATGCACATCTCAGACGGCATAATAAGCACCCCGGTATGTATAGCTGCCAATGTTGCTGCGGTGGGACTGATATACCTTTCAGGCCGCAGGACGGCCAGTGAGGAGATACCTGCCATGGGCATGACGGGCGCCGCTCTCTTCGTAGCCTCACTCATCCATTTCCCGCTGGCCGGGACATCCATACATCCGGGTCTGTTCGGCATTGCCGGCATCATACTGGGCAAACGATCCTTTCCGGTGGTCTTCACAGCCCTGCTCTTCCAGTCGCTGATATTTCAGCATGGTGGTCTGCTCACCCTCGGACTCAATGCCATCAACATGGGAACCGGGGCCTGGCTGGCCTGGATGATATGGAGGCTGAAGAAACTGCCTGAGTACCTCAGGGCATCAATGGCCGGATTTGTGGGCATCATAGCGCCAGCCCTGCTTATGGTGGCAGAATTCCGGCTGTCGGGATACGAGAGTGCCATAGCAGTATTACTGCTGGTATATGTTGTGGTGGCAGCCATTGAAGCAGGCATAACGCTCACAGCTGTTATCTTCTTCAGAAAGGTTAAACCTGAGATACTTGACGGATCGACAATTAATTATTCACAACCTAAAGAATCATAAAATGATAAGGAGACTTTTTTTTCTGACGAGTGTGCTAATGCTTGTCGCCGCCTCACGGGCAGGGGCTCACGGCGTTAATGTTGAAGTAACCATGGAGGGAAAGATAGTGGCTGTCAGGTCGACATTCTCTCCCACTCAGCCTCTCGCTGATGCTCTCGTAACCATCTATTCTCCCGTCGACCTGGAAAATGCCTGGCAGACCGGCAGAACGGACAGGGGAGGCTTCTTCGCTTTTCTGCCTGATACCGGTGGAGAGTGGATATTCGTAGTGGATGACCAAAAGGGGCATATGAAGAGGATACCCATAGCCATCGCTGACGACATGTCATCAGTGCAAGAAGAAATAGTTGCGGAGGAACATGTGGATAGCGGACATTCGCATAGCCACATGAGCAAAAGCAGCAAGTTGATCACAGGCCTGTCGCTTATCTTCGGCATTACCGGTATCTTCTACGGTATCAGGGCCCGCAAGCCGGCCGGCATGAAATAATATCATTTTGAGACACGATTTCATTGACAGGTACAGCAACCTCGGATCACCGGTTCACCGACTCGACCCGAGGGTGAAGGTCATCGCTGCCCTTGCTGCAATAGTCATAATCGTCTCTGAGCCGAGGTTTGGTGAGCTTCTGCCTTTCCTGTTCCATGCCTTGCCGGTGATGGCCGTGCTGGTATTCAGCAGGCTGCCTGTCGGCTATGTTATGAAGCGCCTGCTCATAGTGTCCCCCTTCATACTCATGGCCTCCCTCTTTTATCCGTTGTCGGTATATATCACCGATCGGGAGGTCTTCCATACCACAGGAATGTCAGCGGTCTCGGCCGGATTCATCATACTCCTCAAGTCGATGCTGGCGGTGATCGTGCTCATAGTACTCAGCTCTACCGAGAGGTTCCACAGGCTGCTCCTTGCCTTCAGAAGGCTTAAGGTTCCCGTCCTGGTTACAACCATTTCGGCCCTGCTATACCGCTACATCTTCCTTATAGCCGACGAGACTCTCAAGACCACCAGGGCCAGGGAGAGCCGCACACCTGGGCGCCTTCGCATGGGCAGGATAAGGGTCACGGGCAACCAGGTGGCAGTCATCTTCCTGCGTAGCTGGGAGAGGTCGCAGATTATCTACCAGTCGATGCTGTCGAGGGGTTTCAGCGGTGAGTATCCCGACATGACGGCACTGCAAATAAAAGGGACTGACCTTGTGTTTTCAGGACTTTTCATAGCTTTGCTGCTTTCAGTCAGGATATTCATGTAGCATGGCGGCAGGTATCAGAATAGAGGATCTCAGTTTTTCATACAATCCCGGAAAGAGGGTTCTGAAATCGGTATCTCTCGAGATACGGGCCGGCGAGAAGTTCGGCATTGTCGGTCCCTCAGGATCGGGCAAGTCAACGCTGCTGCTTCATCTTAACGGGGTGCTCCGTGGAGTGGGGCGCGTAACCATTGGAGAGACACCAGTCACTGCCCCAACCCTTGCCGATGTACGCAGACTCGTGGGACTGGTCTTTCAGAATCCCGACGACCAGCTTTTCAATCCTACCGTTGAGGATGATGTTGCCTTTGGACCCCTGAATTTTGGTTTGCCGGTGGGTGAGGTCAGGCTCCGTGTCGACGAGACCCTGGCATCGCTTAGCCTTAACGGCTATGAGAAGCTCACCCCACACCATCTTTCCCTGGGGGAACGCAAGAGGGTAGCCCTGGCAACGGTATTGTCGATGAGGCCCGATGTGATTGCTTTCGACGAACCCTTTTCCAACCTCGATCCCTCGATGGTTCACCAGCTAATGGAGATAATACGCCCGATGGAGTCAACTGTTGTCATCGTTTCACAGTCAGTACTCCCTGTGATATCTCTTTGTGACCGCATGGCCATCCTAAGGGGAGGTGAGATCGTTGCCTGCGGACCACCGCGTGAGCTGGCCCGCGATACAGGGCTGATGAAGTCCTCTGGTCTCGACCTTACCTTTTACTGTGATATTTGCCGGGAGCTCCGGGGCTAGTCTTCCCGTACTCCTTCCGTTCGTGCTGTCCGGGAGGCTTTATACGGTAGTTGTTTTCCTTCCCGGTGAACTGGTAGTTTTCAGCGGCCTCAACCCTTATGCCGTCGAATATCATGTTATTCATGCCCTTTATGATATTGCGTGCCTGTCTGCTGTCGACCTCCACGGCTGAGGCGCGTCTGAATATTTCAATATGACCTATTTCGATGTCATTGGTGTCGGCGGCGCTTTTCACCATCTCCATCACGTCCCTCTTGGTGATATCCTTCCCCTTGCCTATGTTAAACACTATTCGGGCCATTGAGCGCTCCCTGCCGCGGCGTTCCTTCCTGTCACCCCTGTCGGTCACAGACTTGTCACGGCTCTCGTCCGCCCTCTGTTCCCGTGAAGCTATGTTCAGGTCGGGGGCGTTCCTGTAATATTCGAGGAAACGGTTGAACTCAACCGACACCATTCTTTTTATAAGATCTTCCCTGGAAAGGTCAACAAGGGTTTCGTATACCTTGTCCATGTATGGATTTATGGCGTTATGGTCTACCTGTGAGTTGCGCATCTTTTCCACCATGTTGTAAAGCTGGCGTTCGCATATCTCCCTGCCTCCCGGTACGGATCTCTGCTCAAACTTCTTCCGGAGGTCTCTCTCTATCTGGCTTATTCGTCCCCGTTCCTTCAGGTTGATGATTGATATTGCCATGCCTTCCCGGCCTGCTCTTCCTGTGCGGCCTGTGCGGTGGGTATAGACCTCGTTGTCGTCAGGGAGGTTGTAGTTGATGATATGTGTCAGGTTGTTGACATCGAGTCCTCGTGCTGCAACATCGGTGGCCACCAGGAGGCTCAGGTTCTTCTCCCGGAATTTCTGCATGACATAGTCGCGCTGTGCCTGTGACAGGTCGCCGTGGAGGGCTTCTGCGTTGTAGCCGTCGCTCATGAGCGAGGCTGCCACCTCCTTGGTTTCTTGGCGGGTGCGGCAGAAGACTATACCGTAGATGTCGGGGTAGTAGTCGACGATACGCTTCAGGGCACTGTACCTGTTCTTTGCCGACACCATAAAGAAGATATGTGAGACACTCTCGGCGCCGGCGTTCCTGGTTCCCGCGGTTATCTCCACGGGGTCGTTCATGTAGGTCTTTGCTATCCTGTTTATCTCCTGCGACATTGTTGCCGAGAAGAGGAGGGTGTTCTTATCCCCGGGTGTCTGGGCGAGAATGGCATCGAGGTCGTCCCTGAAGCCCATCTTGAGCATCTCGTCGGCCTCATCGAGCACCACGGTTGTTACGCCAGCCAGGTCTATCCTGCGGCGGCGTATAAGATCATGTATCCTCCCGGGGGTTGCCACCACAATATGGGCGCCCTTTTTCAGGAGGGCTATCTGACTGTCCATCGATGCGCCGCCGTATACGGCAACGATGCTAAGACCTGCGAGGTAGCGGCCGTAGCTTTCCAGGTCGCGGGCTATCTGCATGCACAGTTCACGCGTGGGACTGAGCACCAGCAGCTGGGGATGGGCTGATGCGAGCCTTATGGTTTGCAGTGCCGGCAGTCCGAAGGCGGCAGTTTTTCCGGTTCCTGTCTGAGCCAGGCCTATGAGATCGCGTTTCTCACTGAGGAGGAGGGGTATTACCTTTTTCTGGATGGGTGTGGGCACCATAAAGTCGAGGTCTTCGACAGCCCTGAGGAGTTCCGGGGAGAGCTCCATTTCATTGAACATCATGTTAAAAAGTTTTTATGAGCTTCCCCGTATTTACAATCACCGTATATGACAGGTCAACCCGTTAATAATAAGCTTAAGCAGCACCGGTAACTTTTTGTCGTAACGGAATTTCTGAAGCGGTCGCAAAGATAGTACTTTATTTGTTTCCAGGCACACATGCATGATAATTAGGACTGCGGTCTCCTCTTCTATTGTATGTAAGCGAAAATATCGTTTGATACAGATGGTAGATCAGAGGTTGTAGTCACCCATGGCCTCTGGCTGGTAAATTATATCCTCTATTCTTATCCTGGTCATTCCACCCGGTACGGCCCAGTCGATTTCGTCGCCGGCTCTGTAGCCTATTATGGCTGTTGCCACGGGAGAGAATATTGATATTTTATTTTCCCTCAGGTTGGCCTCATCAGGGTAGACAAGCTGCACCTTCAGTTTCCTGTTGTTGTTGAGAAATCTTAAAGTCACTACCGAGTGCATGGTGACGACGTCGGAGGGCATTTCCTCCGGTTCAACGATGGTGGCCCTGGCCAGTTCGCTGAGCAGCATTTCGGCTTCCTGGCTTTCAATAGACCTGGCCTCCAGGGCATTAATGATCCTTTTCCGGATCCTGGCATGATCAATCCTGTTCAAAATGATCTTCTTCATAACGATAAAAGTGTTGGAGTAAGCAAAAACTGCAAAGATAAGCACTTAATGTGACAAAAAAACTTCGCGGGAGGGGGGAGTATCTCTTGCCGGAATTCAGTTTTTCTTTGAGATCGGAGCGAGCAGCAGGTAGAAGATCCATGCAAACCACGATATGAATATCACGGCCAGCAACCAGGCCAGTTTTTCTCCTCCCGAGGTTTTTCCTGAACTGATTATAATGATCAGCGGCAACAGCCAGATAAAACCTACCAGTAACAGAATCGTAATAATACCCAGTCCAGCGATTTCCATTTTGAAATATTTTTTAGATCCGACTTTATTTACAAATATCGGTTTTTTTGTTGGTTTGGGAATGCTTCCGGGAATGCTCCATTCCTTTTTTCACTATTCCCGCGGTTCATTTCCCATAAATAATTAAATTTTTAAACCCGTTACCAATGGCCAGATATTAAACCACACATGAAATTTAACCCTTAACCGGGTAACTTTTTGCTGACGATTTACTGATCTAAGGATTTAAATAGGAGGATTTCTGCGGCATTTTGTTAAATTTGTCTGTAACCTCATTGGTATGAAGGATTACTTTTTTCCACTATGTTAATTGAAAGATCATGAGCAACTGGGCTAATGAGATAAAGGATCTGAATGATCTCTATGTCTCCTTCAGGGGGCACCTTCCCGACATCGTCAGGGAGATGGAACAGTTAATAAAGACAGACGATCCTAATGTGGTTCTGCTATATTCCCGGCGATGCCTCGAGGTTATCGTAACCGACCTCTGTGAGACGGAACTCGGACGACCGAGAAAGACCGAACCACTCAAGGGCATAATTGACAAGCTTAACAGTGAGGAGAAGGTTCCCGGGCATATCATCACTTCCATGCACAGCCTGAACAGCATGGCTACCTTTGGTGCACATCCCAAGGATTTTGATCCCGACCAGGTGAAACCGGTGCTTAACAATCTTTCAATAATCATCAGATGGTATCTTAAGTACAAGGATTTCAGGGTGGTAAGCAGCAAGGAGCCGGAAGCTGAAAAACCGGCTGCCGATACTGAGCCCGCGCGTCCCGACCCGGTAAGGGTGCAATCTGTACCCGCAAAAAAGAGGGCCAGGCCTGAGAAATGGGTCATAATTCCGATAGTGCTTGTCGCCGCAATAATATTGTTGCAGATTGTTACCAGGTCAGTGTCAGCGGGTTGGAACAAGGCTAGGATTTATGTTCTGGGCAGGGGTGTTGAATATGAATCACATTATTTTGAGAGCCTGATCGATCCCCGTGACGGACAGGAATACAGAACAATTACTATAGGCGACCAGGTATGGATGGCAGATAATCTGAGGGCAGT
>JAVEWX010000154.1:0-6786 GCA_034004335.1 Bacteroidales bacterium | reverse complement strand
CTCCGATAGGCTTTGGTATTCAGAAAATTGGCTGCTTTCTCAATGGCTGCTGCTACGGAGAGATAACCTCCCTGCCGTGGGGGGTGCGATATTCAACGGGCGCCAATGCCCATTTCTCCCAGTGGTCGGAAGGGATCATCGCGAATGATGCAGCCTGGTCTCTGCCAGTGCACCCTGTTCAGCTTTACGATTCTATCCTGCTTTTTGTTGCTGCTTATATTGTCTGGAAATCAAGACACCTCTGGAAAAGGGATGGCAGCATGGTTGTTTTTGCACTTATCCTCTTTGCATTCTCAAGGTTCATCACCGGGTTTTTCAGGGATCCCTCAACCGTTCTGCCGGGAGGAGGTGCTTTCCCGGGTGCGGGAATGATGCAATGGATAATGTTAATTGCGGCATCGTTTCTGGCATTACTACTCTTGTTTTACGAACGCCATTACCATACCACTGAAAAGCGGGAGTCATATAAAGGTATCCCATTGCAAGGCAGGTTAATCTGTATACTTACAGTCTCCCTGCTTATCTGCCTGTTCAGGGGGCTTTTCACCCCATATGAGATCGTATCGGTCGATATGAGGTTTATCCCTGCGATGGTGCTTGCCGGGGTACACATATTCAGGTCATATCCCCGGGTAAGGGTCAGGCTGGCAACGTCCGCCTTTCTTGTCGTTTCCCTGTTTCTTGCAGCCTTTGCCCTTCCTCAGCAGCGGGACACAACAAGGCACGGAGCCTCTTCAGGTACCGCCGCAAGTGAGGTTGTCAGCTACAAACAGGTCGATATCGGTCTTCTGACGGGAAATAACCTGAGTGAGGTTGCATTTAATCCCCATGAGGGGACCTGCGGCACCTCATATACTCACGAGAATTACCTGCACGACTTCCGGCTCGCAGCCGCAGGTATTTCAGAAGTGGTCAACACTGACGGGGTCACCACAAGGGTGGGAATAAATGTTTTCGGGGGAGAAAACAGGGAAATAAACCTGACAAAGGACTATGAAAAGACCCATTTCCTGATAGGTGTCGATCCCTGGATAAGGTATGACTGGAAATGGATTGGAGCAGGGGCAGGGCTCATGGTGGGGAATATAAGGTGGATTCCCCTGGAGCCAATCGACGTTATTTACTTTAACGCCGGAACCAGGCATAGTCCGGTAATGCCGGAATTTTCGGCCAGGTTCGGAAGGCGCGACATTATTGACCTGAGATATGAATACGGGATGGGATTCCCCTCGCGGCTGCCGGTTCTGTTTCATGATTTAAGCGTAGGGTCGGGATTCGGGACAAAAGATAATTTAAACCTGAGAGCCGGTCTATATCTTGGAAGTTATAGCTCAAACAATTACTATATTTCCCTTGAGGGGTTTCCGGGCAGACAAATTGGAGTAGGTGCCAGCTATTATTTTGGCAAGCGCTTCCCGGTAAGCTTTGGTGATCCGGAATTATATTATGACTGGTTGTCAGTAAGGGTCAGCTACAGGTTCGGTTTCAATGGAAAGGTGGCGATTCCCATGAGAGGGTATTGATGGGACTTATATCTTGTCGTAAACAGGCATTTTTCGCAGAAAAAAAAGCAATTATGAAAATCAGAATTATCATGCTGATGATCACAATGGTGACCATAGCTTTCTATTCCTGTTCGGAGAAAGGGAAGATCGGTAAAGACTACCTGGGCAACTGGACATTTGAGGTTCCTGACGCCGAACCCGGGTATACCTACGGCATAGCCGAGCTATACAGCGATTCGATAATTACAACTTTCACCGGCAATAAATTCCGGTATCCTTCCCTGGCGCTGGAGGTAAGGAACGATTCTGTATTATACCAGTTCAATATTGACGGAATAGATGTATTCTGTGCCCTCAAAATTGAGAACAGGCAGTCAATAAAGGGAATTACATACTGGTCGTCGGGAGAATCAGAACTGACCTTTTCCCGCATGGAATAATTTTGCCTGTCAGCCACTTACAGGGTGTAACCCTGAGGGTCAGCTTGATCTGACGGGGCTCCTTAACCGGCCGGTTTCCCGCTAAGAATGTGTGAGAGCGAGAAAACAGAACGAGAGTGCTCGCTCCCGCTCTCACTCTCGCTCTTTTTTGTTGCTCCGTCAGGGCTCGAACCTGAACTTTTCTGATCCAGAGTCAGACGTGTTGCCAATTACACCACGGAGCATCGATTCAGGCTGCAAAAATAATAAAAATGGATTTATAACTATTATTAATTACGTTTTTTTGCCTGAAGCCAGACAAGCGACAGCAAGTCTTTACTGGTCCTTCTCAGAGGTTTACGGCAATTATATTAATGAACCTGGTAATTTAAATTTGACTTGTATCATACTGTTTCCTAATTTTGGTAACTTGTAACATTTCTTTTGCTTCATTCCTGAAGGGCTGACCGGTAATGGTACGCAACAGGTATTCACCTTTTCAATAAAAACTGATATCATGAAAAAAGCTCTTATCTTCCAGTTGATTGTCCTCGCCTCCGCCCTGATTAATGCCCAGGTGCCGGAATCATTTACTTACCAGTCTCTTGTAAGAGACGGTTCGGGGATGGTCCTTGCCGACCAGGCTGTTTCTTTCCTGTTTGCAATTGTGGCCGGAGATCCCGGTGGCAGTGCTGTTTACAGTGAGAAACATAACCTGACAACCAATGCATACGGCCTGGTATCACTGTCGATCGGAAACGGCATCGAAAAAACAGGCGATTTCACTGCCATTGACTGGTCTTCAGGCTCCTACTTCCTCAATGTGAAAATTGATGCCTCAATGTCGGGTACATATATCGATATGGGAACCACACAGCTACTGAGCGTTCCCTATGCCCTTTTCGCGAAGACGTCGGGCAGTGCGGGCGAGACTGATCCGCTGTTTTCAGTTTCACTGGCATCAGCCATTACCCTGAATGATACCACCAGATGGGGTGAGAAAATACTGCAGTCACTTTCAGCAGTTCTGTCGACAGGCAACATGGCATCGGGAACGGGCATTATTTCTCTCGGGCCTACCAGTATAAATACTGCCGGAGCGAGCCCTGCAGAAAAGGCAATACTCGACATCAGTTCATCATCTATGGGTGTCCTGATACCCAGGATGAACACGACACAGATAAATAACATTACAGATCCGGAACCCGGACTTATACTGATGGATACTACCGGAGGCAGCTTCAACCTTATGGTATTCAATGGTGTGGAATGGACCAGGATGATATACAGTATAGTACCCGACTACGGCCTGGTTTTATGGAACGAGTTGGGAAGCGAGCAGGAAATAGCAGAGGGACTGATAGGACCTGGCGGAGAGATCGTCGGATCTTCCTATGCCTTTGAGCCGGCCCACTCAGGAAACGGATATGTAAGGGAAGCTACCGGAAGCAACTATGTGAAGTTTCCGGGATCGGTTCTCCAGAACCTGAAGAAGCGCGGTACCGTTGAGTTATGGATCAACCCCAAGGTTCCAAACCCTGTCGCATACAGCTATGGAGTGTTCCCTCTGTTCGGAAACACCTTCGGGTCGAATAGTCATGTTTATATTGCCTGGGGTGATATCACTTCCGGAACCGGAATCTACGGTGGAGTAAACTTCGACGGTACGGGACACTATACTCCTTCAGAGGCCTCACAGTTCGTGGCTGTGCCGGGAGTCCCCTTTCATATTGCTGTCTGCTGGGATATCGACGGTATAGAGGGTAGTACAAACACCATCAGGGTGTTCAGGAACGGGGAGGTCGTTGGTACCTCGGATGCGCTGTGGGATTCTGAGAACACTACCGTCAACTATGACGGATTTACCCTTGGTATGGGCCCTGATGGAGACGGTTATGACAAATACATTGTTGACGACCTGAGGGTGTGGAACCATGCACGAACATCATTCGGAACAACGAAAAGTACAACGGTGGTAGAGGGAGACCTTGAGGTCGGAGGTGTTATCAGGGGCGACATAGAAGTGGATAAGGTACATGTGTCGCAGATCACAGGCCTCCTGGGTCAGGGCTTTACGATGAGTTTCCCTGATGTTCTCAACAATACCGCAACCCTCGAAATAGCCGGAACCCTGTCATTTAGCGATAAGGTGTTGGTTATCAGTGGTCCGGGAACGGAAACGGAACGTATATCGACGCCTACCTTCTGGAATCCCGACAGGCAGATGCAGTATTATGTTGAGGATACCGGACTTACAATGGAATATCCTTTAGTGTTTGAAGTCTCTGACCCCGCCAATGTCGCCGCACTGAAGGTATGGTTCGATAACCCTTCAGCGCCGGAGGCAGATGCGGCTCTTATAATCACTAATCTTGCCGGTACCGAGACATCCAGATGGACTCTGGCAAACTACGTGCCCGACGGATATGAACCCGGCAACGACGGAAGAACAAAGTTCACCATAAGGCATAACAGGCTGCCTGACAATATCAACGGATGTGAGTATACCGGAGTCTTCGGAAACATGCACCTGTATGAGCACGGAACAGACACAAGAGTAGATATTGAAGGAATAAATACCGGAGACCGTTTCTCTCCACAGGTAGAATGGGATACGCTGAACAGAACCCTTACCCTTACCTTTGATTACCAGGAGGGCTACATGATTTATAACTGGGTGAAGAGCACAATAGCAGGGACAGATCAATTCCGTTGTTTGTCATTAATTTACACTACTGACGGCATTACAGAGATATACAGAAATAACTTTTTTGGAGTAGTTGTCATAGGGTATCAGCATATATACGGCTTTGGCCAGGACCTTAAGCTTAAGGCAAGAGTCGTAATAGCCTACGGTTTCTGGGAGGATGCGTGACAGATGTTTCATCTGTTACAGGCGAGATTGTTGCAGACTGTCACAACAAGACAAACCCCCGGTAACTCTTCTTCCTTGTTACCGGGGGCTAAACCCGATGATGATCTTTTTTATCGGGGTAGCGTAAAGTATATCATCAGCTTTGGCCTCAGCTCAGGCTTCGGATGATCGCCGGATGCAAACCTGAATCCCGGGAACTGCTCGGAGGGGAAATGCCTGAAGAGCATTCCGTGATTGGCAGCGTCGATGTTGTTGATAAACAGCCTGGTGACATCAACATCAATGAAATTCAGGTTGGATATTATTGGCGGAATATAAACCTGGTTGACTGTTATGGTTGACGGTTGATTGTTCCAGGTGACCTTGTACTCATCCCATGGTTCTATAACCTGTTGCAGAACAACACCATACCACCTTTCTGCTCCCGGGGCAACGGTAACCGGAACAGGATTGGGCCATATAATTTGCTGTTCAGCAGAAAGACGGAGAACAACCCTCTTAATGGTGGCCGACTTGGGCAGACTGCCCAGGTTGAAGAAGATGAGGCTGCGGTTCGCACGCATAACGGTGAGTACCGGTTCCGAAAGGAAGGTCGCCTCAAAAAAGGGATGATCGCCAAAATTCCTGTCAGCTTCAAGGTTGCTGATCATTGCATCCTTGCCCTCTTCCGGTCCGGGCTGGAGCACAAGCCTGTGAAGTACTGAAGTATCGCCCGGCAGCCTCAGTATGAGCGGATTCTCAAAGGTTGTTTCCCTGAGCCTGAGGGCAGGAACCTGTATCTTGAGAGGCATGAAACCCTCCTTCTCAACCACCAGTACATATGTGTCGCTACCGCCCCGGATCACAATCCTGTTGACGGCAGCTTCCAGCCGGAATGTATAATGCCATCCCCTGGTGTCATAAACAGTAAGCTTCGCCTGCAGATACTGAATGGCCGTTGATGTAATTGTCGGGTAGCCGGGGACAACTGCGGTATAAAATGTCAATGGCCTAACTACCTGCATGCCGAAGCTGACATATCCGAACTGGGAGGGTGTATAGCCCTGAACCGACAGTACCTCCGGGGCAACACGTGTAACCTGTTCGGAACGCACAGTGAATGATATCGGCAGCGGGTTCTTCGTCAGGTAGGCAAGCTCTGATCCTGCCATGGGAGCCGCAAACAGTACCGACCCCGAGGTATTCATTATCATGAACTTCGTAAGCCTGAACTCACCCACCGGGATTTCCACTTTTTCACTGACGAAGCCGGTTCCGAAGATGTATATCGGAATGAGCTTGTCGGAAAATATCTCCTTACCGGTCCTGTCCTCTACCGATACCATAAGATGGTAAGCTGCATTTGTTGTGTCGGCAGCAGGATCGGATTTTGTAATGCCGGCTTCATCGAGGCTGATTGAGAACTCAGCCAGCCCCATGGCCCTGTCATCTATCCTTTCATCACATCCGTAAAGGAATATCAATGCTACTGAAAACAGCAGCAATCCTGACAAATTGATAAGCTTTTTCATGGTTTGAACAGGTTAAGCACAAGGTATTTACAGCAAAAATCGTGCCCTGTTTTCCGGCTTCCGGCTTCCGGCTTCCGGCGACCGGGGAAGACAAAGGATAAAAGGCATGGGGCATGGATAAAAAGGTAACGGTTGATACGGGCTGCGCCCTGTCATGTACGCCCTTCGGGCTGTCCCGGGGTCTTAACGGGCTGCGCCCTGTCTTTTAGGGTATGCGGTAGGAGGTATTGGGTATTCGGTAATCGGTGGTCGGTGGTCGGTAGCAAAACCCCGTAGGGGTTGAATATCAATAGAAAAGGGGCATTCCCCCATATGAGTGTCTCGCCGAGCATGGGGCATGGAGCATGGGGCATGGATAAAAAGGTAATTGGTAATTGGTAATCGGTAATCGGTAATCGGTAGCAAAACCCCGTAGGGGTTTTATATCAATTGAATAGGGGCATCCCCCCATATGAGTGGGTCGCCGAGCTGGGGGC
>JAVEWX010000153.1:0-6788 GCA_034004335.1 Bacteroidales bacterium | reverse complement strand
CACCTTCATGATCTGTTCCTGAGGCATCGTGCTGAACCAGTAAATAATTCCGGCTATGAGGACCGACATACCGCCCAGGTATGCCATCACCACCCTGTTCAGAATGTTTATCTTCTGCATCACTGCCACGCTTATCAGTCCGGCCAGCGTCGAAAAAAATGTTGCCAGAAGGATTGGAAGGAAAACATCGGCCGGGTTGGCAGCTCCGAGCTGGGCGCGATACACCATTATGCTTACCGGTATGATGGTCAGTCCCGATGTGTTGAGCACCAGGAACATAATCTGTGGATTGGATGCCCTGTCAGGCTCGGGGTTTGAGTCCTGCATCTCCTTCATAGCCCTAAGGCCCACCGGGGTGGCAGCATTATCGAGTCCCAGCATATTGGCTGCCAGGTTCATCATAATGGAACCATAAGCCGGATGGTCACGGGGCAGATCGGGAAATATCCTGCGGAAGAAGGGACCGATGAGCCGTGACATTATTCTGACCATCCCGCCATTCTCACCAATCTTCATAAGCCCCATCCACAAAGTAAGGACACCGGTTAGCCCCAGTGATATTTCAAAACCTGTTTTAGCACTTTCAAATGTCGAGTTGACTATTTCATTGACAATCTCGGTATTGCCAAGGAATATCATCTGAACCAGGGCAAAGATGAAGCCGATTACGAAGAAGGCAATCCATATGTAATTAAGAGCCATAATATTTCATTTTTACCAACTTTCCGGGGACTCCGGGCGTCTGCCCTCAATCTCCCGGAACCGGTTCCGGATTCCTGAATTTGATTTTCGACACCTGCAAATTAATACATAAATTCTTAAACCCGTTAAGTGGTCCCGATATTCATTTCCTGCCGCGGATATATTATCTTTGAGCAGTCACCAAAAACAGGATTTCCAATGAAGAAGATTTTTCTGATACATTTTACGGCCATGATTTTCATGATCTTCACTCCCGGGCTCAACGCTCAGGATATCAAGCTTCCCGCTCCGGCCAGGAAGGGTGGCGAACCACTTATGAACGCCCTGAATCAGCGCAAAACCATAAGGGAGTACAGTGAAAAGGATCTTACTGCCAGTCAGCTGTCAGGGCTACTCTGGGCAGCCTGGGGATACAACCGCCCGGAAGAGAAGAAGAGGACTGCACCCTCATCGAGGGACATGCAGGAAATAGATGTCTATGTCGCCATCCGATCGGGACTCTACATTTACGATGCAGAGAATCACATCCTCAGGCAGGTTCACAATCGCGATATCAGGAGTTTTACCGGAACACAGGACTTTGTAGCAACGGCACCGGTTAATCTCGTCTACGTTGCCGATATGGGCAAGCTTGGGAAAAACGAGGGTGATGAAATACGCGACACCGACCTCTATTCGCCCTACGCAAATGCCGGTATGATAGGGCAGAATGTGTACCTCTACTGCGCTTCCGAAGGACTCGGCTGCGTTATACGGGGAATGGTGGATAAGCAGCGCCTCGCTCCGGAAATGAACCTGCGTTCAAACCAGGTCATTATTTTCGGGCATACCGTTGGCATACCCCTAAACCGTTAGTGCCGACTGTTGAGAATCTTGCCGGCATATCGCGGAGTCAAACCGGGCAAACTGATCGCCTTGTTTGCAGCCCTTGGACTGATGACCGGTGTTACAGCCATGGACATCAGTGTTACCGGGGTGATTACCGATCGCCAGGGCTCCCCTCTTGCCGGTGTAAATATATCATTCTCTGTTAATTCAGTCTCCTTCAGGGCTGTTTCCGCGACCAATGGATCCTACAGACTATCCATTGACGGATTTTACTCCTCACAGCCCAGGCTTCTGGAGTTGGGAAGAGCTTTTCCCGTGCCATTCATCGAGCAGGTCAACATTCCTTTCCTGACAGGTTCCGACGGAGACATTCTCTTCTCAGTATATGATATGGCAGGCAGGAAGATAAGGGAGCATACTTTCAGGTCGGTGCCGGCAGGCAGCTACCGTATCACATGGGATGGCATGAGTCAGACAGGTCAGCCTGCCGGAGCCGGCATCTACGTGTACGCACTCACATTAAAGGGAAAGACCCTGGCCGGAAGGATAGTGAAGGCCGACAATATTGCCGGATCAGGTGGAATGGTACTGTCGCCATTCATATTTCTGGAACCTGAGACCAGCCAGCAGACTGTAACCGGAACCGGTTTTGAAGTGACGGTAACTAAGACGGGATACCACACGACAAGAATACCGAACATGGTTGTTAGCAGCGATACCGTCATTGACTTTATTCTCGACCCGCAACTGAGCCTTCCCTTTAAAACCACTGCCGACCACATTGCAGTCAACAGGGCCGGGAACTGGTATTCACTTATAATTAAAGGTATCAATCTCGGAGCCTCCCCTCCCGGTTTCTTCCCCGGTGAGATTGCCTACGCAATAACACCGGCCATGTATGAAGAATGGATAAGCATGATGTCCGATGCCGGGTTCAATTCCATAAGGGTCTATACACTCCACCCGCCGGTATTCTATGAGAAGCTTGCAGAACATAACCGGCTGAACCCCGAAAAAGCCCTCTTCCTTTTCCAGGGAATATGGCTCGACGAACCTGAAGACCCTGTCAGCCCGACTGAGAATATTCTCACAAACCGTATTCCCGCATTCACGGAATCGATCAGGGAGGTGATTGACTGCATGCATGGCAACAAGACAATTTCCTTCCGCCCGGGAAGGGCCTACGGTGAGTACAAGACTGATATCTCACCATGGGTGGCAGGATTTATCATCGGCAGGGAAATCATTCCATACGAGGTGCAGCTGACAAACGAAGCACATCCCGGACTCTCAGGCTGGACAGGCAACTACCTGAACATTACCGGTGCCACAGCATCAGAGCTATTCGCTGCAAAAATGCTCGATGAGACCTTATCATATGAATATGGCAGCTATGCCTCGAGAAGGCCGGTAAGCATGTCAAGCTGGCCGACACTCGATCCACTGACTCATCCTACCGAAACACATACCGATGAGGATGTTGCCCATATTGATATTATGAAGATTGAGCAGGCAAGCGGAGAGGAACTGCTGTTTGCCAGCTACCATGCCTACCCCTACTACCCCGATTTTGTCAGTGATGATCCTGTCTACCGGACATACAGCGATGAACAGGGACCCAACAGCTATGCAGGCTACCTTAACGACCTGAGAAACTACTACGACGGAATACCTCTTATTATTGCGGAATTCGGGGTTCCCTCATCATGGGGCAACGCACACAATTCGTATAGTGGCATGCCTCACGGGGGACTGTCGGAAAAACAGCAGGGTGAGAGCAACATCAGGCTTCTGAAGAATATTATTAACGCCGGCTGTGGTGGCGGGTTCATGTTTGCATGGATGGATGAGTGGTTCAAATCAACCTGGATAGTACAATACCTGGAAGCCTATGGTTTTGTCTCCGGCAGCAACCTTGTCCCCACAAGGCAGTTATGGCACAACCTGGTTTCACCCGAGCAGAATTTCGGACTCATTACCTTCGACCCTGCAGGGGCCTCTGAGTGGTACGATTTTGCAGTGACCTCACCCGGAGTGACCGGCATCAGGGCTGCCCACGACAACAGTTTCCTCTTTATCGAAATCAACACCGGGTACGAAGCAGCTGATGGCGACACCCTTCTGCTGGCAATTGATACCTACCTCATGGACACTGGTGAAGGGATGCTTCCCGGAGGAATTCCACTGCAGAACAGGAGCGAGTTTCTCCTTGAGGCTGTCAAGGGGGCCGATACTGTAGCACTTCATGTAACCGAAGCATACAACATGTTCGGCCTGACACCAAGATTCAATCTTGCCGACCATTCTGTGCAGAAATTCAGGAGCACTGTTACCGATGGCGCACCATGGATACCGACGAAATGGATCAATAACGGATTTGATTCTACCATATTTGAACTCGGCAGGATACCTGCCGAATCGACCGGGATATTCACCCCGGGAGAGAGGACTGCCCTTACCTGGTCGGGCAGTAAGGTAACCATCAGATTGCCATGGACTTTCCTTTACTTCCACGACCCTACCCAGGGTAGGGTTATTGACGGGGCCGAATCATATGATGGCGGTTATAACTTTACCATCTTCAGTCGTAACAGCGACGGGATAGCCCTGTCGGTTATGCTTGATGATAAGTTGACTTCGACAACAAGCAGGTACACCTGGCCTCCGTGGCTCACGGTGCCCCAGACTTCCGGAAGAGAAAAGGAATCTTTAAGTATTATTGCCGGCGGACTTCGGTACATTTCCGGATACGCTAACTGAAAAGGGCACAATGGTAAACCACCGTCTAACCATCGGATTTATCATCCGTTCTGGCAGGTTTTACGGCCTTTTTCTTCCTGGTTTTCTTCTTCTGGGAGTCAAATCCTGACCTGTCAGCGCTGCCCCACCCCTTCTTGCCACGGAGAAATTCAATATTCCCCCTCACGGCAAAATAGGTATGTACCGGGTAAAAGAAGGGCTCGAGCAGTGCGGTTGAAAGAAGTTTCAGAACATCACGTTTTCTTCCGTATTTATGGAAGGTTATCTCCTCAAAAAGTACCGCCCATGTCGACAAACTCACGGCAAAGGTATAGACAAATGCAAAGAGAAGAAGAAAAAATGGCCAGTTAAGCCTTCCGGCGAGAACCAGGAATGTGGTATAGACAAACCCAAGAAAAGCTATCAGCGGTGCCGCCCACTCAAAAAACAGCCAGTAGGGATAGCCCAGCATACCCAGACGCCCATATTTCCTGTGAAATAACATCCTGCGGTGAGTCCACAACGATTCTATCAAACCCCTCGTCCACCTTGTTCGCTGCCTCCTCATCGACCTGAGGTCAGAGGGAACCTCGGTCCAGCACAGCGGATCGGGAATATATGTCACCTCATAGGCCTGTTCTTTCTCGGCCATATACCTCCTCATTCTCAGAACCAGCTCCATATCCTCTCCCACTGTATGGATGCTGTATCCCCCGGCCTTTATGGCAGTCTCCCTTTCAAACATACCCATGGCTCCCGAAATAAGCATCAACCCGTCGAGATGGCTCCATGCCATCCGGCCCAGCAGGAAAGCACGTGTATACTCGAGTACCTGTAACCGCGGAAGAAACTTCACAGGGAGGTGAATCTTCCTGATGAATCCCTTTTCAATGTCGCATGAATTGACTATCCTGATGACACCCCCGGTTCCTATTACCTTCCTGTCCTTCTCCTCAAGAAACGGTTTTATCAGTTTAAGTATTGAATCTGCCTCAATTATTGAGTCCGCGTCAATTGCCACAAACAGGGAACTCCTGGAAATGTTTATACCGGCATTGAGTGAGTCAGCCTTGCCTCCGTTGTTCTTGTCAATAACCGTCAGCCTGTTGAAGGAGGGATTCTTCGATTTGTATACGCCCTTTATCCTTTCACAGGGAATGCGGTAATCGAAATAGTAGTTGACCCTTACCAGGTCATAGCTTTCCCTGATCTTGGCAAAGGTGTCATCTGTTGAGCCATCATTGACGATGATAACTTCAAAGTTGTTGTAGTAAAGCGACAACAGAGTCCTCACATTATCAATGATGGTTTTACTCTCATTGTAGGCAGGAGCAATGATTGATATTCTGGGACTCAGGGGCGACAATACCAGCGAGTTGTAGTTTATATAGCTGTTCTTCCTGAGGTATTTGCGAAGGGCCATGGCGGAGAATATACCCAGAAAGAGGTAGGAACCGAACAGTATCAGGGTCAGTAAGAAGATTATATTTCCGAGAATGAAATCCATTTTTCCAGATCAGTATATTCTCCTGTCAAGCACATGTCTTATAATAATGTTATAGTTCTTGTATTCCGACTTCATCAGTTTCACCAGGGCCTTGACACCCTCCTCGCCTATATTTTCTATTGCCTTTGTGGCTTCAATCTGAAGCTGTACGTCGTCCTCCTTGTCAAGCACAAGCTTAAGGAACCCCATCATCACCTCATCAGGCATCTTACCTATCGACCTGAGGATCTCGAGACAATTATTATAATCCTCATTCTTGTACATTCTCTTCAAAATCTCCAGAGTCGATCTGAAGTTCATGTCGCCTGCCACCTGGATAGCGAGGTTCCTCACCCCGGCATTGTCATGGGCCAACACCTTTCTGACATCCTCCTCTGCGTCCTGTTGCCGGAATTCCCTAACCATCCTGAGGGCGAACATAATGATGGTATAGTTCGGAGAGTGAAGCCACTGCCTGAACTCGGGCACTTTCATGTCGTGCTGAACCAGCAATTCATGCAGCGTTATCTGTTCCCAGAGGGAAAAAGGCCTTTGCAGGTGATGCAGGAACTCAAAGGGGTTGTCATCGCTGAGCCTGACAAGAGCGATCTGTGCCTCCATCCTCAGTATCTCATTATGCGAGTTAAGAGCTCCGTATATCACATCGTTTCCATCCCTGATGTTCATGAAAGCCAGCTCGCGGAAACCCTTGATCTTCTTATGCCATTTCCTGCTGTGAGCTTTCATGACCGAATCATGATCGAGTCCGAGTTTAATATACAGTTTACGCAACTTCGCCTCTGCATCTCCCTTCAGGTTTACGCTGACATCTATCATCTGATCGACCAGTACCTGCCTTCTGAACTCGTCAGAAGCTATCGTATGGAACTCTTCCGAAATGGTATCGCCAAAAAGATAATCGATTATAAGTCCCTGGTATTTCTCCATCAGATACTGCCTGAGCTTCTCCTCCCTTTCCATCCGTGTGCGGTTGAAAAGTATAATACCAGGAGTATCACCATGGTGGCAGTAG
>JAVEWX010000016.1:0-32620 GCA_034004335.1 Bacteroidales bacterium | reverse complement strand
AACATTTTTATCAGCAACTTGCAACAAAAGTCTTAAATGCATCAGCAACAAAAACCGGGATATTGTTAGCCAATGCCCGTAAATTTCTTGGTAAATTCATTCCTAATATTACTTTTAGTCCTGATCCTGGAACTGAACTCAGACTAGGATTAAACTGGAAAGAGGTAAAGAAGGAGCCGGATGACATACTCAATCTGGCTGAGAAAATCAGTATTGAAAACAGTATGAAATTTGTTATTTGTATAGATGAATTTCAGAATATTTCTGAGTTTGAAAGTCCTCTTGACATACAAAAGAAATTGAGGTCGCACTGGCAAACACACAAAAATGTATCTTATTGTCTTTATGGTAGTAAGAGGCATATGTTGATGGATGTATTTACTTCGCCATCTATGCCTTTTTATAAGTTTGGAGATATATTTTTCCTGAATAAAATTTTATTGGAGGATTGGATCCCATTTTTACAGAAACGATTTGCGGATTCCGGTAAAAAGATAGGGATCGGCGAAGCCTCATTGATAGCAGAGATGACAGAGTGCCATCCATTTTATGTCCAGCAATTAGCTCAACAGGCATGGTTACGCACTAAAATTATTTGTACCAGGACAATAATTGAAGAAGCCTTTCATGATCTGGTTTTGCAGTTAAGCATGCTTTTTCAGAATTTAACTGATGGGTTGAACAAAACTCAGCTTGGTTTTCTTAGGGCACTAACAGATAACATTGATCAACTTAGCTCCCAAAAAACTATTCTTGATTATCAACTTGGAACCTCAGGTAATGTGGTTAAGATAAAGAAAACCCTTATAAATAAAGAGATAATTGATTTACAGGGATCAGATATATCTTTCCTTGACCCTCTATATAAAATCTGGTTAACGGAGTACTACTTTAAAAGTTGATATATAAAGGAGGTAAATTTCAACATCCTTGATGAATTCTGAGGGAAAGCTGACTCATTAAAAAGTCTTTCATCCGGTTGCAACTTTCAGCAGTCAGGGGAGCATAAAACAGAGCGGGAGTGAGAGCGGGAGCGAGCACTCCCGTTCTGTTTTCTCACTCTCACACTCACACTTTCTTATGGCTGCAACTTTCAGCATTCCTGGGAGCAGGATGAAACGAAAAAACCCGGCCTTAACCGGGATTTTTTACTTCGTGGCATGCCCTTACAGAAACTAACCACCGATTGGGGTATTTTTCCTAAATTTGGATCAGCCTTTGTGTGACGCCAACCAGATCATATGATGAAAAAGCTACCTGGCCTGTTTGCCCTTCTCATTCTGTTTCAGCCGGCATCGTCACAGCCTGAACCGCTGACCGATATCCACAGACCGCCCCTGACCATCTATGTCAACTTCCTCGGCGAAGGCTCCCTTCTTTCCGTCAATGCTGAAAAGCTTCTGCTCAACGGCCGGATTGTATTCCTCACCGGAGCCGCCGGCGTAGGTTTCAATAACCAGTTGCAACTGTGCCTTTCAGGACCATGCGAGGAGAACCCCAATGATTTTGTCACTGTACCCCACCATGTAACAATATGTATCGGTAAAGGGGCTCATTATCTCGAAGCAGGCGCAGGAGGGACGGTGGTGTTCGGCAATACCAGCCAGCATTATATTCCTTTCCCCGTGGCAGGATACAGGCTGCATCCCCTCCAGACCAGGGGCTTCTTCCTCAGGTTATCCTTCACCTATCCCCTGGTCAGGGAACTCGAAGACATAGTATGGGTACCCTATGGCTTAAGCATTGGTATGAGTTTTTGAGATGAACGGAACCGGATTCCGTTGGCCTGCTGTCACAGCGACCTGATATTCATACCCCCGCTGATCTCGAAGATCATCCCGGTAGAAAACGACCAGTCACCTCCCGCAATCGACGCAACACCCCTGGCAATGTCTTCCGGCAAACCCCATCTGCCCTGAGGTATAAGTCCCTCTTCTATCAGCTTGTCATACTTTTCTGCAACCCTGGAGGTCATATCGGTTCTGGTAATTCCCGGACGGACCTCATAAACATTTATGCCCTCTGAAGCAAGGCGGTCGGCAAAAACAGTTGCAGCAAGACTGAATCCGGCCTTGGAAATGCAATATTCTGCCCTGTTCGTGGACGATAATACTGCCGAAACGGAGGTTATAAACACCATTGCAGGCTTGAGATCCGGATTCTGACCCTTCATCCAGATCATCTCCCTGGCCACCTTCTGGGCAAAAAATACCGGGCCTCTGAGGTTAATCCCCGTCACTCTGTCATAACTCTCCTCGGTCATCTCCAGTATATCGCTCCTGTGTATGGGAGCCACTCCTGCATTGTTGACCAGGAAATCTATCCTGCCATACCTTTCAAGTATCAGGGATATAACCTCATCATGACGTTCAGTATGACTTATGTCGAGGCCTATCGGGAAAAAATGGGAACCGAGCCTGTTCACTTCAGGGGCGAGGCTTTCCATGGCCTCACTGTCGACAGTCCGTGCAATTGCAGCTATATCAAATCCTTCGGCTGCAAGTGCGATTGTAATGGCCCTGCCTATACCCCTGCTGGCACCGGTGATAACAGCTACAGGATTGCCATTCATCTTCTTTCAGGTTTCAATAACCGCAAAGGTAATGATTAGAACAATACTAACCGCAACGGCTGTAAATCTCCCTGATTTTTTTCAGATTGCCCCTTGTTCTCTCCTCACATACCTCCGGCCACCTTGAAACTGGAGTAATCTCAAGCAGTCCCTCAATCATCAGTCTTTCAGCATTATCCTCCAGGAGCATCAGGCTGTTATATTCGCTTATTGTCAGGTCGGGAAACTGGTTTATGTACCATGGTTCATGTATGGGAAGAAGGTAATTGCCTCCATGATCCTCCACCGACAGGTTGATATTATGAGGCTGTTTTTTTATTAGGCTGACAATCTTTTCAAGGTTGATGATGCCCGTGCCAACGGATGAGGGGAAGGCAGTCATGCCCTCCCTGCCGAAAACAAGTCCCCCATCCTTTATATGGGTACATACCACCCAGGGCATAAGTCTCTCTGCAGCCATGTCGGGTACCTCAAGCATCGTAAGCAGGTTCATGGTATCGAGACAGATACCAAGACAATCTCCCGGCTCTGCCTCACACATATCAAATATTTTCAGCAGTTCAAATGATGTAAACTCAAAATGTGTTTCAATTGCCAGGACAACACCATTGTCGCGGAGCATGGGCATCATCTTCACCAGTTCCTCCACGGTAGCCTTCATTAACAAATGGGTATGAGGGTTGCCAGGATTGGCTCTCTGCATATGGTCGGAACACGACCTTATGATCCTGGTGCCAATGGCGTTTGCCTCTTTTATGGCTTTCAGGTTCAGGGGCATCAGGTCTGTCCTGCTCCAGCCATCCATCTCAAAGGGTATGTGCCTGCCGCCACCCCACTCAATGTAAAGGCCCAGGTCCCTGGCCATCTGGCCCAGGTCACGCAGATATGAGATATCCCGATCCCTGTAGTTCTCCTCCGCCAGCCCTGAAAAGAGAACACCCTCAGCTCCGTTGTCATGCGCCCAGCCAAGTATCTCGTGAAGCTGCATCCCCAATGGATGAAGGCTGTAGCTTTCCAGTCCGATCCTGTTCATATGCCTGCCTGGTAATTATGCCACTAAAGGTAAACTAAATTACCTTTTATTTTTATAATATCCTTTCTGGATTAGAACCTGGGATTATTGCATCTTTGTGATCTGAATAATTCCCCGCCGGGAATAGTAACCCTATCCGCAATGATTAACAGAAAACTGATTGCCGTAATGCTGTTCATTGCTGCATTCCTTGAACTGGATGCACAGACAAACGACAAGGAGAGCAGGTTCGGAATACAAGTGTCAGGCTTTGTCAGGAACGATTTTTTCCTCGACTCCAGGCTTACCGTCGCCTCGAGGGAGGGATCCTTTCTCCTATGGCCGGAAAATGTTTTACCCGACGACTCCGGTGGTGATATCAATGACCTGTTCAACTTCAACTTTCTGTCAGTCAATACCAGGCTTACGGCCAATATAACCGGACCCGATGCCTTCGGAGCAAGGATATCAGGACTGATAGAGACTGATTTCTTTGGCCAGGCAAATGATAATATTGGTATGCTTAGGCTTCGGCATGCCCTGGTCAGGATGAACTGGGAAAACAGCGAACTGCTGATTGGCCAGTACTGGAACCCCCTGTTCATCACCGCCAATTACCCGTCAACAGTATCTTTAAATGCAGGAACTCCTTTTAATTCATTTGCCCGCAATCCCCAGATAAGATTTACGGCCAGATTGGGAAAGATGGAAATAATTGCCGCGGCCCTTGCCCAACGCGATTATGCAAACTATGCAAGTGGCGGACCTGGCCTGGCCGCCACTGCCTCACCCTCTTACCTGCGTAATTCGGCAAGGCCTGACCTCCACCTGCAGGTCCATTACCAGTTCTCTTCCGGCAGTGGTGCCGAGGTGGCATTTGGCGCCGCAAGTGCCTACAAGAGAATAGTGCCCAGGCTGATAGCCGGAGGATATCTCTGGCCTCTCGGAACCATACAGGTCGATGAAAAGGTCGACGGGTTCACGGCAGTACTTTTCGGCAGGATTTCAACGCAGAAATTTACACTGAAGCTTTACACCCGTTATGGTGAAAACATAACCGACCTGCTGGCACCCGGGGGATATGCTGCCATAATACCCCCTGAACCAGGCATATACAGCCTTGATTACATTCCTCTCAGAAGCATAAGCTATTGGTTCGATATAAGCGCTGCAAAGGGCAGGCTACAGCCCGGCCTGTTCGCAGGTTACCTTGTAAACAGGGGTTCAGGCAACAGCAGTGTCACACCTGCCCTGATTTTCGGCAGGGTTACCGATATAGGATCGATGGTCAGAATCTCGCCAAGGGTGAACTTTACCTCAGGCCGGATAAAACTCTCAGGGGAGATGGAGTTTACCCGTGCGAACTACGGAAACGGTACATATAATGCATTTGCCATACCGCAGGACCAGAATGCCGTAGATAATTTCAGGATACTTTCAACAGTTATATTCAGCTTCTAAAGTTCCTGCTCCACACCCCCATCCGCTGAAGGGAGATCAGCCTCTCCCTCCTCCTCCTCATCGTCATCGGGCCACTCATGAACGGGTGCCTGGGGTCCCTCGTTACGATACCACACCGAAAGGAATATGCCCGACACCGCCCCAAGCATGTGTGATTCCCATGATATATTCGCCGGCACAAAGGGAAACATACCCCATACCATCGACCCGTAAAGGAAAACGATGAGCAGCGAAAGGGCCATTAGCCTGAAATGCCGCCTGATGATACCACTGAAGAACAAAAAGAAGGCCAGTCCGTAAACAAGTCCGCTTGCCCCTATGTGCCATGCTTCCCTTCCTGCCAGCCATACCATTAATCCCGTCAGTACCCAGTTGATCAGGAAGACCTTCAGGGAGACCTCACCATAGAAGAAAAACAGCATTGTCCCAAGCAGGAATAGAGGAAGTGAATTATTGAAAAGATGTTTCAGGTCGCTGTGAACCAGTGGTGACAGTATTATTCCCGGAATACCCCTGAGCGACAACGGAAATATCCCAAGCCGTCCGGCGTTGAATCCGGTAATCAGCTCCACGGCAAAAACCGACCATATCACTACAATCAGCATCCCGGGTATTGCCATGCTCAGCAACAGTTTCTTCCTGAAGAATGCTGCCTCCGGATCTCTCATAGGCACTATAAGGTTGTTCTGATCACTTCTTGACGGGTCGCCTGTACCTCACAGGTGCCTTCGGCTCAGGTTTAATGTAAACAATCTCTTCCTTCATAAGCCTGAGCGCCTCAGCCACTGCCTTCTCGAGCTGGGGGTCACGGCCCTTTATCACATCGGCCGGTGTCATCTCCACCTCAATGTCGGGAGCGACACCCTCCCCTTCTACGGCCCATTTGCCGTCAACATCATAGAATCCGCCCCGGGGTGCCACCATCCGCCCGCCGTCAACAAACGGGGGTGTGTCCCATGTTCCCACCAGACCTCCCCATGTTCTGGTCCCGACAATGGTCCCGATATCCATGCTCCTGAAAAGATAAGGCAGCAGATCTCCTCCCGATCCTGCCCTTTCATTTACTATCATCACCTTGGGACCCCATATCCCGGCCATAGGCGTTGTTGTGGGCCGCCGGTCGGAAGCCTTGCTGTTGAAATAGCCGTGCAGCCTGCGACCCATAATATCAACCATGTAATCGGCAGCCGACCCTCCCCCATTGTTCCTTTCGTCTATTATAACACCTTTCTTGTCCTGCTGGGCAAAATAATACCTGTTGAAATAACTATAGCCCTGGTTCGAAGTATTCGGAACATATACATATGCAAGAAGATTGTCGGAAAGACGGCTGACCTCCCTCCTGTTGCGCTCAATCCATGCAAAAGTCCTGAGCTGGCCCTCGTTTCCCACCGGAACAACGGTCACAATACGCGAACCCTCTGTCTTCGGCTCACTATTGACCCTCAGCCTGACCTGCCGGCCCGTGGTTCCCTCGAAAAACCTGTAGAGGTTATCGTCAGCCCTTACCGCTACACCATTGACCTCAAGGATGTAGTCGCCTTCCGCCACGTTTATTCCGGGCTGCGCCAGGGGTGCCGTCAGTCCCGGATTCCAGTCCTCACCGGTATATATCTTCCTGATCCTGTGGTAACCCTTGTCAGTTTCATAATCTGCTCCCAGAAGACCTATCTGAACTGACGGAACCGACGGAAAATCACCGCCGGAGGTGTAGGAATGGCCTATGGAAACCTCCCCTCCGAGTATGTCGACCACATAGTTAAGGTCGGCACGGTGATGCACATGCTCTATCCACGGACTGTACCACTGGTAGATATCGTTCCAGGGGGCGCCGTGAACATTGTCAACATAAAGGAAATCGCGCTGGAACCGCCACCCCTCCCTGAATATCTGCTTCCATTCAGCCTGAGGATCTATCTTCATCCTCATGCCCGTGAGAGTCTCAAGTCGCCCGTCCCCGGCCTTTTTATTCGATTCGGATGTGTTTATTATTCCCCAGTTGGAGCCGCTCTGGTAGAGGAGCACCTTCCTGTCGGCCGATACGGTAGCGTAACTGATTCCTGAAATAAAAGGATCACTTTTTGCTGATATCAGGCTGTACCTGCTCAGGCTGAACCCCGGCTGCCCTGCTGCCGATTCGGCATAAAACACTGTACTGGCCGGACCCTCAAGCAGCCGGACATAATTCCTTTCGGGTATGCCGGCTGCAACTATCCGCCTGGCTATGTTTTCGCGGTCTATTGTTACGGTTACCTGACCCTGGTCCTTTTTCGGCTCCTCTGGCTTATCCCTCTCCTCATCACTCTTCGGCAACAGGGGTGACGCATCATCTTTGTTCAATATTATGAAATAAAGAGCCCTTGTGACAGGCTTTTCGTATGAGCTCATGTCGAGCCATCCGGTATTAAGACCCCAGTTTGTTGATGCCAGGAACCAGAGGTATTTGCCCGATGCATCCCATACCGGAGATATGGCATCAGCCATTCCGTCGGTGAGCTGTATCGTCTCACCGGTCTCAACATTGAAAACCCTTATTGCCTTGAACTGGGTGTCGAGTAACCGTGCATAGGCTATCCACCTGCTGTCGGGACTCCATACCGGGTTCATGGTCCTGTCGGGATGGGCAAACCGCTCAACATCAGCCCTTACAAGTTTTGTTGTGGCTATCTCAACTATCCACAGATTATAGTGGGTATCGGTAAATGCAATCCTCTTGCCGTCGGGTGACCACGACGGGCGAAAGAAGAAAGTCGGGTCGGGTATTGATATCACGTTAGGTTTTTCAATCCCCTCCTGGTCAGTGATGAAAAGCTGGTATTCCCCGCTCTGGTCGCTGAACCAGGCTATCGATTTACCATCGGGCGACCAGACAGGGTAACGGTCGGCGGCCCCGGGACTACCGGTTATGTTCCTCCAGTCGCCCTTCTCCCTCGGCACGGTGAAGATGTCTCCCCGGTATTCAAATAGTGCCCGCTGCCCCGTCGGTGAAAGTGAGGCATTGCTCAACGAACCGGGGGAAACGTTTTCCCACCTCTCACGTGCCCAGTGAAAATCGCCGCTCACATTGATTTCAAGCCTCCTGGCCTTATTGTCAGCAGGGTTGAGAAGGTGAAGATACCCGCCCTGCTCATAGACAATCATCCCACCCCCGGCATCGAGGCTCTTCACATCGAAATCGGCGTGAAAGGTTATCTGCTTAAGATCATCTTTCAAGGGGTCGAAGCACCAGATATTGTTGGCATAATCTCTCTCCGACAGAAGAAATACCTTCCCGTTGAGCCACACCGGATCAGTATGTCTCTCTCTGTCTGTCTGGGGCGTCTTAATGACCGAATAGTCATTCATGTTCATGATCCATATCGGCTTGGCCTGACCACCGCGGTAATTTCTCCACTCCGGGTCCCAGAATGAAACCTCCTGGTAAGCCATAAACCTCCCGTCGTCTGATATCTCCCCGTTGGCAGCTCTCGGGATTACCAGAGACTCAGGCATACCTCCGCTGACGCTCACACGATAGAACTTCGATTCACCGGTAGGGTAGCCTTCCCTTGCCGACACGAAGATCACATACCTTCCGTCGTGACTCCATCCGGTTACATTATCGGCGCCAGGGTGCCAGGTTAACCTTTCCGGCTGACCTCCCGCAACAGGTACCGTATAGACATCGGTATTGCCGTCATACTGACCCGTGAAGGCTATTACTTTACCGTCGGGTGAAAAATGAGGGCTGCTCTCCTGCCCTGCCGAGCTGGTAAGTCTGATGGCATCTCCGCCGTCGCGCTGCACAACCCACAGGTCATTCGCATGGACAAAAACTATATGGGTGGCACTTACTGTAGGCTGTCGCAGAAGCATTGTGCCCTGTCCCGACAGTCCGGCCGGCATCATGCACAATGCCGGAAAAAGAATCAGGAAAATTGCTCTTTTCATCTCTTGCTGGTCTATTATTTTAATATATCAGTTAACTCCTTCCAGGACTTAGGCATATTACTGCCGTACCTGCGTAATCAATCTCTCCCGGCTCGTGTTCCGGGTAAAATGAGTTCATCGGTCCGCGGTCTCTTTAACTATCCCTATTATTTTGTTCTGTGCTTCGCGACTCAGATCCGGGTAGACCGGTAGGCATAATATCCTGCCGGCAACCGACTCAGAGTTGACGCATTGTTTTGTCTCCCTCAGATAGTTAAGTGTGTTCAGGGAGGGATAGAAATACCTGCGCGGGAAGATTCCAGCAGCCTGCATCCGCCGCCTGCATTCCATCATTACCTCCTCGTTGCTGAACAGTACAGGAAAATATGTATAGTTACGGGAACAGGCTTCGTTATGAGCCTGAAGAAATACCCCGGGCAAGGAGGCGAACGAGGTGTGGTATCTCTCCCATACCGGTCTTCTCGATTCAATTAGGCCATCAATATCATCAAGTATGCATAGGCCCATTGCAGCCTGAAACTCATTCATCTTGGCATTGAGGCCCAGCATATCGATCCTGTCATAATCAGATATGCCGAAATTTATCATCAGCCTTGCCCTGTCTGCATGTTCCTTTTCCCTGAATATTATTGCACCTCCCTCAATGGTGTGAAAGATCTTCGTTGCATGGAAGCTCAATACTGATGCGTCGCCGAAGGAGAGTATCGATTTGCCCCCGTATCTTACCCCGAACGCATGAGCAGCATCATAAATGACCTTCAGTCCATGCTTCGAAGCCTCCTCCTGAATCCTGTCCACCTCGCAACCGTTACCAAAAACATGCACCGGCAGAATTGCCGTGGTCACGCGTGAAACATTCTTCCCTATAAGGCCAGGATCTATGTTGAAAGTCGCAGGGTCAATGTCGCAGAAAACCGGTTTCAGACCCTCCCATACCAGGCTGCTGGTAGTTGCCACAAAGGAAAACGGGGTTGTTATTGCCTCGCCTTCGATGCCAAGTGTACGGTATGCAACCTGCAGGGCAAGTGTGCCGTTGGCAACAAGCACGAGATTATCAACCTGCAGGTATTCTTCCAGCCTCTTCCCGAGCTCCTGCACCAGCTCACCATTGTTGGTAATCCACCCCGATCTGTAGATCCGGTCGATGTATTTATCCAGCTTTGCCCTGTCAGGCAGGTATGTTCGTGTTACGTTAATCAAGATGGATGTCGGTTTATCAGATTTGACCAAAGATTTACATAGTATTCAGCTGACATGATCTCTGCAGCATACTTTCGTGTACTTTCAGAACCGGCAGGCGGACGCCTGAATTCATCAAAGCTTATCGTGCCGATATCTTCTATGTCAAAAACCTCACAGTTATTGCGCCTGAAGAAGGTGAATGAACTTGTCTCCTTCCGAAGATAGACTTTTTTCCCAAGATACAGCAGGGAGAGTATATTGCCCAAACCCTGTTGCCGGCGGTGATTCATCAGACATACGTCCGTTCGGTTCAGAATCTCTGCATACGCCTCTGGTTCAAGCACTGAAAGTAACGGTATGAACCTGTCTCCGAACACCTCTTTCCCCAGGCTGGTAATCTCTTTGACATATTCCCGGCTGCCTCCATAGGAAAGGGGACAGATTACAGCTATTTCCCGGTCAGCAAAACCTGAAAGCAGATCAATAATCTCCCGGTGACAGTTTGCAGGATCGGCTGAATTGCCAATCAGGATATTAACGGGACCTCCCCTGCTTTCTTCATATTTCAGCAGGCTGACGTCAACCAGGGTCGGATAGAGAATCTGTACATACCCGGCCTGTGATTGGTACTGTGCCCTTGCCAGCTGGGTATCCTCCTCCACATACGAGGCAATCTCGGGGAAGTGTGGGATAATGCGCCGGCGGAGATATTCATAAAGCCTTGTCCGTGGGGAGTTACCCTCTTTCTGAAAGGCATAAAGGTCAAACCCCCAGATGATCCATGTCGATCTTTTCAGCAACCGCCTGTTGAAAGCCCAGAAGAGTAGTGAAGGGTCATAGGCAAGCGAATGGAAGTATATCCACTTCGCCCGCAGCAGCAGGGGAATTATGCGAAATAAGAGACTTTTCAGGTTCCGGGCATACAGAATCCTCTTCCTGGCAGGTTCATCATACACAAAATCCCGGTAAGGCTTCTTACCCAGTCCGAAAATGAACCAGTGCCCCTCAATATTGAAATGCCCGGAAAACATTGACAACCAGGCATGACTGTAATTGGTCTGACCAGCAAAAAGATGAACTATCATCAGGCCGCTTTTGAAAAGTTAAAGTTAGCAATTATGCACAAACGCCACCCCCATGGTATCTCCATATTATTTTGCTTCCAGGGCCGACACCGGAAGATGCCAGGCTCTCTCCCAGGGAACCATGGCATTGAAAAGCCTGATGGCGCTGCAACTCATATAGTCTGAAAGGGAGATCTCCCCTTCTTCAACGATCCCCTCATCGAGGAGGTATTGCCTCATTGTACCCTTCAGCAAGGGTGCCGCAGGTGTTACCCACCTGCCATCCCTTTCAAAGGCCACGTTGCAATAGGATGTGTCTGTTACCATTCCTTCAGAGACGATCAGTATATCGTCACAGACACCCCGCAGGCCAAACAGGGCATCTATCTGCGACCGGTCGGCATACTTCAGGGAATAGTCGGGACGGGGTGTATGAACAATCCTCAGGCTCCCGATCTCCTTCCGATAATAGGGTGTCACTGAACAGCCAATTATCTCCGCACCATACAAAACCCTGCACCTGAACAGCCCTGACGGAGGTACGGAACCCTCGGGTATGAATCTTCCGGGAAATGACGCCGCTGGCCTGTACCCCGCTTCAATGGCTGATCTGACCATCCGCTCGCAGTGGTAATCGAAGTTCATGATCTTTCCTTCTTCAATCCTGATGGATTCCAGCAAAAGGGACATATACTTTCTTTATAAGTTCTTCATATTCTGACCGGGCACTGCTCATGAAGGTTATACCGCCGCCGCTCTTGTATGTCAACTCCGCCCCGCTCTTCTCAATGAACCTTATCATCACGCAGCTGTCGAGGTTCCTGCCGTCAAACCATCCGAACACACCGGTGTAGAATCCCCTGTCGTAACCTTCAGCCTGTACAATAATCTCCACGGTCTTCTCCTTCGGCGCTCCGCTTATCGATCCGGCAGGCAGTATCCGCGACATCAGTGTCCCGATCTTCCGGCTGCCATCTTTTACCATAACCCCTTCAATCTCCGAGCTCACCTGCAACAGCGGTCCCCGGTTCGTCTCAATCCTGTCAATGTAGCGGTAACGCTTCACCCTTACCCTTTCAGCCACCATGCTTAAATCATTGCGAATCAGGTCGATAATGGTGTTGTGCTCCGCCAGTTCCTTGGCATCCTCCAGGATTTTTTTCCCAGCCCCCGGAATCGAGGCGTCAATGGTCCCTTTCATCGGATAGGAGCTTATAATGCCATCGGTTATCCTGACAAATATCTCGGGCGAAAAGCAGACGAACCTGTCATTGAGGAGTATCTTGTATGGTGCACTGCTGCTTTCATATATCTGCTCGAGCGATAACGGAATATCTATTGCTGTCGGCATCGTAAGGTTGATAAGGTAAGTATCGCCTCTCCTTATATGATGCATGACCTTCTCAAAGGCTGTCGTGTACCTTTCATAAGTAACAGGATAAATGGCGAAAGGAATATCCCCCCTGTACGGTACCTGGGTTTCCCTTGTGTCGCGCAATGCGGGAACCGAAAACCTCACCCCCGGTGAAATCTCCTCACTCCGCCACACGTTAACCTCAACCCCGTCAAACGAGATGACAAAAAGGAACGGTATCCCCCGGGTTCCGAGATCATCCATCAGCCTAATCTTGTCTTCAGGAAGCCTGATCATATTCTGATGCGATTTCTACGTCAAAGATATTAACTTCCTGGCTGACACAACAAGCAGACAGAAACAGGCCCCTGCCATGGTTAATGATGCCGGCCTCTTCGCCATCCTGACCGGCATCCATGATTTTTATACCTTTACGGCACGCAAAACATTATGACATCATAAACCTGAAACCCTTTAAACCATCAACCCATGGATCTCAACACAGACTTCTCAGGTAAAAATGTACTGATTACCGGCGGATCACGGGGGATCGGTAAAGCCTGCTCCCGGCTCTTTGCACAACTCAACGCCAACGTGATTCTAACCTACAGATCCGGTCAGCCCGGGGCAGAAAAAACGCTGAAGGAACTTGGAGGCAGCGGACATCACAAAGCCTGCCGGCTCGATGTCGCCGACCCTGAAGCCATCGAAAGGCTTTTCACGGAACTGAAGGATATTTACGGGCATATTGACGTGGTGGTGAATAATGCCGGGATATTCACGGAACACAATCTGGCTGATGTCAGCTACCGGGAGTGGCAGACCCGCTGGAACGATACCATTGCCGTGAACCTTACCGGCGCTGCCAATGTATGCTACCAGGCAGCCCGGCAGATGATGAATACAGGGGGAGGCAAAATCATCAATATCTCTTCCCGGGGAGCATTCAGGGGAGAACCCAACCACCCGGCCTACGGCGCCAGCAAGGCAGGTCTCAATGCCCTGAGCCAGTCGCTGGCACAATACCTGGCTCCCTTCAACATAACCGTGGGAGTGGTCGCACCGGGATTCGTGGAGACAGACATGACAACCCTCCTGCTCGACAGCCCTGAAGGCGAAGCCATAAAAAAACAGAGTCCCCTGAACCGGGTGGCTCAACCCGACGAGGTGGCGCGGGCAGTCCTGCTTTTCGCGACAGATGGGTTCGAGTACATGACCGGCGGCATAATCGATGTCAACGGCGCTTCATACCTGCGAAGCTGATCACCCTGAAGCCTGTTGAAAAATCCTCCCATAATGTGTCCCGGCGACAGATTATCCTTCAGAATCAGAAGAAATAATGCCCGGAAAGCTGCCTATATGGCCCTAAATGAGATTATTTTGCATAAAAATGTACTAGGGTGAAACTGCTGATCGTTGATAATCATGATTCGTTTACCTGGAACCTGGTGCAACTCGCACGTGAGGCAGGCGCTGACGATATAACAGTATGCCCTTCGGAAAAAGCCCTGGCATCAGATCCGGCCTTATATAACCCGATCATATTTTCACCCGGACCGGGATTGCCGCATGAGTTTCCGGCAATGCACGATATACTTAACCGTTTCCCGAACAAGAGGATTCTCGGGGTCTGCCTGGGATTGCAGGCAATAGGAATTCACTACGGTGCAAGGCTGGTCAATATGGAGGAGCCGCAACATGGCCGCCAGGTTAAGATCAAGATCACCGGACCCGACTATCTGTTCGGTAACCTGCCCTCCGGCTTTGAGGCCGGCCTCTACCACTCCTGGTTCCTTTCCGGTGAGGATCTGCCGGCCAGCCTGCTGGTAACGGCAGTCAGTGATGACAACCGCATTATGGCAGTCAGACACCGGGAGCTGGATATCAGGGGTGTACAGTTCCATCCCGAGTCGGTAATGACCCCTGCCGGGGCGAAGATAATGACGAACTGGCTCCGTGGCAATGAGGTTTCTCAGTGATCTGTTGCAGAACAGAAAATATAACTAATAGGTTAGTTCCATATTATAGTTGAATTGCTTAACATTGTATGGATTTACTGCAATCCCTGCATAACAATAAGATCTCTGTCACCATATTACAGAACCTGAAATTCAAAATATCAGCATCATGAAAAAGAACCTCCTCCTTCTGACTGCAATAATTGCCCTCCTGCCCTCCTGCAGAGAAAAAGAAAATGCAATAGTCAGTGAGACACGGTTTAAAGGCCATACCCTTACCGAGATATACCTTGACAACATCCCTTCGGATGTCATTAATATGAATATGTCGGAGGTCTTTGCCGACTTCAGCATTATACCGCTAGAGACAAATGAGAACTGTCTTATTGGCGCATATAACAAAAGGGTGAGAATAGCAGGCGATAATATCTTCTTCGGTTTCCACGGTGGAGACAAGCCTGCCGTACTGCTGAGGTTTGACGTGAAGGGTAACTTCCTCAACATGATCGGCTCAGGGGGAAGAGGGCCGGGAGAACATGGAGGCTACGATGTTTACGGGACTATCCCTGATGAGGAGAGAAAGAGGGTCACCGTCGAATGGTTCGGACGCCTCGACGAAGGTCCGATGACTTACTCTTATGACGGAACCTGGATCGAAAGCATAAGATACCCGATGATATTGCTTTATGGTTTCTATAAATGGGATGAGGGGGAGTGGTTTTCGTGCGGCAGTGCATCGGGCAATATCCAGTATGAAAGAGACTCAGTTATCGTTGTATTCTATAATAACAACGGCGAAGTAACCGGAAAAATACCACGTAGTGTTTATCCCTTTCCCGCTTCAACGGGCTATACTCCCGGAACCGCTATAAGCGTTCACGAATACAGGGGAGACTACAAGGTTTTCTCACCCGAGTCCGATACTGTCTATGTCCTCTCAAAGGGAAAGCTCATCCCTGCCGACATTATTCACCGGGGCAAAAATGCCAAGCCATACAATCAATATATAGATCCTCAATCAGTGACAGGAAAGCATGATATTGACATAGTGGCGGAGACCGTCAATAATTACATCTTTACGAAAAGTGTGGTAACCAAAGCTGACATAAGGGAATATATGCCCGGAGTATGGGGAGGAGCATTCGAGGCTGATTTTTCGCTGATTGTTGCAGATAAAAGGCAACGCAGGGCAGCCACTGTAACAATCTCTGATGATGTGTTCGGCATTTTACCGGCGAAGTATGAACTCTCCATGTTCCGCGATATCATTGAAAACAGGATATGCTTGCCGCTCGATGCAATCAGATTCCTGAAGATGGTGGAAGATGCAGGAGCAGATATTAAAGACCTCGCCAGGTTAAGCGTCTCCCCCGAGAGGCTGCTGTCTCTCACCCCCGACAGCAATCCGGTGATTCTCACCTTTACCCTTAAGGATCATATCAGACTAGATTAACCTGCCCCGGCAGAGGAGGATTGGAATGTACCCGCTTCTAATAATATTATTACCCTGACGGGGATAAATAACTATTTTCCGGATACCGGACGCCGGACGCAGTTCACCGGCTACAAACCACCTTTCACCGAGTTTTTTTCATTTTTTTACTACTATGTATTGCATAGTATAATTTTTTATATATATCTTTGCATAAACTATTTTTATATTTTCTAAGGTACTATAAAAACAAACAACAATGAAGGTAACAGTTAACATCAACATTGGAGGGTATGCCTTTCACATCGATGAGGATGCCTACCATGAGTTGAAAGCATATCTCCGGTCGCTTGAACTCCACTTCACCGGTGAGGAGGGCGCTTCGGAGATAATGGCTGACATTGAGGAGCGCATGTCTGAGCTTTTCAGGGCACGGCTTGGGACCTACAGGCAGGTGATATCCTCAGAAGATGTAAGGGAGGTGATGAAGATCATGGGGGCACCCGAGGATTTTGTCGACCAGGACTCCTACTCTTCAGAGGAGAAGTTCACTTCTGCCTCCTCGCGACGTATGTACCGCGATCCCGACAACCGGATGATCGGCGGCGTCTGTTCAGGGATGGCCGCATACTGGAGGCTCGATCCCGTAATTCCAAGAGTAATATTCCTTGCCCTGATTTTTGCAGGCGGCCTCGGCATATTTGCCTACCTGATACTATGGATCGTACTTCCTGAGGCCAGGACAACAGCCCAGAAGATAGAGATGAAGGGCGATCCGGTCAATGTCCATAACATTAAGGAATCCGTCAGACAGGAATTTGAAAGGGTAAAGAAAAACTTTAAAAAATAACAGCCATGAACAGCGAAAATGCAAAGGCACAGATGAGGAAAGGGATACTGGAGTACTGTATCCTGCTGATCCTTTCCAGGAATTCCTGCTATGCAAGCGATATAATAAAGGAATTGAGGGAAGTAAAACTAATAGTGGTTGAGGGAACCCTTTACCCTCTCCTTACAAGGCAGAAGAACTCCGGACTGCTCAGTTACCGCTGGGAAGAATCCCAGCAGGGTCCCCCACGCAAATATTATGAACTTACCGACTCCGGCAGGGAATATCTGCGCGATCTCGACCAGTCGTGGAATGAACTCGTGGAATCAGTCAATCTTATCAGGAAATAATTACCGGTAATCTTAAAAATGCAATGACGATGAAAAAGAGTATAAACATAAATATCTCGGGTATCGTTTTTCAGATTGACGATGACGCATTTGAGAAGCTGCGCTCCTACCTCCAGGAGGTCAACGTTCGTTTCCGCCAGGTCCCGGGAGGTCACGAAGCCCTCGATGATTTTGAGGCACGCGTGGCCGAGATTTTTCAAAACAGCAGGGGTGTTACGGGTATCGTTACCATGGAAGATGTCGATGAGATGATAACCATCATGGGAAGACCCGAAGAGATAGTCGACGACTATGAAGGTGAATTACAGGAAGATTTCCGAACCTCAACAAGAAGAAGACTCTACCGCGATCCCGACGAAACAATAATCGCAGGCGTGGCCGGAGGTATAGGAAGCTATCTCAATGCCGACCCTGTATGGTTCAGGCTTCTCTTTATACTGACCACAGTGTTCTACGGATTCGGCTTCTTTATCTACATAGCACTCTGGGTGACCCTGCCCGTAGCCTCAACCGAAGCCAGGAAGAGAGAGTTGTATGGTCTCCGCTACAACCAGTCGGTTCAGGGAAGGAGAAGGGGCCGCGGAAGGACCGGAAGCGAGACTGTCGACAGGGTTGGCGGCGTCCTCAACGAGATATTCAGGGCCGTGGGAAGATTTTTAATCATACTGTTCAGGGTTGTCGTGATAATCATTGGCACATTGCTGGTGCTGTCGGGTGTTGCCCTGCTCGTCCTGATTATTTCAGCGCTGATATTTAACTACGGACCCTGGCTCCCGGGTGCGTTATTCACCGACACATTCCATTTCACCGATCTGTTTTCAGTATTGATCACCCCTGTTGCAGTACCATGGGTTATAGCCCTTAGCATCATTGTGCTTGCACTTCCGCTTCTGGGTCTCGTTTACTGGGGCATCAAAATGATATTCCGCTTCAGGGCCAGGGACGGGGTTGTGAGTATCATCTCCCTGGTATTATGGGTTATTGCTGCCGTGGCTCTTACCATGGTCCTTTTCTCCCAGGGTATCAGTTTTGCCAAATCGAGCAGTGTGACCCTCTCCGGCACGATTAAGACATCTGACCAAAGCTTCGTAATAACTGCCGGCAACGTAATGAGTCCCGACCATTATGATAAGAAAATACAGTTCCCCTTCGATGAGACCTTCTGGATCTATACTACCGGGTCGGGTGAAGTCTGTTGTTCCCCCCTGGTATATATCCGTCACACAGATAAGGAGGCTCCCTATGCTGAGGTAAAAAGACACGGAAATGGACATACAGTCGAAGCTGCCTGGGATAACGCCGGAAAAATAAGCTACGACTGGAAGATAAGCAATGACACCCTCGCACTCGACGCATATTTCCCGGTTCCCGGCAAAACCCGGTGGAACGGGTCAATGGTGAAGGTACATATCTTCGTCCCCGATGGTTTCAGAATCTTCATCGACGAAAGCATCGAACCATTTATTAGTTACCCCGAAGGCCGACGCCGTTATCCGTGGGATTCGGGAGGGCGCTGGTGGGTCATGACGGATGATGGACTTGTAACCGATTAATAGTTATCCATACATTTCAGTTTTCCAAACGGCAGGGAGGCTTTTGAATGCTTCCCTGCTTTTTTTTACGACATTCCCCTGTTTAGGTAGATACTTTTATTTCAATGCCGCAGTAATCCGGATTTCTGTCAAACAAAAGCTACATTTGCAACATAGGAGTATGCTATAACACCCTCCCCGATGGAATCCTTAAGAAGTCCGGTTGATGCTGTTGTACTCTGGGTTGACGGATCTGATCCCCTGCACCGGGAAAAACTTGATAATTACCTGGCAACCCTTGGCCATTACCCGGCAGCGGCACATCCTACAAGGTTTGCTGAGACCGGCGAGTTCGAATTTTGCATCGCATCCATACTGCGGTTCCTGCCCTGGATCAGGAAGATTTACATAGTCACCGACAACCAGACCCCCGCATTCATGTCGATGGTAAGAACCTCACCCAACAGTGAAAGGATAACCATTGTTGACCACAAAATAATCTTCAGGGATTACGAAGAGTTCCTCCCCACCTTCAACAGCCGTTCCCTGACAACCATGCTGTGGCGTATTCCGGGACTGTCAGAACAATTCATCTACATGAACGATGATATCCTTTTTCTCAGGCCTGTGGCGCGAACGGAGTTCTTCAGGGAAAATAAGATTGTGATCGGCGGTTCATGGCATATTCAACATAGTCACAGAGCCGATGTAAGATTAAGAAAATTGCTGAATATAAGCTCCGGAAGGTATTCAGATAAATCGGAGGAACGTCCGGGCAACAGGGCCGGCCAGGCAAAGGGAGCAGAAGTGGCAGGATACCGAAAAAGATACTTCCGCCTTCGCCACTCTCCTCACCCACAGTTAAGATCACTGTATGAGGACTTCTTTACAGTGAACCCCGAAGTACTCCGGAATAACATCAGCTACCCTCTTCGCTCCTCCTATCAGTTCTTGCCTGAAGCTCTCCTTGTTCACCTGGCCCTGCTTAACTCGAAGGCAGTAATCGAACAGAACCTATCCACCATCATGTTGAAGATGGAGAAGATCTCAGTGCCATGTCTCAGAACCAGGCTCATGGCAACAGATAAAACCGACAGGTTTGCCTGTGCATGCATCCAGAGCCTCGATCAGGCAGGGCCCCGCAAGCGAGGAATTATCATTGAGTGGATGGAGAGACGTATCGGCAGACTGGCCGATAACCTTCACCGGGAATACCTTCCCGAATACACAGGGCTATAGATCCCCGGCCTGCCTGAAAAGTCCCTGTCAATAATATTTCTTCGGCCAGGTTTATTGAATTGAAAAACACTCCCCGCCAGGATCCCGGCATCAGGAAATATCATCTGAATCTCCCTGTCAGTTGCAGGGAATACTGCCTGTGAGGCATTATATCGCCCGGACGACCCATATACTCGCTGTTGGTAAGGTTCTTGACTGCTGCAGACAGCTGCAAACCCGACCCGAAACGGTAGCCGGTAAAGAAATCCAGCACATGGTGACCTGTATTGTGTTCCAGCCAGTAGTCATAAAAGCCGGGCAGGATTGTCTCCCTTGTCAGCTCGTTGACAAAAACCTCATCTATTGACAGCAACTTCGATTTGGCCGACAGGTTTATCCCTGCCTCAAACCTCCTGTAAGCCAAGATTATGCTGATGTCAGCCGAGTTCTTCCTCCTGAACTTGAGGTATTCCCCGGTGTTTTTACCTGTAACTCCATTGAATTCAACCGGATACATATAAGTATACCCGACGGTAAGTGTAGTATTGAGATCCCCGCGACTGTAGTTAAGCATTATCTCTGTCTCGGCCCCGTAAACCCTTGAGTTCTCTATATTGGTCGGCTGGAACCCGAAAGTAAAATCTTCCGCTATTATGTCATACCAGTATCCGAACACAAATTCAATCATGTCGCTGTTCCGCGAATAAAAGAGTGCAAGGTCGGCCTGACCGCTGATGCCATAGAAGGAGAACCCATGCTTCAGCCCTATCTCTGAACTCCAGCCCGACTCAGGTTTTATGCCGGTATTCGGAAGTATCTTTATGGATCCGACCGTTGTGTAGGCATGCTTTTCGGCTACCGCAGGATACCTGTATCCCTGACCTATCGATGCCCTCAGGAATGTGCCCTCGGCAAGTGTAGCGTTAAGCCCTGTCCGGAATATTGGAACCGGTTTGCCTGCCGAACCGTCAAGGAAATACTCCTCAATCCTGAATCCGGCGACCCCCCTGAGCCAGTCGAAGGGATAAATGTCAAGCTGGGCATAACCCGCAATGTTCAATCCGGTATGATTTCCGTAGAAATTTGATGTAACTGAACTGAAATTCTGCATAGCCCCCGCAACCAGGGCAAATGCCCCCCTCCTACCGCTGCTGTACTGATATTCCGAATATAGGGTATGTGAATTGCTGTTGTTGTTTTCATTCTCAGGAAGCCGGTTGATGTTGGTCAGGAACCGGAAGTTGATCCTGTGACCCCCAACGCCCCGTGCAAGAGCTACCCAGGGATCAATGGCCAGAGTGGTCCCCCTGAAGGGCATGGCGGTTGCCTCACTCTGCTTCAGTGCACCCGTTTCTGCATCCTCCCACAACAGGAAATCCCTCTTCGAAGTAAAAGTACTATTAAGGTTAAGTCCATAGGATAGCAACTCGTTTTTAGAGCCATGCCTCTTCAGCCTCATATTAAGGCGGGCATACCGCTCCTCGTTAAGCGCCCTGTAACCATTGTCCCCCACCATCTTCAACCCCAGGCTGACCCCTGTTCCTCCATATCTGCCGGAATGCGAAAGAGAGGCCGTGTTGACCATCCGGGGAGTATCCCACCACTTCCATTCTTCTCGCCGGGGATTACCAAAAATTGCCGAGGAAAACATTACCTGTGAATACGGCTCATCATCCGGATCGCGGGTGATGAAATTTATGATGCCGTTCAGCGCCGAAGAACCGTAAAGCACAGAAGAGGCCCCCTTTATTACTTCAATCCTCGATATGTTCTCCATGGGCAGGGTGTGCCATTTTATGTTGCCTGCATCGGCCGACATGGCAGGAAGGCCGTCCGTCAGGGCAAGTACCCTGCTTCCTGCTCCATAGCTGTATCCGCTGCCGCCCCTCACCGAAGCCTGCCCGTCAAGGATCTCAATGCCCGGACTCCTGTTGATGAGCTCATCGGCGCTCACAAAATGGTTCCTCCCGATAACAAAAGGCTTGATCACATTCATTGAAACCGTCAGCTCCGACAGTCTTTGTTCGGCCCTTCCTGCGGTCACAACAATTTCGTTCAGTGTTGTGATGTCGGGAACCATTGATATGGCAAGATACAAAGTGTCTGCCTCCCCTGTCTCAACCTCCCTTCTCTCAGCCCTGTAGCCTACAAACCTGAAGGTAATTGCCACGCTTCCCGGCTTCATGCTTATGAAAAACTCACCATTGCCGTCGGTGACGGTTCCCTCCTCCTGACCCCATATCACATGAACACCTGGCAGTGTCAGTCCCGTCCCTGATTCCGTTACCCTGCCTCGCACAATCGCCTGCGAACGGACAGGAGGACTCAGCAACAGTAATCCAACCATTGCCGGAATCAATGCCTTCAGCATTTCCTACATCATGTTTTTGCCCTGAATGATATCTCTATCAGGTTGGGATTTTCCTGGTCACCCTTTATCGGGAACAGAGTGGATATCCTGAACTTCTGGTTCGTGAGTTCCACGATAGTGGTTGTCAGAGGCACGCCGAGCGAAGGGGTGAATATGGTAATCTGTGTCTCGTTGTTGGTAAAGTACCAGGTTCCTTCATACAAGCCGAAAGTACCCGAACCATCCTTGTTGAACTTTGCATCACCAACAAGAAAAGCCAGAAGCTGACCCGTGCCCGATTCATCCTCCCCGTCAACCAGTAGTTCATCAGACTCCCATGTTATTCCCGTCAGCAGTTTGAAACGCTCCGTTTCGTCATCCTTGCTGCAACCGGTGAAAACCGTAACCAGCAGGACTAAAACGACTGATACAACTGATCTTTTCATGACAATATCCGGTTTAGCATACAGTAACAATGTAAAGATAAGCAAATTGAAGCAGGCTCATATAAGCATAAAAGCGTACCTTGTGAATAGCCTCCCAACTCAGCTATTCGTCAGTATTGCAGATGAAACCCGTAAGCCGGATATCGGCACTCTGTTTATGCCTTCTTCAGAACGAATAACATGTATCTCCTCCTCCCGGCAAAAATCTCAGGATCAATAACGGCGGTCTCCTTCAGTATCTTCCTGTCGACCTTTTCCCTGAGCTTGCCCGAGAGGAAATAGAGCCGCGGTCTCTTCAGACGGAATTTTTCATACCCATACTCCTTGAGCGGCAGTACAATTCTGCCGATATACATGGTCAGGAACCTGAGAGTCGGAAGTACATTGGGGGTTATGTTGCGCTCCAGCTCTATTTTCCAGTTATACTCAGCCGCCTTACCCAGAAAATCGCTCAGCAGGTGACCACCCCTGCTGTCGTCACTCGTCCTGAAGTAATCTGCAATTATCCATTTACCTCCGGGTTGGATTGACTCTTCAGCCTTCCGGAATGCCTTTGCCAGGTTGATATACTGCAGCGACTCGGCATTGATAAGGGTGCCGTATTTCATGGCAGGTTCAAAATTCTCAAATTTGCACTGGTGGCACCTGATGAGAGGAAGGGTCTCCATTATAAAGGCAGCCTGGTTGGCATCAGGAGTGACAACCTCCGTTTCAAAACCATTGCTACGCATCATACCGGCAAGGCCTCCGAGCCCACACCCCACGTCGAGAACCACATTGTCCCTGTCTGTGATATGTTCCATAATCATACCGGCATACCTGGCCTGTGCCCTTTCAAACATGGCCAGGGAAATCTCTTCGGGAATAATCTCCGTATCATCAAAATAGCCGTAATGAAGCATCCGGCTGTTGAGAATTTTTGAATACAGATGCAGTTCGGGGTCATTGGCCGATCTCTGAAAATGGCTGTGCTTTCTTGCATAGCTGCCAGCCCTGATCCATTGAACGGGATTAATAAATGGTAATAATTCCTTCACCTGCATTTCTGAATAAGGATAGTCACGCTGAAGTTATGAAATTAAATAACATGCCGGTACGGTCCATTAACATTAACACGTGTCCTGCATTCAGCAGGAACCGGCAGCTCGCAGGTTTCAGTGTTCAGGAAAAGGGGCTATCTTCTGATAAGCTTGAAATGCCGGCTGCGTCCGTTGATGTTAAGTTTGACTATAAGCAGACCCGAGTTTATTCTCAAACCGCTTCCCCCGATAGTGTAGGTGTACTCTCCGGGCGCCATATCAGAATACACAACTCCACCTATCCTGGTTCCCGTAAGTGTAAAAATTTCTATCGTCACAGTTGACTGCATAGGTACCTCATACCTAAGCACTGCTTCCGTTTCAAAAGAATTGGGATATATCTCCGCCCTTAAAAGGGGATCTCCGGCGATCGATTCCGGTGACTCAACCGGGGTCATCCCCGAAAGAAGGTACTCATAACACCCAAGCAGGTACTGGTAAGTCTTATATGCAATCGTATCTTCGGTATACTTGATGTCAGAAACGGGTATCGCAGGCATCTGGCGCCAGTTGTCCAGTGCGGCATCAACCACAGTAAGAATATTGTCCTCGAAGGGAAAAGTCTTTGTCCATAATCCCTTGCCGCTGCCGTTAAGAAGTTTATAGGTGTCGAGATATGAACTGTATGAGGGAAGATCATATAAAAGGGTTCTTATCTGGTTGGCTATATCGCCAAGTTCTGCCGTTGCCGACCCCGTTGATTCGTCCGGTGTTGCTGCTACCGGCCAGTAGGGTATGAAGATCGATGTGGCGGGCTGCCCCAGTAATGTCCACATCGTCGTATAGGCCGCCCTTTCGCCGGGTAGCGTTCCCTGGATGACCGAGGCAGAGACCGAGGAATTACGGCATATGCTCAGGGTGTTGTCAATGTAGCCGAATGGCTTGCCGTCCCAGTAACCATTATAGGGAATGGGCACCGGCTGACTGCCTGCATCCGAGAAATCCCTCATCTGGTAACGCAGTATGGATTTATGACTGAGACTGTCGCCACTGTATAAATCACCTATGAGCTGAACGGTCCTGTAATACCTTTCAATACCTCCCGAGCCGCCGCCATTGAAGGCAAAATTTGTGCGGAGCACATAACCGTTGAGTTCATCGTTGGCATTGTAGCGCCAGTAGGCATAATGGGCTGTCTCGAAGATCGCTGCGGCTCCCGTGGTGTCAATCACCCCGAAGTTGGCATTGGTGGTACGGCCGGTTATGTTCGTCTGGTCAAGCAGAGCCTGAAATTCGGTTACCGTCTTACAGGTGGTAAGGGCCATCCTCATTAGTGTTCCGTTACCCGGACCGGTAAGGCTGCCGTCAGACAGGTCGGTGGAGTTGGAATTAATGATGGCAAAACCATATTCGTTAACGCCCATCCATGGCGTGGTGACATTACCGTCATCAGTAACTGCAAGGTAACGGTAACCCAGGTTTGTAATAAACTGCACCTTGTTGTCGGGCTCTGACAAATAATCCCTCGTCTTCCATAACAGCGGCCGGCCATCGGCCGTAGCCCTTCCGGCAGCGGCGCCGATGGTACATTCCTGTGACCGGGCGGAGGTAAAAAAGGTAAATCCTGCAATAACAAGGACAACCGACAACTTTCTCATTTGATCTGCTTTTAGTTTTATTGCCTCAAATATACTTGTTTAGTCAATCCAATGTAAATCATCAGCAAAAAATTTACCGGTAAAGGGTTAAATCTAATATGTGGTTTAAAACGTTATGCATCAATTAACACCACACGAAAATGGAAGAAAAGAACAAAAACCAGGTGCTGAGCAAGTAGTAAAAAATATCAGGGAAAGGAGAAGAAACTATATTCTACAGAGCCTGGAATGTAAGTATCAATAAAATAAGATGTCTTAATCTGGTCACACATTATTATAGAACCCAAAAAGGTGAAAATATGTTTGACGACATACACTCCCTGCATAGCAGCCTGCCCTGATCCATTGAATGGGAATAATTCCATAATCTTTCTGCATGAATCAGCATATTCCTGTTAAAGCTTTGAAAATTATTGACATACCGGTTGAATACAAAATTATTCAAACCGGTTATGAATCAACGAATAACCGGGTAACAGAAGGTAAGGGTATTCAGTAAAAGCGGCTATCTTCTGATAAGCTTGAAATAACGGCTGCGTCCGTTGATGTTCAACCTGACTATCAACAGACCCGAATTGAATTTCAGGCCACTCCCCGCGATAGTATAGGTATATTCTCCGGGCACCATATCAGAGAACACTGCTCCCTCTATCTTTGCTCCCGTAAGTGTAAAAATTTCTATCGTCACAGTTGACTGCACAGGTACCTCATACCTAAGCAATGCTTCCGTTTCAAAAGGGTTGGGATATATCTCCGCCCTTAAAAGGGGATCTCCGGCGATCGATTCCGGTGACTCAACAGGGGTCATGCCCGAAAGCAGGTAGTCATAACACCCAAGAAGGTACTGGTAAGTCTTATATGCAATCGTATCTTCTGTATACTTGATGTCAGCAACTGGTATTGCAGGCATCTGGCGCCAGTTGTTCAATGCGGCATCAACGACAGTAAGAATATTGTCCTCGAAGGGAAAAGTCTTTGTCCATAATCCCTTGCCGCTGCCGTCAAGAAGCTTGTATGTGTCGAGATATGTATCGTATGATGGCAGATCATATAACAGGGCCCTTATCTGGTTGGCTATATCGCCCAGCTCTGCCAAAGTCCCGGTCGATTCAGCCGGTGTGGCTGCTACCGGCCAGTAGGGTATGAAGATCGATGTGGCGGGCTGCCCCAGTAATGTCCACATGGTCGTATAGGCCGCCCTTTCGCCGGGTAGCGTTCCCTGGATGACCGATGCAGAAACCGTGGTATTGCGACAGATGCTTTTCGTGTTGTCGATGTACCCGAATGGCTTGCCGTCCCAGTAACCATTATAGGGAATGGACACCGGCTGACTGTACGCATCCGAAAAATCCCTCATCTGGTAACGCAGTATAGATTTGTGACTGAGACTGTCGCCACTGTAGAAATCACCTATAAGCTGTACGGTCCTGTAATACCTTTCAATACCTCCCGAGCCGCCGCCATTGAAAGCAAAATTTGTGCGGAGCACATAACCGTTGAGTTCATCGTTTGCATTGTAGCGCCAGTAGGCATAATTGGCTGTCTCGAAGATCGCTGCGGCTCCCGTGGTGTCAATCACCCCGAAGTTGTTTCTGGTGGTACGGCCGGTTATGTTTGTCTGGTCAAGCAGTGCCTGGAATTCATCAACGGTCTTACAAGTGGTAAGGGCCATCTTGCTCAGGGTTCCGCTACCCGGGCCGGTAAGGCTGCCGCCAGAAAGGTCCTCGGAGGTGGAAACAATGATGGCAAAACCATATTCGTTAACGCCCATCCTGGGTATAGTGGCCTCTCCGCCATTAGTAACTGCAAGGTAGCGGTAACCCTGGTTTGTGACAAACCGCACCTTGTTGTCAGGCTCTGTTATATAATCCCTCGTCTTCCATAACAGCGGGCGGCCATCGGCAGTAGCTCTTCCGGCAGCGGCGCCGATGGTACATTCCTGTGACCAGGCGGATGTAAAAAAGGTAAATCCTGCAAAAACGAGGATAACCGACAATTTTCTCATTTGATCTGCTTTCAGTTTTATTGCCCCAAATATACTTGTTTAGTCAATCCGGAAATTCTGTCTTACCGTTTCTACGCCTGAAAATTTCATTAATACATGTTTTACAGCTAAACCCGCAGAGGCCTGTAATATCAACCACAATATTTAACTTAGCGCTGTCGAAGGAGAAAAATCAGCTGAATGATATCCGTTAAATACCTGAAGTACCTTCTGATCATTCTGCCGGCACTACTGGCAAACCAGGGTGCCGGGGCACAAAGCCTTACCGGCAGACAGATCGAACTTGCCGAGCGACTGCATTCCCTCTCCGACAAATACGTCGCAGAAATGACATATATCCAAACCAGCAAGGATATTTATGAAACGGGTGAAGACCTGTGGTTCAAAGTATATGTGCTCGACTCGCGCCTGCTGGTACCTTCACCACGAAGCAGTACCCTTTATGTGCAGTTTATGGCCGAAGGAACACGCAGGGTGGTGTGGCAGGAGTACTATGCTATAGAAAACGGAATATCACCGGGGCATATTTACCTCAATCCGGGCATTCCCGACGGAAATTACCTGCTTACTGCCTTCACGGCATATTCACTGGCCAGAGACAACAGCGAGATAAGATCGCTGAAACGGATAAGGGTCGTAAAAGATATAAACGCGCCATTTACGGATGAAGCCTCAACAAAGGAGCAAACCTCCAGGTCCGGGCAAAACCGGGAACAGGAAACTGCTACACCTCCCCCCGACACCGGTCAGGTTATCTTTACAGCCTTCCCCGAGGGGGGCGAAATGGTTGCAGGACTTCCCGGTGTGGTTGCCTTTAAGGCCACCGACAGAACCGGAGTGCCTGTCGATGTTAAGGGTGTAGTTTATGAAGACAACGAGCCGGTTATTGAGATTGAAAGCACCCACCAGGGCATGGGCAAATTCTTTCTTAGACCTTTGCCTGGCAAAAAGTACACCGTTAAGCTTTCGCAGCCTGACTCCCGACAGGTATATAACCTCGCCGAACCTTTACCGTCGGGTATTAAGATGACAGTGGCCCGTACCGACCGCAACCATATTTACATTGTCATCAGTAAGACTGACGATATTGCCGCCCAGGACTACTACCTGAGGGTGCAGTCGAGGGGTATTGTCTACGGCATGGCAACAGGGCGGCTTGAACGTGAAACAGGCATAAGGCTGCCGGTTGACGAACTGCCTGCAGGAATAGCTGAAATAACCCTTTTCGGCGAACAGTTGCAGCCTATGGCCGAAAGACTGGTGTTTGTCAATGGCTACCGCCGGCTCTACATCACATCGACGGTTGAGAAGGCGATCTGTGAAACCCGTGAGAAGAACCTGCTTAAAATATCGGTCAGGAACGAGGCAGGCCAGCCCGTGTCAGCGAATCTGGGGGTTACCATTTACGACAGGATCTTTCAGAACCGACTCGACTCTTCGGGTATAGTTACACACCTTATGCTGGGTGCCGAGCTTAAAGGAAGAATTTATAACCCCGCGTATTATTTCAGCGGCGACTATGCCGACAGGGAGAAGGCCCTCGATCTCCTTATGCTCACACAGGGATGGCGCAAGTATGTGTGGAATGAGACAAACCTCGGCAGCATTGCCGGCGCACCACCGGTTATAGGCGATGAAATAGCAGGCCGTATTGATATCCTGACCGCATTACGTCTCCGCAGGAACAAGCCCCAGGAATCGGCATACCTGATGGCCTTCTCTCCCAACGTCAATGAGAAGAAGATGCTGATAATACCCGACTCCGGCAATCTTTTCCTGGTAACCCCCGAACTGTTAAACGAGTGGAAGGGCGACTATGTCTATTTCAAACCCTACGGCCCTGAGAACTCACAACCCCGGATAGTATTCGACGACCCCTTCGCTGCTATTACCACCGCCCTCAGGGGAAGAGACCTGGTATACAGTCCGGTACCTGCTGTTGTCAGGGAGAAAGTCCAGCCTCAGATACTGTTCGATGCCAGGGTAATAAAGATCCCCGAAGTAACAGTAAACAGCACACATAAAACACTTAGGGGCAAATACATGGGCATTCTCGACAGCCTGGCTAAATTCGCGGCTCCCGACTATGTATGCAGGCACAATATCCTCAATTGCATCAATCATCCCAACGAGCCCGACAACCGTAAACCGGTTGAGGGTCAGAGATACCAGATGCGCAACAGTTCGGGACAGATGGTGACTATTGTCTACAAGCGTCCCGAATACAGCGAGGAGGAGCTGATGAAGCTCAACAACCTGTACCGCGTTAAGGCATACTATGGCAACCGTATCTTCTTCCAGCCCGATTATGAGACCTGGACCGGCGGTGAGGAACCCGACTTCCGAAACACGCTCGTATGGGAACCCGTGGTCGTTACCGGCGAGAACGGCGAAGCCACTGTCGAATTCTACGCCTCCGATGTAAACACCGTTTTCACTGTCAGAATTGAAGGTATCAGCAGCGACGGCCGCCCCGGCACCGGCTTCAACACCCTTACCGTACGAAAACCTGTTCTGCGCCACCAGTAACCTGCAAAACCGAAAGCCTGACTCCGTAACAAAGTTCGATTAACCTGCCGGGAAACACTTTTTTCAGCTTCCTTTCCGGAAAAGCAGGTATTAAAATACATATATCTTTCGATTATTACATATATTTTGTATTTTTCTGAACTGTAACGGCTAAAACCCATTAATATGAAAAAACTGTCTGCATTTTCAGCCATGATTATGGCATCAGTCTTCTTTCTTGATGCCCAGCAACCGGTAATTGTGACTGATGACAGCCTGATGTTTGGCAACAGCCGCTTGCCGGCATTGGCGGTAACAATACCCGAGGTAAGTTATGAGACATCCCTGCGAGAGTGGATTAAGCAGCTTGAGACAGGGACAAAGTCAAAGGTTGTGACTGAAAACGGTGAAATGTCAATATTCGGTGCCATTATAAAGAATATAACCGAGAATCCCGTAAATGTTTACAGCAGGTTCGACAATGCTGACACTCTTCTCCGGTTAATTGTTGCCTTCGAGCCCAAAAAGGATCAGTATATCGAAAGGTCGGTATTTGACCTTGAGTATTCGAGGGCCCGGGAATACCTGTTCAATTTCTCGAAAACACTGTACATGGGACTCGTTAAGGAGCAACTGCAGGCTGAGGAAAACAGGCTTCGGACAATGCAGAAGGAACTCGGTTCCCTCGAGAAAAACGAAGCCAGGCTCGGAAAGACAATGCGCAAGAGTGAAAAGACACTACAAACAGAACGTGAAAGGCTGATAGTTTACAACAATGAGATGACCTCTGTTTCTGCTGCCATAATCGAGCATAACAACCAGCTCGCGTCGATGCAGGCCGGTGATGCAAGGGATGAGAAAGAATCTTACATAAAGGAGCTTGAGAAGAACCGTAAGAAGGTCCTGAAGTCGGTGAAAAAGTCGGAGAACAAAATCAGCAAGGCAGAGAGGGCAATTAAGAATGCTGAAAGAGCCTTGCCGAAGAACGACAGTACACAGGGAAGGACCAGGGATCTTATTTCCGGTCAGGAGGCAATAGTACAACAGTATGCCGACAAGCTTAATACCATTAGTTCATCTGTTCTCAGGTAGGCCGTCAGGGCTAAAATACATGCACTGATCTTCATTCAACATCATTCATACTGACAAGGTTGCACTCTTGCCCTCGGAATACTGATGAAGAGAGGAAAAAGAACATCGAGGAGCTCTTCAGGCATTGCATTACAGAAAGCATCCTGGTGGTGAATCAAACAGGTTCATTGGAGCGCTTGTTTTGTGTTTTAAGATACCAGACAATCATTTCTGAGGAATCAACATGGAGAACTACCTGTTTTGGATTTGCGGCAGGTGTGGTTTTTCATATTTCATGAGGACTAACACTAATTTGCGCCTCGCTTTGCTCCCCGGTTCACCGGGTTTCGGTTCCGCCGCCACTTTGCAAGCAAGCCTGAAGAACAACCGTACCAAGAAAAACCAAACTTCTGAAAAAGGAATCTTAACATCTTTATAGAAACTTACGGACTGACTTTGGCGACACACAATCCTGCCCGAATGTTTTAAAAATTTTGCCCCCCACATTAACGCATTTGCAACCCTGGCAAGACGAAAAGAAACCAAAGCTTGCAAAAGAGAGCAATTTGAAATTGCAGTTGTGCGTTTAGAAATATCTATTCCTTCACTTTCAACATAAAGGATATGTAACTCACTATTTTCAATAACTTTGTTTTTTTTACTTTATGAAGATTCTTATAATCTAAGATGAGGCTGAAATGATGGGATCGATAAAACAATTCCTGGAAGATGAAATGGAGCATTCCGGTTCTTTTTGAAAATACGCTGAAAGAGTGACTTACTACAATATCTAACATAAAAACACAAAACCACTTAACATATGAAAAACTCTAAATTAATTATTATCAGTATTTTGCCTCTGTTTTTCATGAATATTGCGTCAGCTCAGCAAAATAATCTGAAAGTTGAACTTACTTTGGAAGAAGCCATTACAATAGCTCAAGACAGTTCCCTGAGGGCGTTTATCGATAAGAATTCATTCTTATCCGATTACTGGGACTTTCGTACCTATCAGGCTAGTTTTTTACCCACTCTTAGTCTTGAAACAACACCTTTTAATTACGAAAGATCTATTCGGGAGGTGTATAATTCGCAAGACGATGAGTACCAGTTTATTCAAAGTAAAAAATTAAATTCGTATGCAAATTTATCTTTAACCCAGAATATACCATTAACCGGTGGTCGGGTTTACATTGATTCTGATCTTGGCCGCATTCAAAATATTGGCGGTAAAATCGAGTATTCTTCAACTCCCATAAGAATTGGGATACAACAAGATCTTTTTGATTTCAATAGTTTTAAGTGGCAGAAAAAGATTGAACCCCTGGAATTTACACGTTCGAAAAAAGAGTTTTTGAAGGCATCGCAGGCAATAGCAAACAACACTGTCAACTTCTTTTTTGCTTTACTTTCTGCCCAAATCGAGTTAAAAATTGCCCAAAACGATTTTTCAAACGCTGACACTTTATACCGTGATGGATTGCAGCGCCAGGAAAAAGGAACTATCTCACTTGAAGATATTTATTCGCTCGAACTAAGTTTAATGGATGCCAACAGTGACCTCGAGCGAGCTGAAACGAGTGTGAGGAGGGCGCAAACCCGTTTACTTTCCTTTCTCCGTATGGATAAAAACATTAATCTGGAACTTATCCCCCCGGACCATATCTAC
>JAVEWX010000015.1:0-33713 GCA_034004335.1 Bacteroidales bacterium | reverse complement strand
TCCACATCCCAACTCAGCATAGCCCAGAAAACAACAGCCGTAATCAGTGATGAAGTGGCATAGTCCTCCCCTTCAACCGCTGAGAACCAGAAGGTGTCAGTAAAAGCATAACCCAGAGATCCTACCAGCCCCGCAGCAAGTATTGCAAACCAGTTTTCCCTGGCAGGCTCCCTGTTTTCTGTAAAAACCTTTCTCACCATATGGGTTATTGTCCAGAAAAGGAACATAACCGTAAATGCGCTTGCCAGTGCCGACATTATGTTAACTGTCAGGGCCACCTTCGAGGTATCACCTCCGGCGAAAAGGGTGAAGAACCTGGCCACAATCAGAAACAACGGAGCTCCCGGAGGGTGTCCGACCTGCATCTTGAACGCTGAAAGGATAAACTCCCCGCAATCCCAGAAGCTGACAGTTGGTTCGACGGTAACTATGTAAGCCGCTGCGGATATAAGAAACACCACCCACCCCCCGGCATTGTTAAGAAACCGAAATGTGTTCATTCTGCTGTCCATGACCCTGAATTTGATTTCATGGCAAAGAACGGAAAAAAATGCAGAAATTGGCAACTGTATCTGATTATTGCCGGCAGAAGTGAAATGAAGTTAATTACCTATCTTTAGCCTGAAAAAAATGAAGAGACTCCTTATTTTACTTACCCTGCTGCTGCATTTGCAGTTTATTGCCGCACAGTTCCCCACGGCAGGTGAAGATCGATCAGGGGAAACGGGCAAACTTTCATTCCTGTTCACCAGCACCGGTTTTTTCAGGAACCATGAATATTTCAACCCCATTACTGAAGGATATACCCTTACCGGAAGCCATCTGAGGCCTCTTCTGGCATGGACGCCGGTTAACGCGCTGGAGATAAGGGGAGGTCTGTACATGGCTTTATGGTCGGGATATGAAGGAGGTCCCGAAATAAAACCTGTATTCTCGACCACGGTACACCTAAGCCCGAACCTGAAACTGACAGCCGGCTCTCTCGGTGGTATTGATCTTCACGACATGCTAGACCCTCATTTCAGGAAGGATCTGTTTTATACCTCATTCCAGGAAGAAGGTCTTCAGGTGCTCTTCACCAGCAATAACATTTCCTCAGATACCTGGATTGACTGGGAAAGATTTACTTTCCACGGAGATAACGGAAGGGAAGAGTTTACCTTCGGAGAATCATTCATGCTCAACACCGGTAAAATAACCGGCAACTTGAGGATGGAATTTCCCACCCAGCTGCTTATCAAGCACCGGGGAGGCCAGATCAGCAATTATACCGCACCGGTGGAAACTCACATGAACATTGCTGCCGGGACAGGTATCATCGCTGGAGATGGTTCAGCCAGAGGAACCAGCCGCCTCGATATCACCTTTTTCCTATACCATACCGGAAAGGAACTGCCAGGTATACCATTCACATCAGGAAATGCATTATGGATAAGAGGCGGACATCGCTTCAGAAACCTTGATGCCTCTGCGGGATTATGGTTTTCTGACAATTTCTACTCGCCGAACGGCAATATGATGTTCAGCAGCGTTTCCGATTACCGCCCGGGTACGGTGATAACTAACAGGAGACTCCTTACAGGCAGTATAAATTACCTTAGAACCTGGGAAGCCGGATTCTTTTCATTGTTCCTTGGTTTTGACTGGTATTACGATGTCCGGGAAAAGAATTTTGACCATTCCCTTACCCTTCGTATAAGGATTCCTGAACGGGTATACGATATTGTCAGGCAAAATCAGTAAGGAATCCTGTCAGGATTTTCACCCCATATTCTGAAAACCCTTCTTCCCTTCGCGGAAGGGATATGTGTAAACCTTATCTTCCGTTCCGCAGGTGACAACGTTATTTCGTTGTATATCAAATCATCATTGAATCCTGCAGCGGCTGCATCAATCCTGGTGGCAGAGTAGACAACACGACTTATGCCTGCCCAGTATATCGCACCAAGACACATCGGGCAGGGTTCGCATGATGCATAAAGTACACAGCCCTCAAGCGAATGGGTGCCCAGGGAATGTGCTGCCATCCTTATCACAGTCACTTCGGCATGTGCGGTAGGATCATTCTCGCGGGTCACCCTGTTTCCTGCACTGGCTATAATTATGTCATCCCTTACGACAAGTGCTCCGAAAGGGCCTCCTCCTGTAAGGATATTCTGCTCGGCAATTTCAACTGCCTTTGCAAGGAACTTCCTGTCAGCATGAGTTATCTCGCTTTCTGCTCTGACCATCAGCAATCTTTGAAAATAGTTATATCTTTGCGGGCCCTGAAAAGCACGATTGCAAAAATAGGATAACTTCCGCAATTAAAATAATCAGAGGGTTTCGGCAACATTTAGCTAATAAAACAGTCTGCCTTTCTTTTTTTAAAAATATATTTTACCTTTGCAGACCCTTAAAACAGGGGTTTTTGTTTTTGATTTTAAAAACTTGGTAAGGAGTGAATACTTTAAGCTACAAAACAGTATCAGCCAATAAGGCTACTGTGGAAAAGGAGTGGCTGCTGGTTGATGCGGAAGGTCAGGTACTCGGCCGGCTTGCATCAGAGGTAGCCCGACTCATGAGGGGTAAGCACAAGACAAATTTTACGCCTCATGTGGACTGTGGTGATAACGTTGTTGTCATCAACTGTGAAAAAATCATCTTGTCGGGCACTAAGATGTCAGACAAGGAGTATGTCAGACATACGGGATATCCCGGAGGCCAGAGGTTTACCACCGTTGAGGAAATGCTCAGAAAAAATCCGGCAGGTGTAATAGAGAACGCTGTAAAGGGCATGCTTCCCAAGAACAGACTTGGCAGGGCTATTTACAAGAACCTCTATGTTTATGCCGGTGATAAGCATCCGCATGAAGCCCAGAAACCACGTAAGATCGAATTAGAAAACATCAGTTAAAAAGCATGGACACAATAATCAACGCCATTGGAAGAAGGAAAGCAGCTGTTGCCAGGGTTTACCTCAGCGAAGGAAAAGGCAGGATAACCATAAATGAGAGGGATCTGAAAGATTATTTCGGAACCGAAACTCTACAGTATGTTGTTACACAGCCTCTCGCGCTGCTGGGTCTTGAAGGCAGGTATGATATCAACGTCAATCTCGACGGCGGAGGCATAAAAGGCCAGGCAGAAGCATTGCGGCTTGGCATCTCGAGAGCACTGGTTCAGATTGACGAGGAGTACAAGGCCAGACTCAGGTCAAGCGGTTTTCTGACCCGTGATCCGCGCGAAGTGGAAAGGAAGAAACCGGGCCAGCCAAAAGCCAGGAGAAGATTCCAGTTCAGTAAACGTTAATCAGTCACAATAGATGCAGGTTTAGTATCTAAATCGCATTGACTTCCGTTGAGGAACTACTCTGCGATTGACTTAACAGAATGTAAACTTAAAAAAGAAAAAATGCAGAAGACAGATTTCAATCAGCTTCTCGATGCCGGGGTACATTTCGGGCATCTCAGAAGAAAGTGGAATCCCGCCATGGCTCCATATATATTCATGGAGAAGAACGGGATACATATTATCAACCTCGAAAAGACAGCGGCAAAGATTGACGATGCTGCATCAGCCCTGAAACAGATAGCAAAATCGGGGAAGAAGGTACTGTTTGTAGCAACCAAGAAACAGGCCAAGGAAATAGTAGCCGAAAGAGTACAAAAGACCGGAATGCCTTACGTTACTGAGAGATGGCCTGGCGGAATGCTTACCAATTTCCCCACCATACGCAAGGCTGTCAAGAAAATGACCTCCATCGACAAGATGGCCGGTGACGGAACACTCGGCAACCTCTCAAAAAGAGAGAAGTTACAGATCGCACGACAGAGAGCCAAACTGGAGAAAAACCTAGGCAGTATTTCAGATCTCACCCGTTTGCCTTCAGCTCTGTTCATCGTTGACGTAGGCAAGGAGCATATTGCGGTAAAGGAGGCTAACCGCCTTGGGATACCGGTATTTGCGATGGTTGACACCAATTCCAATCCCTCCGATATTGATTTTGTAATACCTGCCAACGACGATGCTTCAAAATCAATTTCACTGATTATTGATGTAATGTGCTCGGCAATTGAGGAGGGTCTCAATGAAAGAAAGAATGAAAAGGATAAGGAACCTGCCGGCAGTGAAGTGGAGGAAGAAGTTATTATTGAAAAGCGCAGGCCCAGGAGATCACAAATAATACCTCCGGTGGTGGCAGTTGAGGAGGAAGAAACAGAAGAGGAGAAGGAAGAGATAGCAGTTAAAAAGGCTGAACCTGATATCGAGGAGGTCCTTAAGCTTGAAGAGGAACTCGAGGATCTGATTGATGATGAAAAATAAAAGCTCATTAAATTAAATATTGGAAGGTATATGTCAGCAATTAGCGCAGCCGAAGTAGCAAGACTTAGGAAAGTTACCGGCGCAGGAATGATGGATTGCAAAAAAGCACTGGAAGAGGCAGAAGGCAATTTCGACAAAGCAATAGAAATTATAAGAAAGAAAGGTCAGGCAGTTGCCAACAAGAGGGCTGACAGGGATGCCTCGGAGGGTGTTGTACTCTCCAAAGCAACAGCCGACGGCAAAACAGGAATGATGATAGCACTTAACTGCGAAACTGATTTCGTAGCCAAGAATGCAGACTTTATCGCTTTTGCCTGCAGCATACTCGATAAGGCACTCGCCTCGGGTTCCGGAACAATTGAACATGTAAATGCTCTCACTCTTGATGGGGGAAGTGTTGCATCAAAAATCGTTGAACATATAGGTGTGATAGGAGAAAAGATCGAGTTGTCATTCTTTGCCCGCATAGACGCCAGCCATGTCCAGACCTACATACACCCGGGAAATAAGCTCGCCACTATGGCTGGCTTCAACAAACCGGGTATCAACCAGCAGGTCTACAAGGATGTGGCCATGCAAATCGCTGCCATGAACCCCGTGTCAATTGACAGGAGCGACGTTCCTGAGAAAGTCCTCGCAACCGAAATGGATATTGCCAGGGATCAGGCTCGCCGTGAAGGAAAACCGGAAGCCATGCTTGAGAAGATAGCCGAAGGAAAACTCAATAAGTTCTTTAAGGAGAGCACGCTTCTGAATCAGGAGTTTGTCAAGGACAATAAAATGACCATCAGGCAGTACCTTCAGTCGGTCGACAAGGATCTCACGGTTACTTCGTTTGTAAGATACACTCTGAACCTTTAATCAGAAACATCTGATGTCAAACCCCGGGTGACCGGGGTTTTTTTTGAACAATCTGCCGGAATTTCTTGTTATGGAAGTAAACATTAAAACCTTTACTTACTCATGAAAAAGAATATCGGACAAACCGACAAACTGATAAGACTGATAATCGCAGCAATTATTGCTGTTCTGTACCTCACCGGCATAATATCAGGGACTGCAGGAATAATATTGCTGATAGTTGCTCTGATCCTGGTTGCCACATCTCTTTTCAGCTTCTGCGGCATATATACCCTTTTCGGGCTAAATACCTGCAGGATTAAGAAATAAATTCCGGCTGAAATCTCAGCTCAACCCCCCACAGGTTTCCGTGTTTCCGTGGGGGGATTTTTATTTTAACCGTCTATTGATTACTTTCGTTACCTTCATTACGTTAAGAGATTTCAGATTGCCCCCAGGTCAAATTAACTCTTTACCCATGAAATACAAAAGGATTTTGCTGAAACTCAGCGGAGAATCACTTGCAGGCGATTCAAACCAGGCTATAAGCAGGGGGGTGCTGACCTCCTATGCGGAACAGATCCTCGATGTGGCAAATGCCGGCTGCCAGACAGGAATAGTTATTGGTGGCGGAAATATCTTCAGGGGACTGTCAGGAACAGGAGCAGGCTTCGACAGGGTGAAGGGCGACCAGATGGGAATGCTGGCAACAGTGATCAACAGCATTGCCCTTGAAAGCGAAATAATACGACTCAACGGTAAGGCAAAGGTATATACCTCCATAAGGATGGAACCCTTAGGAGAACTCTACAACCGCGACAAGGCATCGCGCGATATGAGCAACGGCATAATATGCATTATTGCGGGAGGGACGGGGAATCCGTTCTTCACAACCGATACAGCCTCCGCCCTCAGGGCCGTTGAGCTTAACGCTGATCTGCTGCTTAAAGGGACAAGAGTTGACGGCGTTTACTCAGCCGACCCTGAGAGGGACAGCTCCGCAGTCAGGTATTCAACTATATCATTTGATGAGGTCATCGACAAGAGACTGAAGGTAATGGACCTGACCGCCATAACAATGTGCCGTGAAAACAAGCTGCCGATAGTGGTATTCAACATGAATGAAAAGGGAGCCCTGAGGGCAGTCGCGGAAGGAGCTTCAAAGGGAACACTGGTACATATCTGATAAACCTGTTGCAATCTATTTATTTTATTATTTTTGTTAAGTTCTTGATTTCCGAACCTTAATTAAGTCTGACCATATGACTGAATATGTCGAACTGATAATGGATGAGGTCAAAGATCGAATGCAGAAAGCCCTCGATCACCTCGAGCATGAACTTGCGCGACTAAGGGCAGGAAGGGCAAATCCTGCACTCCTGGAGGGCGTTACGGTCGACTACTACGGTGTGACGACTCCCCTGGTGCAGACCTCCAACGTGAATACTCCGGATGCCAAGACCATCCTTATTCAGCCCTGGGAGAAAAACATGCTTGGCCCGATTGAGAAAGCCATTCTGGCTGCCAACCTTGGTGTAACTCCCATCAACAACGGAGAGGCCATCAGGATAAACATCCCTCCTCTTACCGAAGAAAGGCGAATGCAACTGGTCAAACAGGTGAAAAATGAGGGAGAAACAGCAAAGATCAGCATCAGGAACTCCAGGAAGTGGGCCAATGATGAACTGAAGAAGCTCCTGAAGGACGGGCTCCCCGAAGACATGGAGAAAGATGGCGTTGAGAAGGTACAGGAAATGACCAACGACTTCTCCTCAGGTGTTGACAGGATAGTTACACTCAAGGAGAAGGAGATAATGACCGTGTAGAGCTCCCCGGTCAGCGCGAAGGCTGCAGGCTCAGACTATGAGCGGCATTTTCCCTTACCGCTCTCTCAGTAAAATGATCCCTGTATATTTTTCCCTCAACGTATGAGTCCGTCTGTGAAAGATAGTACGGACTCCCCGGCACCCCTGAATTTCCAGTTGGAATTATACTCCACGAATCATCCCAGTCTGCCGTATTGTAAATATGCTTCTGAGAGGCTCCGTGATTCACCATGAAACCGGCCGAGTATGAATAGGGGCTGACAGTATGGTTACTTCCTCCTGTACGGTACTCCGGCGAATTCAGCCTGAGAAGCCTGTCGAGAAGGGCAACCGAACCGAGGGGATGCTCCAGTACCATCTTATGGATGTCACCCCACTTCCAGCTGCTCAATCCCCTCTCCCCGGTATAGCTGACTATCTCCTTCACCGCACTCCTGAATGCCATCCTTATTATCACATCCATGTTCTCATACTCTGCCGTAGCGGTCCGGTCAACCCATTTGTCAGGTCCGGTCATGATAATCCTGTATATGTAATAATCGCTATAGGTTGAGGGCAGGGAGCCAAAAAGTTCTCCCAGTTCATCCGCTATCAGCTCCCTGGCAAAGGCCCTTCTGAAGAACTCAAACAGTGCCGGAGCCTCCTGGTCGGCTGACATGACAAAATCCCACTCCCTAAGCAGTCTGGCCGCCTTTTTTTCATTCTCATCCGTCAGGGTTACTTCACTCAGGCTTTGCACAACCACCGGAGCAAGAATGGCAGCATAATTCGATTTCTGATCAGTAACCATCTCTTTCAGATCGTCGGGCGAAAATATCTCTTTGCTTTCCAGCATCTCCCTTATCCTGTTAATCCTGTATGGAAGCGCATAAGAGGTCGCAATGTACCAGGGGTAATCGTCGGGGACAGTCTTGTTGTTGGCCGATGAGACATATCCCTCCGGAGGATTGTAGCTAAAGGGCAACTGCTCGAAAGGCACGTATCCCAGCCAGTCATATTCGTCAGTTGAACCGTCCCGGATGATTGTGCCATGACCTTTTCTCACCGGTACTCCTCCCCCTGTATTCAGTCCTATGTTCCCCGCGGTATCGGCATATACAAAGTTCTGGCTGATCGAACGGAACCTGCTTATGGCATCCCTGAACTGATCCCATGACGAGGCCCTGTTAAGGTGATAAACGGTGTATATCTCGTCGCTCAGGTCATACCCCGACCAACGCATCGTTATTACCGCCCCATCTATGTTCCTCATACCGGAAATGACCGGCCCCCGGTGAGTGAACAGTAATGTACGATGCTCCTCATCCCCTCCCTTTATCTTAATTATCTCCTCCCTCCTTTCCATCTCCATCCAGTTGCCATTGAAAAAATAACTGCCGGGCATGGAGGTATCGGTTTTCTCAAGGAAGAGATCAATATCATCAACCATCAGGTTAGTCAAACCCCAGGCAATGTTCTCATTATGCCCTGCCACGATGAATGGCTGCCCGGGTACTGCAACGCCAGTAACATTAAGTCTGCCGCGGACTACCTGGTGCATCTGCATCCATATTCCCGGAGTGCTGAGTCCCAGGTGCATATCATTTGACAGTAAAGGCTTCCCCGTCGTTGTCCTGGTACCTGTCAGGGCCCAGTTGTTGCTTCCCGAAAAGGAGAAAATTCCGAGAGGAGCAAGTCTCTCGGATCCGGAAACAAAAATCTGTGCTTCCTTAAGAAGGGCCTCATCTATGCTGAAGTCGGGATACACATATGAGCGGGTAGCCCTCCAGTCAGGTATTATCTTCTCTGCCCCGGCGTCTCCCAGTTTGCTGAAAAGCCTGTAATTGAAGAGATCCTCCGCCAGAGTGCCTGAAGCCAGGTCCCACCCCATATAACCGATTATATTCGTCACATCCTCGGGGGTCCAGGGTTCGGGGCGATACCTGAGTATCCTGAATTCAGGAGGCAACTTTCTGCCGGCATCTGTAATATACCTGTTCACCCCGTCACAAAAGTACTCTATCATAAGAATAATCTCGGGAGCTGAATTGGCAAGTATTATCTTCGATTTCTCAGTCATGCAGAGACTACGCAGGAAGAGGTCTGTTTCAACATAATCCTTCCCAAAAATCTCTGAGAGGGTTCCCCTGGTGGCCCTGCGGATAATATCCATCTGCCACAATCTCTCCCTTGCCATCAGGAAGCCGGTGGCATAATACAGATCCTTCTCGGTTCCGGCATAAATATGAGGCATGCCGCGTTCATCAAAATGAGCCATGACCTCCTCATCAAGGCCCCTGAGTGTTAGAGTGCCATCGTATACGGGTATGGCTGCTTTCCTCAATGAGCCAATGAACAACAGGACTGCCACTATAACAATCGACAGCAATACAGGAATAGCCAGGATAATTCTTTTTATAACCTTCATCTCATTATGTATTGATCTGTTAATATACAAAATCTGTTCAGACCCGCAATAATTTCTGCCAAATAGAAGCTGAATAGTTGCCCCGGGGGCCCTGTCTGAAAAAAATAAAATAACCGGTAGGGTAAAACAGCCCTTCAGATGTCTTAGAGATGAACAGATAATTAAGAGAATTAATAATTAAACGATAAAACCATGAAGAGAGTATTTGATTATTCCAGATTCGCAGCAGCAGTGCTCATCGCAGCACTGACAATACAGACTGCAAACGGCAGATCAGTTCCGGGTTATGGTACACCTGACGAGGACGATTACTTCACAACCTACAGGGGCCGTGTTGTTGACGCAGAAACCAACCAGCCGCTTATTTTTGCAGCCGTTACGGTTCAGGAGACAAACATAGCAACCGTAACCAACATCGACGGAGAATTCCTTATAAAGGTACCTGTTGAAAACAAGTCAAAAGGCCTTGAGTTTTCGTATATCGGATACAAGAATAAGGTCGTCCCGTTTTCCGAACTGCGGGAGGATGGATACAGGAACATTGTCAGCCTTGAACCATCAAGGATTGCCCTCCAGGAGATAACGGTAAAGCCCGTCTCACCTGTTGAGGTGATGGAGAAGACAATCGAGGCCTTCAGAAAAAACTACACCAGTATTCCCAATCTGATGACCGCATTCTACAGGGAGACAATTAAGAAGAGCCGCAATTATGTCGCCATAGGCGAGGCAGTGGTGCAGATATTCAAAGCACCATATAACAGCGACCTCAGGCTCGATGCCATAAGAATCTATAAAGGCAGGAAAGGCTCTGACGTAAGCAGAATGGACACAGTACTTTTCAAATTGCAGGGAGGACCGGTAACCTCCCTCCAGATGGATCTTGTCAAGTATCCGGAATCCATTCTTACAAAGGAAGCCATGGTCTATTACGACTATTGGCTTACCAATATCGTAATGATTGATGACAACCCACATTATGTCATTGAGTTTGAACAGAAGCCGGATGTAGAAGCCCCGCTGTTCTACGGAAAATTCTTCATCAATACGCACTCATACGCCGTAAAGGAGGTGGAATTCGGACTCAACCTTACCAATATCGAGGAGGTAAAGGCCCTGTTTATCAAGAAGAAGCCACTGGGCATGAATGTCACTCCTGAAATTGCAAGTTACAGGGTAACCTATACCGAGAGTGAAGGACAGTACTATTTTGCCTACTCACGGGCAGAGGTCAGATTCAAGGTTGACTGGAAGAAAAGGCTTTTCAATACCAATTACACAATTATGTCAGAGATAGCTGTTACTGACAGGACTACCGAGGAAGTTATTAAATTTGCAGGTAAGGAAAGAGTCAGGTTCACTGATGTGTTTTCCGATAAGGTCAGTGATTTTTCAGACCCTGACTACTGGGGAGACTATAATGTCATTGAACCCGACCAGAGCATTGAGTCAGCCATCAGGAGGCTGAGCAGGAGACTGAGGTTCAGCGACCTTGATGACGACAGGTAATACAACTTTCAATGAGCAGGGAAGAGGAGATAACAAGAGGGATACGCAAGAGCGACATAAAGGCGTTCGAATCCCTCTTCCGCTCCTCCTACCCGCCCCTTGTCAGGTACGCAAAAACCATTCTGAAAGATAATGATACGGCAGAAGAAATTGTACAGGACCTGTTCTACAGGCTGTGGAAAGACAGGGAAAAACTTAAAATCGAAAGTACTTTGAATGGTTACCTTTTCCGATCGGTTCACAACAGGGCATTGCACTATCTCAAACACAAGGGTGTGATGCAGAAATTTGAAGCCGATATGGCTGCTGCAGGAGGCGACACCCCTGCAACACCCCTGGAAACCATTCAATATTCTGAACTTAATGAACTTGTAGTAAAAACCATTGAGAAATTGCCCGAAAGATGCGGAGAGATATTTTATCTGAATCGCTTTGAGGGCCTTAAATACAGGGAAATAGCCGAAAAACTCTCGGTTTCGGTAAAAACCGTTGAGGCAAATATGGGAAGAGCCCTGAAGGAATTTCGCAGAGCAATATCAGGATTATGAAGAATATGGAGAAACACGGAGAGGATTTGAAGAAATGGGAGAGGCTTGCCTCAGAAATTTCCGGAGAATCAACACCTGACAAGAGGTACGGTGGGGATTTACAGGATGCGGATCTGTCCCGGACAATAGAATCGTGGAAATCATTTGACATGATGAGGAAAGAAGATAATGAAACCGACGTCGACTCAGCATGGCAGAGTCTGTATGCCAGACTGGAAAAAGACAGGCTGATCCCGGGAAAAAGGGAACCCCGGATTTTTACACCCTTCCTCTCCGGGCTGATGAGAATTGCAGCATCAATACTCATAGTGACAGGTGTCGGCTATGCAACATTCCGGCTGATTACCACACCTGAGGATAAGATGGTTACCGTTGCATCGGGTAATGAAAAGAATATCACTATCACTCTACCCGACGGCAGCAACGTGACTCTCAACAGATATTCCTCCCTTACCTACCCCGTTGAATTTTCCGGAGAAACCAAAACAGTAGAACTTACCGGTGAGGGATTTTTTGAAATTACTCACGATCCGTCAACACCCTTCAGGGTGAAGGCCGGAAATGCAGGTGTCGAGGTGCTGGGAACATCATTCAATGTTAATTCCCCGGGGGCCGGTAACGAAGTGGAGGTTTTCGTCAAAACCGGAAGGGTAATGCTGACAATCGAAGGAGAAAACGAAAAAGTAATACTGAATGAAGGTGACATAGGCAACACCGGAACAGGCAAACCCGTCAGGTATACCAATACCAATCCCAACTACCTGGCATGGAATAGTGGCATACTGGTATATGAATCGGCTACCCTGCAGACAGTGTTTGCTGACCTGAAGAGGGTATACGGAATCAATATCATAGCCGACGAGTCCCTGGCCTCTGAAAAAATGATCACCACTGTCTTTGACAACACTCCTGAGGAAGAAATAATTAAAATAATTTCAGCTACTTTTAACCTCTCCTGGAGAAAAGAAGGAATAGATTATATATTTTCACAACAATAATATGTAAACACTTGCCTCTTGCCGGGGATCTGCTTCTATAATCGGTTGACCTTAGCCATACTCCTTATCCTGGCTTCCCTGGGATTGGCCGAAGGTCAGGAAGAGGTCCTCTCCTCAATCCACAGTTTCAGAAACGGTACGGTAAAAAAGGGAGTAGCACTCGACATCCTTAGCCGCAAAACAGGTTATTATTTTACGTATGACTCCAGACTGATTGATTCTGAATCCCGCACATTATTCAATGTCTCGGAAAAAACTCTCGAAGAGATACTGAGGGAAATTGTGAACTCCGACTCAGTAAGGCTCACTATCATCGGAAAGCATATCATTATCGCACGGATACTGCCGCAAATGGAAATAGCAGCCGTGGAAGCCTCTCCTGAAGAGATATTCCGGATTGCCGGAAGAATAGTGGATAACGATGACGGGAATCCACTTCCCTTCGCAACGGTTGCGATCAGGAACAAGCCCAGGGGAACTGTTTCAAATGTCGATGGTTACTTTGCCCTAAATATCCCGGGTGAGATGCTGAATGACACTCTCTCAATCTCCTATCTTGGGTTCCAGAACAGGAGTATTCCGGTTATTGAAACCCTTGGTAATGATTTTACCATAAAAATGTTCCGCAACTATATTCCCATTCCGGAAATTATCATCAGAAGCCAGATACCACAGGAGATCATAAGAAAATGCATTAATGCCATAATGCTTAATTACGGAACCACTCCTGCCTCCCTCCTCGGCTTCTACCGTGAGGGAATAAGAAAAGTCCGTGAGTTGCAGGTATACTCCGAGGCGGTTATTCGCATCCATAAAGCGGCATATTCAAGCCTGAACAGCGACCAGGTTAAGGTCGAGAGAAGCAGAAAAACAGAAAACGCAAGCCCCTCAGACACACTGATGCTGAGACTTAAGGCCGGGTTAAGCAGCAGCCTGTTACTCGATGGTATCAAGAACCTTTATGAGTTCATGGACGAGGATTTCTTCCATCTCTACGACTATTACATGACCGATATCGTGACAATTGACGAGGAGGCAGCCTATGTGATCGAGTTTGCCCAGAAGGAATCCGTCAGGGAGTCCCTGTTCAGGGGATCCCTGATGATAAATACTACTGACTACGGATTGATGCAGGCTGACTTTGAACTGAATCCTTCATACATATCGGAATGGAACAAGGCTTTTATCACAAGCCAGGCAAGGGGATTTACAGTACGGCCGGCATCAGTTGATTACAGGGTCACCTATAAAAAAGTTGAAGGGCGGTATTTTCTTACACATGTGAGGGGAGACCTCCGGTTCAATGCAAGAAAAAGGCGCAGTATTTTCAGCTCCTCCTATGATGTATTTTTCGAGATGGTAATTACTGAAGCTGATACAAAAAATGTTACCCGGTTCGACCGCAATGAAATTATTCCTCTTGAATCTGTCTTTTCAAAGACCATAAAGGGCTATGATGCTGACTTCTGGGGAGATTTCGACTTCCTGAGTCCCGAAGAGGACCTCCTCCGGTTGCTGAACAGCATTACCCAGAAGCTCTCCGGCTATATGGGCGGGGCATCAAGGTGATCAGTAATTTTCCAGGATCCTGTACAATTCTGAAAGATCAGGAGTAAGTATTATCTCGGTTCTCCTGTTTTTGCTGCGTGCATCTGCAGTGTTCCTGACATCTACCGGCAAGTATTCACTTCTCCCTGAAGCCGTAAGTCTTTTAGGATCGATCTTCGTTCCGACGGTAAGTTCCCTGACAACCGTCGTTGCTCTCTTGACACTCAGGTCCCAGTTGTCCCTGAGCTGACCCCCCGAAGGATTGTATGGAACATTATCGGTATGGCCCTCTATCATAATCTGGATATCAGGGTTTCTTTCCAGAACCGCTACCAGCCTCTTCAGGGCCGTCCGGCCGTTGGCGTCAATCTCCCAGCTACCAGTCCTGAACAGTAACTTCTCATCCAGTGATACATATACCTTGCCATCCCTGGTAGTAACAGTAAGACCGTTATTTTCAAATCCAAATAGTGCTTCCGAAACCTTGTTCTTCAGATCCCTGACTATGGCCTGCTGCGAATCAAGTATCTTTTCAAGCTCCAGCAAACGCTGATTCCGCTTTTCCAGTTCATAAGTAAGCTCGTCGAGATTAGACTTCTTCTGATCGAGACTTGCCTCCAGGTCCCTCAGCATGTTCTCCTTCTGCTGAAGGTTTGCCTGGGCAGCCTGCAGTTCTGACAAAAGACGTGAGGTCTCCCTCACACTGCCCTTGATAAGTTCGTCCTGCGCATTTTGCAGGTCAATATATTTGGTGTTAAGCCTGCTGAAATCCTGAAGGGCCCTGTCGCGCTCCGCAACAGCTGCAGTAAGCTCATCCCTGATGCCTGCATACTCCTTCTCCATTGAGGCTATCCTGGCCTCCATCTCCCTGTTTGCAAGAGACAACTGAATATTGTCGGACTTATATGCATCCCTTTCATTAACATTCTGCTGGCTGGCATCCCTCAGGTTGCCGTATCTTCCGGCCGGAACACATGAAAACATGATCAGGGCCAGTGCCGGAACTGCAATTAGAAATCTTCCTGCTACCATTTTTTTTTCTGTAAACGATCCTTTTTCGTGCTTAATTGTTATCTGACTGAAGCCAGGCAAATTTAAGAATTTCCTTTTACCCGTCAGCCCGTTAAAAGGGAGTTTTAATAATTGTTATATTTGTGCCGGCAGTATATTTAACTATTGCTGATGAACGAAGAGTATAAATTTCTCTATGGAATATCATCCCCTGCCGATCTCAGAAAACTCGACAGGACAGATCTTATCGGCGTATCGAATGAACTCCGTAATTTCATTATTGATGCCGTTAGCTCCAATCCCGGCCACTTCGGAGCCAGCCTGGGAGTTGTCGAAATGACCGTAGCACTCCATTACGTATTCAATACCCCCTACGATAAAATCGTTTGGGATGTGGGACATCAGGCATATGGGCACAAGATACTTACCGGAAGACGCGACAGCTTCCATTCAAATCGAAAACTAAAGGGTATAAGCGGCTTTCCGAAAATGAAGGAAAGCGAATATGATGCCTTCGGGGTTGGACATTCCTCAACATCAATCTCTGCCGCCCTGGGGATGGCAGTGGCTGCAAAAAAAAAAGGTGAAGACAGAAACGTAATTGCAGTTATCGGTGACGGGGCCCTGACGGCCGGACTGGCGTTCGAAGGACTGAACAACGCAGGCATAGAGAAGAGTGATATCCTGGTTATACTGAATGACAACAACATAGCCATAGATCAGAATGTAGGAGCCCTGAAGGAGTATCTGCTCGACATTACCACAAGCCGATCCTATAACAAGTTCCGTAACGACATATGGAATAACCTGGGAAAAATAAGAAGGCTGGGACCCAAGGCCAGAACACTTGTCGCACAAATTGAGGCCGGAATAAAAAGTACCATCCTCGATAAAAGCAACCTGTTTGAATCGCTGAATTTCAGGTATTTCGGACCGGTCGACGGACATGATATCCTGTTGCTGACTCGTGTTCTCGATGACATGAAACACATACAGGGTCCCAAGCTGTTGCACTGCATCACAAAAAAAGGGAAAGGATTCAAAGAGGCCGAGCTTGATATGACGAGGTGGCACGCACCCGGCAGGTTCAATAAGCTTACCGGCGAAATACTTAAAACGGGAGGTGACAATGAGCCACCGCTGTACCAGGAAGTATTCGGCAACACTTTACTTGAACTGGCAAAACTTAACGACAGGATCGTAGGCATAACTCCGGCAATGCCTACAGGATGCTCGCTGAATATAATGATGAAGGAAATGCCCGACAGAACATATGATGTTGGCATTGCCGAGCAACATGCTGTAACATTCTCTGCCGGCCTCGCAGCTCATGGCATGATCCCCTTCTGCAACATCTATTCATCATTCATTCAGAGAGCCTACGACCAGGTAATCCACGATGTTGCCCTGCAAAACCTGAAGGTTATCTTCTGCCTCGACAGGGGCGGACTGGTGGGCAGCGACGGAGCAACACACCATGGATTTTTTGACCTGGCCTTCATGAGGAATATACCCAACATGATCGTTGCAGCCCCAATGGACGAAATAGAGCTCCGCAACCTCATGTACACAGCCCAGCTCGACACTATAACCGGGCCATTCAGCATAAGATACCCCCGGGGACATGGAATATTCACCGACTGGCAGAAACCTTTCCAGGATATTGAAATAGGAAAAGCCCGGCTTCTGAGAAAGGGTAGCGATATTGCAGTGCTTTCCATTGGCCTCCCGGGTAATTTTGTTGAATCCGCGGCTTCGGTACTGGAATTTGAAGGCATCTCAATCACCCACTACGACATGAGGTTTGTTTCCCCGGTTGATGAGGAGGCTCTGCACGACGTATTCAGAAACCACGACAAAATCCTCACTGTTGAGGATGGAATGCTTAAGGGAGGCTTTGGCAGCGCCGTAATAGAATTCATGTGTGATAACCGCTACACTGCCCGTGTGAGACGACTTGGTATTCCCGACTATTTTGTTGAGCATGGAACACAGGAGGAACTATTCAGGGAATGCGGATTTGATACCGCATCTATTGCCGACGCAATAAGGGAAATGACAGGCAAACCGGGAAAAAGCGCCAGAAACAAGAATATAAGGAAGCCCGGTGTCAAAGTCTGATTTTTTCCCTAATTTCGCCCCTTCCCCGCCCGGATGGCGGAATTGGTAGACGCGCTGGTCTCAAACACCAGTGGTAGAAATACTGTGCCGGTTCGATCCCGGCTCCGGGTACAAGAATGACGTAATGACGTAATGGCGTATTGACGTAATGTTATAATTTGTTGCGATGGAGGTTTATCGTTTTTGAAATAGCTGTGATCTGCCTCATATTTACAGCCGGTAAAAACTGTCATGAAAAAGAATACCCTCAACCCCTACGGAGACAAACAGGAGATATTTGACAAGCGGTATCTCGAAATGGCTCTTATCTGGGCAAAGAACTCCTACTGCAAAAGAAGACAGGTCGGCGCACTGATAGTGAAGGGAAAAATGATAATCTCAGATGGCTATAATGGCACACCTGCAGGCTTCGAAAATATCTGTGAAGACGAGAACAACAGAACCAAACCATACGTTCTTCACGCTGAAGCAAACGCAATTACGAAGGTTGCAAAATCGAATAACTCAAGTGAAGAGGCCACCCTGTATGTAACCTCCTCCCCTTGCATGGAATGCTCAAAACTGATAATCCAGTCAGGAATCAAAAGAGTCGTCTATTGCGATATGTACCACAATACTGACGGCCTTGATCTGCTGACCCGCGCTGGCATCGAAATAGTCTATATTGATTTTGAAAAAGGGGTGTATGAAATACAATAACTCACTGAAAAATATATTATTACCTCTCATTGTAGCACTCTCCCTGACAATTGGATTGTTACTCGGATGGTATCTGCCCGGCAAAAAGACCGTAACCTCAGTTCCGGGATTTATTCCCGCAGGAGATAAAATCAGCAGCATGATGGCGCTGGTTGAAGCCAAATACGTCGATACCGTCAACCGGAATGAACTTGAAGAAACAGCTATACCGGCAATACTCAAGAAACTTGACCCTCACTCTGTATATATACCTGCAAGAGATCTCTCCCGGGCTAACGAACCACTCCAGGGTAATTTTGAGGGAATAGGCATATCATTTAACATGCTCACTGACACCATACTGGTAATAAGCACAATACCAGGGGGCCCTTCTGAAAAGGCAGGCCTGCTGCCGGGAGATAAAATAATCTATGTCAATGATTCACTCGTGGCAGGAGTAAACATTCCCGACGATGATATAGTGAGTATGCTCAAAGGGCCAAGGGGGTCAACGGTGAGGATAAAAATACTCCGCAAGTCAACCCCCGACCTTATTTCATTCGAGATCACCAGGGATAAGATCCCCATTCACACAATTGAGGTAGCTTACATGATTGACGAATCGACAGGATTCATCAAGATTGCCAACTTCGCCATAACCACTTTCGATGAGTTTATGGAGAGCCTGATGAAACTAAAGGCTTCAGGCATGAAAAAGCTGATAGTCGACCTCAGAAGCAATGCAGGCGGTGTAATGGATGCTGCCATCATGATCGCCGACCAGTTCCTGGCGGAGGGTCAGATGATAGTTTATACCGAGGGTCGTGCCTATCCCCGTGAAGAAATAAAAGCTACTGCGGCAGGCGAGTTCCATGAGGGTGATCTGGTGATAATTATCGACGAGTGGAGTGCTTCTGCAAGCGAGATTGTCGCAGGGGCCGTTCAGGACAACGACCGCGGTACTATCATCGGGCGTCGTTCATTCGGCAAGGGACTTGTTCAGGAACCCATTATGTTCCGCGATGGTTCAGGTTTGAGACTCACCATAGCAAGGTACTACACACCAACGGGCAGATCTATTCAAAAGCCGTATGATAATGGCTTCGATGAATACTATAACGATCTGAATGACAGATTTACACGTGGAGAATTCGCTGTTGCCGACAGCATACACCTGCCCGATTCCCTCAGGTTTGTTACACCCGGAGGAAGAACGGTTTATGGCGGAGGCGGAATAATGCCCGATATTTTCATTCCCATCGATACCGCAGGTGTAACCCCATATTTTATCAGGGTCAGAAACGGAGCACTGATTATAAGGTATGCGCTGAGATATACGGAAGACAATCGTGAAAAACTATCCGAATTCAGCAGCATAAAGGATCTTGAAAACTACCTCGACAACCAGGGCCTTCTTGAGAAGTTTATTGCCTTTGCGGAAGAAAACGGCATCAGACGAGATGACAATGATCTGAAAATTTCAGGGGATCTGATCCATATACAGGTTAAAGCCTACATAGCCAGGAACATCCTTGACAATGAAGGATTTTACCCCATCTGGCAGGAACTTGACTCAACCCTCAAAATAGCGATAGATTATCTGGACGGCAGAAATCAATGACAACCGTGTGCCAGTATCTGATCAAGCCCTTGAATTTTCACCAAAAACCTTAAAGGCAAAATCGGTCAGCAGGGTCAGTGACCGTTCAGGCTCCTCAACAAATCCCAGGTGTCCCGATTCATACAGGGTTGCCAGGGTTGCATTGCCCGGAAGATCTATTGCTGCTACTGCCGTGCGATAGTCAATATACTGATCATGAATCCCGAGTATCCACAGCAATGGCACCTGACCCCTTTCAAGAAGTTCTTTTCTGGAGGGGCGGACCACCATACCTCTTAACATGGCAATAATGCCATCATCGGGAGTCACTGAGGCAATCTCGTCTGAACGCATTATCGCTTCCTTCATCCTGTCAAGGTTGAATGGGGAATACATTTTCCGTATGTTCCCGGGATACATGAGATGCTTCCTGCCTGCATTCACGACATTAATCTCCCTGTTCCTTCTTTCAATGGCAATGGCCGTATCGGCAAACGGATGGGAATGGAAGAGACAATAACCGGCCAGCCTACCAGGGAACAGGTCAAGAAAGGCAAGTGCCACATAACCTCCAAGTGAATGTCCTGTCAGAAGCATATTCTCAATGCCCAGCGAGTCTGCCAGTATACTTATTCTCCGTGCCAGCATCTCCATTGAATGGATATCCGTAACCGTTTCTGAGAGACCATGGCCCGGTAAGTCAAGTGAGACAACACGAAAATGGCGGCTCAGCTCCCGGGAAAAATCCTCCCATATAAGAAGTGACTCAAGATATCCGTGCAGCAGCACAATAACATCACCTTCTCCCCTGTCGGTGAAGGCAAGCCTCTTCCCCTCCACTGTTAGATATTGTGTCATAGGACAAGGGTAAAGTTAGGCAAACGGAATGAAATTTAAGCTGAATAATCTTTTGCAAAATATGTTCATGAGCAGATCGTCTTAATTGGATATTATTCAAATTAAACCTATTTTAGGCAGACTGAATACTACCCACTTTCTGTTAACCGTCAAAACCTACCCTACTTATGAACAAATTATTGTTTTCCTCAATCTCAAAAAAGTTCGTAATGGCTTTGGCAGGATTGTTCTTGTTGGCATTTCTGCCTGTTCACCTGGTCATTAACATCATGCTTCTCAATGACAATCCCGAACCTTTCAACAAGGCTGCGCACTTCATGGCATCCTTCCCGCTGATAAAGGTTGTTGAGGTACTGCTCTTTGCGTGCATTATGGTCCATGTAACCTACGGAATTCTTATCCAGATCCAGAACTGGATGGCAAGGCCCGCCGGTTACAGAGTTACCAACAAATCGGAAACTTCGTTTTTCTCGAGGTTTATGATCTGGACCGGAGGATCAATATTTATTTTCCTGATACTGCACTTCTTCAACTTCTACTTTATTAAACTCGGACTGGTAGAAGGTGACCCAGAAAATTTCTATTCCGTCGCTCACCAGCTGTTCAAAATTCCGGCCTACAATATTATTTACTGGGCATGCTTCGTGTTGCTTGGACTACACCTGTACCATGCCTTCTCATCGGCATTCCAGACACTGGGGCTCAACCACAGAATATGGACACCGGTGGTTAAGGTGGTGGCAGTGATATATGCAGTGGCCGTTCCCCTGGCCTTTGCATACATACCATTCGTAATATGGCTGATTAAGTAATTGTCCAAACCGAAAAATCTTACAATCATGATAAAACTTGATTCCAAAATTCCCGAAGGACCTCTGGCCGGTAAATGGACTAAGTACAGGCAGTCCATGAAGCTTGTGAATCCAGCCAACAAGAAGAAACTCGAGATAATTGTCATCGGAACTGGCCTGGCGGGCGCCGGTGCTGCTTCAGCATTGGGTGAACTGGGATATAAAGTGAAGAACTTCTGCTACCAGGACAGCCCCCGCAGGGCACATTCAGTAGCCGCACAAGGCGGTATTAACGCGGCCAAGAACTACAAAAACGACGGCGACAGCGTCTTCAGGCTATTCTATGATATGATCAAGGGAGGCGACTTCAGGGCAAGGGAGGCTAACGTATACCGGGCCGCAGAGGTAAGCAACGCTGTCATTGACCATTATACCGCAATCGGTGTGCCATTTGCACGCGATTACGGTGGAACACTTGACAACCGTTCATTCGGAGGAGTCCAGGTTTCGCGTACCTTTTATGCAAAGGGACAAACCGGGCAACAATGTCTTCTGGGAGCCTATGCATCACTGAACAGGCAGATAAAACTGGGATCGGTACAGATGTTCCCCAGAAGGGAGATGCTTGAACTTGTTATGGTCGACGGCAGAGCCAGGGGTATTATAGCCAGGAACCTGATAACAGGTGAAATTGAACGACATTCAGCACATGCCGTAGTCCTTGCTACCGGAGGGTACGGCACGGTATACTATCTTTCCACCCTCGCCGTAAATTCAAACGCATCGGCAGCCTGGAAGGCACACAGGAAGGGAGCACTTTTCGCCAACCCCAGCTTCGTTCAAATACACCCTACAAGCGTTCCCCAGCTTAATGATTATCAGTCGAAGCTCACCCTTATGTCTGAGTCGCTTCGCAACGACGGAAGGATATGGGTTCCAAAGCTGAATGATGAAAAGAGAAACGCCAACGATATTCCGGAGGAGGAACGCGATTATTTCCTCGAACGCAGGTACCCCGCTTTCGGAAACCTGGTGCCAAGGGATGTTGCATCAAGGGCCGCCAAGGAGAGATGCGACGCCGGTTTCGGTGTAGGCAAGACCGGCCTGGCAGTATACCTCGACTTCCGTGATGCCATCAATAAACAGGGAAAGAAAGCTATCGAAGGCAAATACGGTAACCTGTTCGAGATGTATGAAACAATTACCGGCATAAATCCCTACGATGAACCTATGAGAATCTATCCGGCCGGCCATTATACAATGGGCGGATTGTGGGTCGACTATGAACTGATGACCACCATTCCGGGATTGTATGCCATCGGCGAAGCCAATTTCTCCGATCATGGCGCAAACAGACTCGGTGCATGTTCTCTTATGCAGGCAGCCGGTGACGGATATTTCATATTGCCAAATACCATCTGCAACTATCTTGCTGACCAGATTAAAGTACCAAAAATCCAGACCGATCTTCCCGAATTCGATGAGGCAGAAAAGAGCGTAAGGGAAAGAATAAACGCCCTTCTGTCTATTGGTGGAAGCCAGACTGTCACCTCATTCCATAAGAGACTGGGCCGGATCATGTGGGACTACTGCGGCATGTCACGCAATGGGGAGGGACTGACAAAGGCCCTGGCAATGGTTAAGGAACTGGAAGAAGAGTTCTGGAAAGATGTTAAAATACCCGACACTTGTGATGAGGTGAACCAGGAACTCGAAAAGGCAGGCAGAGTTGCCGATTTCTTCGAACTGGCAGAGCTCATGATCACCGATGCACTACACAGGAAGGAATCGTGCGGTGCACATTTCAGGGAAGAGAGCCAGACCCCGGAAGGAGAAGCAAAAAGGAATGATGCTGAATTTGCATACGTGGCCGCCTGGGAATACAACGGCAAAGGCAAACCCCATACCCTGCATAAGGAAATCCTTACTTTCGAAGAGGTTGAAATGAAGGAAAGAAGCTATAAGTAATGTTTATTAACCTTCTGAAATAACACTGACATGAAAATCAGACTGAACATATGGCGCCAGAAGAACAGTAAAACAAAGGGTAAATTTGTAACCTACGACTTCGATGGCGTTTCCCCGGAAATGTCCTTCCTTGAAATGCTTGATGCACTTAACACCAAACTCATCAGGGAGGGTAAGGAACCCGTGGCTTTTGACCACGATTGCCGTGAAGGTATCTGCGGATCATGCGGTATGTATATAAACGGCTATCCGCACAGCCCTGTTGCGGGCATCACAACCTGCCATCTTTCAATGAGATACTTCAGCGAGGGCGATACAATTACCGTTGAACCGTGGAGGGCCAAACCCTTCCCTGTAATCAAGGACCTGATGGTCGACCGCACTGCGTTTGACAAAATTCAGGTGGCAGGGGGATTTATCTCGATAAATGCAGGTTCAGCTCCCGATGCCAATTCAATGCCTGCCCTCAAGAAAAATGCTGATGCCGCTTTCGACTCTGCTTCCTGCATAGGTTGCGGGGCATGCGTGGCAGCCTGCAAAAATGCCTCCGCCATGCTCTTCCTGTCGGCAAAGATATCGCAGCTGGCTCTCCTTCCCCAGGGCAGAATTGAAGCAAAGGAGAGAGTCAGGGCAATGGTCGCAGTAATGGACCAGCTTGGATTCGGCAACTGTTCAAATACAGGCGCCTGTGAAGCACAGTGCCCCAAAAGTATTAAGCTGACTAATATTGCACGACTTAACAGGGAATATCATAAAGCATACTAAAAAAAGGGAGAAATATGAAGAGAGTTTTACTGGCATTGATGATATCAATGCTCCTTATTGACTGTACAACAGCGCAGGCCATTGTAAACCGTGATCCTGAAATTGAAGCAATGGTAAAGGAAATATCCCGCGACAGGATAGAACAACACGTGAAGAAACTCGTCAGTTTTCACACGCGTCACAATATGAGCGTACAGGACCAGCCCGATATGGGCATCGGGGCAGCCTGGAACTGGATAAAGCAGGAATTTGAAAGTTATATCCCGGCCTCACAGGGAAGGTTGACCGTTGAATTTGAAGAATACAAAACAGGTGGGGAAAGGCAGAGAATACCCCAGGAAATAACACTTAAAAACGTCGTCGCTACTCTTAAGGGAGCAGACCCCACTGATACCCGCATCATTGTTATGAGTGCACATCTCGACAGTCGTGCAGCACGCGACATTGACAATACCAGTTTCGCCCCAGGTGCCAATGATGATGCCTCAGGAATTGCTGCCATGCTGGAAATTGCCCGGATAATGTCAAAAAAAACCTACCCGGCAACCATTGTCTTCATGGCACTCTCGGGAGAGGAACACGGACTCCTGGGGGCTAAACACATGGCTCAGAAGGCTAAGACAGAGAACTGGAATATCATTGCCTTCCTGAATAATGATATGATTGGTAATGTCGGTTCCTCAGAGACACTGCTGCAGGACAACAAGAGGGTGAGAGTTTTCAGTGAAGGGGTCCCGGCCTTAGAAACTGATGCCATGGTTTCCCTCAGGAAGTATACCTCGGGGGAGAATGACGGTAAGGCCCGCCAGCTGGCACGTTATATCAAGGAGGTGGGAGAAAGGTATGTCGACCAGATCGATGTAACTCTCATCTTCAGGAATGACAGGTTCGGCAGGGGAGGTGACCACACTCCATTCTGCCAGGAGGGATTCACTGCCGTCAGGATCTGTGAGTTCGATGAAAACTACGACCGTACCCACCAGGTTCCAAGGTTTGAAAACGGAATTCAATATGGCGACCTCCCGGAATATGTCGACTATGAATATGTAAGGAAGAATACAGGCGTAAACCTTGCCACTATTGCCAACCTCGCCCAGGCACCCCATGAACCGTTAAATGCAGGAATAAGAATGTCGGGGATGAGCAACTCAACCAGTATAGGATGGGAGGCTCCAAAGCAGGGCAAGCAGCCGGCAGGCTATTACGTGCTGATGCGTGAGACCTATATGCCGCTGTGGCAGAAAAAATTCTTCGTTACCGGGACCGAAATAACACTGCCCTATTCCAAGGACAACTTCTTCTTTGCCGTACAGTCTGTCGACGAGAATGGACATGAAAGCCTGGCAGTATTCCCTGGGCAGATGAGAAGGTAAGGAAACCCCGACGGTTCAGCCCATAAAAGAATAAACGTCGCAATGGTCATCACTTCCATTGCGACGTTTTTCCTGTATCTGTTCAGGCTATTCCTGACAAACGGTTTCAATTTCCTTAACCGTCTTCGGAATTGGTTTACCCAGCAGCTTATGTCCCTTCTCCGTGATAAGCACATCATCCTCTATCCTGGCTCCTCCGAAATCGCGATATTTCTCCACCTCACCATAGTTGATAAAGTCGGTATGCATCTTGTCGGCCTTCCACCTGTCAATGAGCTCTGGAATAAAATAGCAGCCCGGCTCAATGGTAAATACATGACCCGGCTTATAGGGAAGTGCGAATCTCAGTGACCTGGTTCCAAACTGGGTACTGCGCTTCACCTCATCACTGTACCCTACATAGTTCTCTCCCAGTGCCTCCATATCGTGAACGTCCAGTCCCATCATATGACCCAGTCCATGGGGCATAAACAGGGCGTGGGCTCCCTCCCTGACCGCATCATCAACATCCCCTTTCATTATACCCAGATCCTTTAGTCCTGATGCAAGAACCCTGCATGCAAGAAAATGTACATCCCTGTTTGATACCCCGGGACCAGTTGCATTAATGGCTTCAACATTGGCCTTCAGTACAACCTCATAGATATCCTTCTGCCGGGGCTGGAATTTCCCGCCTACCGGGGTAGTACGGGTAATGTCCGAACTATAGCACATGTTCGTTTCTGCACCACAGTCGGTGATCATCAAACGTCCTACCCTCAGGGTATTATGGTGAGAGTGGTTATGTAGTGTCTGTCCGTTTATACTCAGTATTATCGGGAAAGCCGGGCCCCTGCCCTCTGAAAGGGCAATACCCTCTATCCTGCCGAAAATCTCCTGCTCCACTATCCCCGGCTTGCACATCTGCATGGCAGTTACCTGCATGTCATATGCAATGGCAACAGCCTTCTCAATCTCTTCAATCTCCCAGGGTTCCTTTATCGAGCGGAGGGCGACCACTGCCCTTATAAGTTCCTCAGATGCCAGGGTCTTCATCTGACAGGGATTCTCCTTAAGAAGAGATCCCAGCATCATCTTATTATCACCACGATAGGGTGGAAGGAAATGGATCGTACGCTTCTTACCGGCTGCCTCCCTGACAAGATCGTCAAGCTTTGAAAGAGGAGCTGTATTTTTCACTCCTGCCTTTGCGGCAAGATCCTTGATCAGTGGCTGGGGACCCATCCAGATAATGTCGTCAAGATCCACGTCATTTCCGAAGATATAATCCTTTCCCGAATCAAAGTCGATCACTCCAACCAGACCCTGTAGATCGAGTCCGAAGAAATAAAGGAAATCACTGTCCTGGCGGAAGTGATATGTGTTAGCCGGATAATTCATTGGAGAATCATTGTTACCGGGGAAAAGGGCGATGCCCGATTTAACAGCCTTCCTGAGGCTGTTTCGGCGATTTATGTACACGTCTGTCTTAAACATAATCAGGAATTTTAGTGCAATTTCTAATTCAGGCCTTAAAAATAGCTATTTCAATTTCGTAATGCAAGAGCAAAAGGGCTTCTCACTTTAAAAGAGAGTGTCCTTTCATTACGGGAGGTACCCCCAAGGCAACAGCGGCATCATTTTAGCCGGCACAACAGCAGGTGCATACGGCATCATTATCAACATAATGTTATTAACATTTTAGCCCGGGAATATCTGAACGAAAATAATTAGTATCCAGTTGATTTATTTTGCGAATAGGCTTGGTTATAAACAAAAATAGTTTATATTCGCAACAGATATCAACACTTTTTCAACAACCCTGAAATATGCCATACCGTAGGTTGCCCAACACCGATTCAGCGAGAATAAGGGCTATGCAGAAGGCCCTGGAAAAAGGGAAGGAGACGCCTCCCTTTAAAATGGCCTTTTCACAGAAAAACCTGGTAAAGCTTCACGGTTTTCTTCCCCAGTACAGGCACAACATATCATTGCAAAGGCAAGCCATGGCCTCCCAGAGCGAAAAGAGCCAGGAATACCAGGAGGTTACAAGAAAAGCCCGCCTTTACATCTCCCATTTCCTTAGAGTTATGAATATGGCAATAGCCAGGGGGGAACTGCCGGCGGAGACAAGGTCCTACTTCGGAATTGCAGCCGATGAGCCCACCATACCCTCCATGACAACAGAGAATGAACTGATAACCTGGGGCAAACGGATCATCGACGGGGAAGACTTCAGGAAAAAGAAGGGACTGACTCCCATAACCAATCCCTCAATAGCTGTCGTCAAAGTATGGTTTGACCAGTTCATCGACGCCCACAGGTTCCACAAAACACTTGGAAAGAAAACATCCGAATATGCGGAGAAAACCGCAACCCTCAGGAAAGAGGCAGATGAACTCATCCTCAATATATGGAATGAGGTGGAGGAGACCCTGGCAGAACTGCCTGACAGACAGCGCAGACAGGAGGCTGAGAGATATGGCCTTGTCTATGTTTTCAGAAAGAATGAACTGGTGCAGTGATCTTCAATATTATCCTGAACTCTGATGCTCTACCGGTAGAAGCATCTGAACTGCGATGAGTTTCGCAACCCTGATTTAGTTACCTTTGCCGCCTGAACTGATCCCTCTCGGGAGAGAATATATCTGAACTTGAAACTTGGAAAGGCGATATTAAGAGATAAACCTCTGCTTCTTGCGCCAATGGAGGATATCACCGATCCCTCATTCAGGGCTTTATGCAAGCATTTCGGAGCTGATTTCATGTACACCGAGTTTATCTCTTCCGACGGCCTGATAAGGGAGGGGGCCAAAAGCCTCAAAAAACTTGATATCTACGACTCTGAAAGACCGATGGGTATCCAGATCTACGGACACCTCAGGGAGGCAATTGTCGAGGCCGCCATCATGGCAGAACAATCAAGGCCGGAGATCATCGACCTGAACTTTGGGTGCCCGGTTAAGAAAATTGCCAGGCGCGGTGCAGGTGCAGGAATGCTCCGGAACATCCCCCTTATGCTCGAAATAACTGCAGCAGTTGTTGAGGCTGTCAGGACGCCGGTGTCGGTAAAGACCCGTCTTGGCTGGGATGAAGAGAGCATGATTATTGTTGACCTGGCTGAGAGACTACAGGACACAGGCATATGCGCCATTACAATCCATGGCAGAACAAGGGCCCAGTTTTACAGGGGGGAGGCCGACTGGACGCTCATTGGTGAGGTTCGCTGCAACCCGCGAATAAAGATCCCCGTTATAGGCAACGGGGACATTGATTCTCCACAGAAAGCGGCAGAGATGTTCAGAATACACAATGTTGACGGGATAATGATAGGTCGTGCAGCGGTGGGCCGCCCCTGGATCTTCAGGGATATAAGACATTACCTCGACACCGGCGAGATTCTGCCCGAGCCAACCGTTGGGGAGAAAGTCAATATTGCATTACAGCATCTTGAACTTTCCCTTGAACATAAAGAGGGACGCCGGGCGATTCTTGAGCTCAGACGTCATCTGTCAAACTATTTCAAGGGATTGTCCGATTTCAGGGATACACGGCTACGACTCCTTACATCAAACGAACCGGAGGAGATAAGATCCCTTCTTCATTTCATTGCTGACAGGTGGGGCACCATAAGAAGCGAAGACAGGTCGGGTATCTACTAAAGTCCGACCTGTCTCCTATTACTGTCCATTTATTCTGTCTACCTGCGCCAGCCGCCACGACCACCCCAGTTGCCGGGGCCCATCATCATTCCCCTGCCGGGACCTCTGCCGCCCATTCTGCCTGCAGGACCCATGAATCTGCCTCCTCCTCTGAACATAAAATACTCCTTCTGCTCAGGGGTAAGGATATTCAATATCTCAGTCCTGTGTTTTATTGTCAGGTCTGTCATCTTCACGGCAGAAGCATTCCATGCATCGCGATCAGCGGAGTTCCATCTTTCCAGACGTAATGCATCCATTTCTGCACGATGCTTCGTTGCCATCTCTGTGAGCTGCGCCTTCTGCTTCTCGGTTATTCCCGGAAGACTGCCGCAATAAACGCCGGGGTCCATCGATCTGCCCCAGCCCTGTCCGTTAATCAATCCTCCTGTAATCAGGAGAAGCGATATAACCACAAAATTGATCTTCGTTACTCTTTTCATGACTTTACTATTTAAGTTAAACATCTATCTATGAGCATCTCTCATTTAAAATTAAAACCTGTTCATTCCTCTTCCGAAGCCACGCATGTTCCTGCCTCTTCCACCCGGTCCGGGCCCTATAGGTCCCCTGAACAAGGTATTCAGATCGCCTTCCGGATCTGACATGACCATGAACATCTCCCTTAGGAGAACCTGCTGTTCGGGGGTGCAGACTTTTTTCATCCCCAGGTAATATTCAGCTGTCTCCATTTTAAGATCGCTATGAAGTGAACCTATCTCTTCGGTAATCTTTTCAATAACCTTCATCTCAGGGTCGGGCTTCGAAAGCTCCTCAACCATCTCCCTCCTGAGCTGATCAAGCCTGACAGTCATCCTGCCGGCATTTTGGGAAAAAGAACTGTTAAGACGAACAAAATCCCTCTCCTGGGACGCGGTAAGTCCGAGATGCTCCCTGAAGAGTATCTGACGCGCATCCACAACCTCTCCAACGGCCTCCGTCCCGTCTGACTTAACTTTTCCTGAATACCTCAATGCCGATATTATTGTGGCTATATTGACAGCCAGCAACACCAGCACTGCCCATATCAGTACCCTATCTCTTGTCATCGCCTTCAGAATAAATATCAATGAACCACGACTCCAGGGGTTCCTGACTCAACTCATCAAGGAAGGGCCTGGTAACGTTAACAATCATATCATTCCCATCATCGCCGGTTCCGTATAATTTCCCTATGTTGACGCCTGCTAAGATGCCTCCGATAAAAAACAGAAGGGCAGCAAACGCAGGAATAAGCCTTGACGGAGCTAATGAACGACCTGCGACCGGCTTAAGTAACCGGGACTCAACCCTGGTGAAAAAGAATGGATTTTCTTCAACCCTCTTATCTTCATCGACAAATGCCAGAAACAGCCTTATTTCGTCAACTATTCCTTTGCATTCGCTGCATGCCTCCAGGTGCTTCTCAACAGCAATGGATTCCTCATCTGAGAGTTGGCCCTCCGCATAACTGAAAAGATACCTGTTTATTTCCCTGCAATTCATCTCGCCTTCTTTTAACCTTTAGACACTACCCGGAAGTAAAACTTGCGGTTATCGCATATTTTTCCTGTAAAATACCTGCAATTTCTTCTGCAGGTTTTGTTTTGCCCTGAATATCAATGATTCAACCGAGCCAATTGACACTTTCATGACCTCAGAGATCTCTCTGTAGGACATTTCTTCATATTTACTCAGAATGAAAGCCGTTCGCTGGTTGGCCGGCAGTGAATCAACAGCCTTATTCAGTGCATTTGTCCTGTCAGTCCTGTGAAGCTCCTCGTCGGGACAGCTTTCCCTGCCGGCAGCTTTTTCCGGAACGCGGTCCTCCCCTGTCCTGCTATCTCCTGCAAGAAATGAGAGAACCCGCATCCTGGATTTGCTCCTCAGAAAATTAATTGACCTGTTTACTGCTATCCTGTATATCCATGTCGATATTTCAGAATCACCCCTGAACTGTCCGACCGACCTGAACACCTCAACAAAAACATCCTGCGCAATATCTTCGGCATCGGCATCAGAATGTACAAAGCCTTTACATGTTCGAATTATTTTCTGGTGATACCTGTCGACAAGAGTCCTATAGGCTTCCCTGTCTCCCGATCGCAAACCGGCAAGCAGCTGATTATCTGCCTCATATCTACTGTACTCTTTCACTCCCGGAATTTTTCCGAACACTGTTATAATTGTTTAGACAGTGCCCCAACAATAAACTTGCGGCGTAATTAAATATTCCTCTACCTGTACAGGAACCGCAGGTTCCAATTGTATTTCCGGCCGAGAACAAACAAAAAGATGACCGACATCAGGAACAGCCCCAGGAATTCAAGCCAGGGGTCAACAATCAATTGTTCATAGACCGAAGGAGTTTGTAATGCCGACGACTTGTGCGTAACCATTACAGAAAGAAAAATATTGTTGGCGGTATGGGCCCCCATCGCTACCTCAATACCATCATCCATGAGCGTTGCCATTCCGAAAGAAAGCCCGATAAGAAAATACTGAGGCATCATCGTAAGGAAACCGAAGGCCTTTACTTCAGGATTGAGCGCATGCATCAGCGCAAAAATCAATGAGGTTGCCAGCAGCGGAAACCACCTCTTCGGAATGAGCCTGTAGAACCCCTGCATAAGATATCCCCTCATCAGCAGTTCTTCCGAGCCTGCCTGAAAAGGTATAAGCAGAAGTGTCGTTATGATCAGACCAACCAGCGAGGTTGTAAGGTTATTCAGCCTGAAATTGCCGGGATCAATGCCGAGATAGGCAACCAGGTATATAGCCGAAAGCAGAAGCCATACCAATGCCCCGGCAAAGTACCTTTTAAATCTGAAACTGTCAGTGCCGTTGACAGTCTGCATAAAAGTCCTTTCATTCAGAGGCTTAATCAGCAACCAGAAACAAACAAACATCACAAGGAAGGGCACCAGCAGCAATATCAGACCTTCGACAGGACCGGTACCAAGCAGTGAAATATTTGAGGGATTGGATGCAAACTCCGAAGATATTGAAGGGTCCTGTATTATTGCCTTCAGATAAACAACAAGAAGGGGTACCGAGCCAATGGTATTTGCTGCAAATACAACCACGGCAATCATCACCAGGTATCTCCACATCTGGTTCTTACCGCTGTAAACTGCTTCAAGATGATTCATGCCTGAAATATCATTAGAATTCTGACGACGCTCTTTTGGGGTAATCAAGTGAATAGTGCAACCCAAGACTTTCATGCCTTCTGCTTGCCATCTTTATAATCAGGTATCCCACATTTATCATGTTGCGAAGCTCGCAAAGCTGCTCTGAGATATGGGATTTCTTGTACAGATCCTCAGTCTCCCGGTAGATTATTTCCAGTCTGTCAAGGGCTCGCTTCAACCTGAGGTCAGACCTCACAATACCCACATAATTACTCATTATTGACTGAACCTCACGGTAGCTCTGGGTGATCAACACCATCTCCTCATTATGTGTGGTACCCTCGTAATCCCAGTCCGGAATAGTTTCTTTGAGTGGTATTGATCTGAACCTTGATATGGCATCCAAAGCTGACCTGTGAGCATAAACGACAGCCTCCATCAGTGAGTTGCTGGCCAGGCGGTTCGCTCCGTGCAAACCCGTAGAACTGCATTCCCCAAGGGCATACAGCTTGTCGATGTTGCTCCTGCCGTTCTTGTCAACCCTGATGCCTCCGCAAAGATAATGGGCTGCCGGCACAACCGGAATCATCTGCCTGGTGATATCAATTCCTGCTTTCAGGCAGTATTCATAGATATTAGGGAAATGTGACTTAAGTCCATCGGGATCAAGATGGGTGCAGTCGAGAAATACAAAATCTACTCCCAGCGTTTTCATCTCATTGTCAATAGCCCTTGCGACAATATCCCTGGGCGCAAGTGATCCCCTCTTGTCATAGCGGATCATGAAATCCTCACCGGAATTGTTTCTCAGGATAGCACCGTAACCCCTCATCGCCTCAGTTATCAGGAACGATGGTCTTACACCTGGATTATAGAATGATGTTGGATGAAACTGAACAAACTCCATATTCTCGATCGTCCCTTTTGCCCTGTAGACCATTGCAATACCATCTCCCGTTGCAATAGCCGGATTGGTAGTGGTCTGGTAAACACTGCCCATGCCTCCGGTAGCAATCACCGTTATCGGTGAGAGGATAGTCCTGACCACTTTCTTCTGCATGTCGGCGACATAGGCTCCGTAACACTCAATGTCATTCCTTGCCCTGGTAATATTCTCTCCCAGGTGATGCTGTGTCAGTATTTCAATGGCGAAATTATGTTCGTAAACAGTGATGTTCCTGTTCTGCCTTACGCTGGCAACAAGCGCTTCCTGGATCATCTGCCCGGTATTATCCTTATGATGCAGTATCCGGTGTTCACTGTGGCCCCCTTCTCTTGCAAGGTCATATGAACCATCAGACCTGCGGTCAAATTCAGCGCCAAGGTCAATCAACTCTCTTATTCTGTCGGGTGCTTCGCGAACAACCATCCGCACAACCTCCTCATTGCAATAGCCATCACCCGCTATCAGGGTATCACGAACATGCTTCTCAACGCTGTCGGGATCATACATCACCGCGGCAATACCACCCTGCGCATAGCGTGTGTTGGTCTCATCAACAGATGATTTGGTTACCACAATCACCTTGCCCGCGGCAGCAGCCTTCAACGCAAATGACAGTCCCGCTATCCCGCTACCGATTACCAGAAAATCGGTTCTTATCCTGGTCTCCATATCGACAAAGATATATAATTGAAGCCGTACTTCCCTCCCATTTAGCCAATACAGGATTGTTAAAAGGGACTTTTTGCTTACTTTTGCCAACCGGATAATTATCGAACTACTATGGCCCAGGAAGATATGTTCAGAAAACTGGTTGCTCACTGCAAGGAGTAT